>VFZP01000081.1 GCA_016871115.1 Acidobacteriota bacterium
CATTGGGTACTGTCCTCCGCAGGGGCCTTCGCTGCCTTCAAACCCTCATGGATATTGCTGCGGACGAGCATCCGGGAGATTCGCACGCGCGGCTCAAAACGGAAATGTGGGATAAAGAGATTCGGACGCCCTCCGCCGGAGGGCGTATGCGCGTGTATGACCCCGTGCGACCCCGATGGCTTTAAGGAGGTAAAGAGGTGGTAGCGCTAACGGGAATCGAACCCGTATTTAAGCCTTGAGAGGGCTCCGTCCTAACCGTTAGACGATAGCGCCACAAGCACGCCCACTAGCTCTCCCATTATAATGCCCTGACAGGTCCCTCGCAACAACCCCATGCACCTTCGTTCCCTCTCCATCCTTCCGCTGCTCGCCGTCGGCCTCCTCGCCGCTCAGGTTCCTCCGCCCCCGGCCAACCCGCCCTACGCCCTCCCCGACGCCGAACGTGCCGCGCTGGTGGGCGACCTCACCAATCTCGGCAAGCGAATCTCCTTGTTGCGTGCGAAGGCCGATGGCCACTTGCTCGCCGACGTGGAGGTCTATTACAAAGCCGTCGCCTGGATGCTGCGGTATCCCGAAGAAGTTTACACCCGCACCTACGCCACCAATGCGGCGATGCTGCTCAAGCGCGGCATCGAACGCGCCGCGGCACTCGAACAGGGCAAGCATCCCTGGACCGCCGCCACCGGCGCTCGCATCGCGTTCGGCTACCGTTCGCGCGTGGACGCGAGTGTCCAGCCGTTCCACTTGGTCATCCCCAAACGCTACGACCCGACGCGCCCGGCGCGGCTCGATGTCGTGCTGCACGGCCGAGGCGCCACGCTCACCGAGATCAGCTTCCTCACGCAAGCGGAAACTCCCAAACCACCCGTCGTCACCTATCCAGACCGCTTGGAACTCCACGTCTTTGGCCGCACCAACAACGCCTATCGCTGGGCCGGCGAGACCGACGTGTTTGAAGCGCTCGCTGCCACCGAAGCACGCTTCCGCATCGATGCGGCGCGCATCGCCCTGCGCGGCTTCTCGATGGGCGGCGCCGGCACCTGGCACATCGGTTTGCATCACCCGCATCGCTGGGCTGCCATCGAAGCCGGGGCGGGATTTACGGAAACGCGCCACTATGCCAAGCAAACTGACCCTCCCGGGCATCACGTCAAATTATGGCGCATCTACGACGCTCAAGATGTGGCCGCGAACGTGTTCAACGTACCTACGGTCGGCTACGGCGGCGAGATCGACCCCCAACTACTAGCTTCGGTGAATATCGAAAAGGCCATTGCCACCGATCCGATGCGCGAGCATATGCGGGCGTTGTTCCTGGTCGGCCCGCAGACGCCACACAAATTTCATTCGGAGAGCAAGAAGCAGTCCGACGCGTTCCTCGATAAACATGTGGCCGCCGGCCGCGCCGTGGGCAAGGCCGAACGCGTGCGCTTTGCCACCTACACCACACGTTATGCAAACGCCGGCTGGGTGAACATCGAAGGACTCGAGCAGCACTACGAGCGCGCTGAAGTGGACGCCGACCCCGCCACCAACACTGTCCGCACCAAGAACGTCTCGCGCCTTTCGCTCCACATTCCGCGCGGGCCAGACAGCGGCAACGGCTTCATCGAACTTGACGGCACGCGCTTGGTCACCGCACCCGGCACCGTCAACACCTTCGAGAAAAAAACCGGCGGCGGTTGGCGCAAAGCGGAGCCGGAAAAGCCCGGAACTCTGCGCAAGCGTCCAGGCTTGCAGGGGCCGATTGACGATGCCTTAATGGACTCATTCCTCGTGGTGAAGCCCAACGCCCCGCACGCTCCGATGAATCGCTTTCTGAAGGAGTTCGCCAAATGGATGCGCGCCGACCCGCAGACCGTGGACGCCGCAGCACTCACGCCCCAGCAGATCGCTTCGCACAATCTGATTCTTTTTGGCGACCCTTCTACCAACTCCGTGCTGCGCCGCGTGCTTCCCCAACTTCCTCTGAAGTGGCCGCCCCAAGCCGGTCGAATCCTGGCGATGATCTACCCGAACCCGCTCAACCCGTCGCGCTACATCGTAGTCAATTCCGGTCACACGTTCGGGGAAAAAGAATTTCGCGGCACCAATGCGCTGTTGTTTCCGCTCCTGGGCGACTGGGCGATTCTCGATTCCGCAACCGGGCAAGCGATCGACACCGGATTCTTTGATGAAAACTGGCGCAAGCGCTGATTGTCGATAATGAGAGTTGGCTTTTCGTGACGCATTCGAAGCGGCCGCCGCGCTGCTGTCAGCCTGTCGCACGGCCCAGCCCTGGGACGATGCCGCGCTCGATCTACTAATTTCACAAAACTCGCCGGTCCTGTTCTCGCACGTCATCGAGCCGCTTTGCGACTCGTTCGATGCCGCTGACACCGCCGCCTACGTAGCGCTCTTCTCGCAGGTGATTCAACGCGTGACGGCGCCACCGCTGGCCGCGGCTGCACTTCGCCGGCGCTACGCGCAGGTTGTGCGGACAACGGAGAGATTTCGAGGTGACGCCGCCGATGTGGTTGTGTTGTCTCGCGTTACTTTGGGAGCTGACCTCGCCGTCACCAGCGTCCTGCTCGATGCCGCCAAGCAGCGCTTCCCCCAAGCCCGGATTCACTTCGCCGCTCCCGCCAAGAACTTCGACCTCTTTGATGCAGACCCGCGGCTGCATCATTTACCAGTCGGATATCAGCGCCATGGTACGCTCGCCGCGCGCATCGAAGCTGGCATGCGCTTGACCGCGTTGTTGCCGCCTGGCGCACTGGTGATCGACCCCGATTCGCGCCTCTCGCAATTAGGACTATTGCCGCTAGGGGCAGACCCCGCGAGGTATCTCCTATTTGAAAGCCGCACCTATGGCAGAGATAGCGACCACTCACTGGGCACCCTCGCGGCGCAATGGGCAGGCGACATACTCGGAGTGGAGAGTGCCAAGCGTTATTTTCACACCCTTTCCGCGCCGCTGCTTCCCGCCGGAGAACACGCCATCACGGTAAGCCTCGGCACCGGAGAAAATCCCGCCAAGCGCATCGCTGGCCCATTTGAAGCCAACCTGCTTGAATCGCTGGCTGCGGCGGGCCGCCCCGTGGTGGTGGACCTCGGCGCAGGGGGCGAGGAGGAAGACCGCGTGCGAGCCGCGGTTTCAGCACTTCCGGGCTCACTGGCCCATCGCGTCAGACTCTTCTCGGGGAGTTTTGCCCGGTTCGCGGCCACCATTGCCAAGTCGGCATTTTACACGGGCTACGATTCATCAGGACAGCACGCCGCGGCTGCGGCAGGCACGCCGCGCGCGACGGTCTTCGTAGGCTACGCCAGCGAGCGATTTCTCAATCGCTGGCGCGCCTAGTTGGCCATCGCCATCGCGTGCGCGCTGGCTTCATCCGAATCGCTCTCCTCCAGCGATTGGATATCCCGAAGTGCCGCTGACGACGAAACCCGTATCATCCTACGTCCCAACTGGACCAGCCCGCGACGGCGCATGCGGTTCAGTAGCGTAGACGTGGTCTCACGGGTTGCGCCCGCCAGGTCGGCTAGTTCTTTCTGTGCCAATGGCATCGGATTGCCGCCGCTGCGTTCGGACAGCCCCGCCAGCGTCAGGATCACCCGCCGATGGACGCCCTCCTTGGTCAACAACGAGATGCGCGACAGTAACTCTGTCTGGCGCATCTGCTGTTGCTGCCAAAGCCAGCGGATGAGGTCCTCATTCTGCCACGCAACCGACAGCAGCGTGGAAGCGTAAACTCGGAGAGCCTCGGTTCGGCTAGCAGCTTTCAAAGAATGATCGGGTGCGCCCGCGACCAAATCTTCTGGCCAAAATACCGTATTGGCGGTATTGCCGGGATCCTCAAGGGTAACGCAACCATTTAGCAGGATATATAGGCAAGATTCGCCATCTTCTTGACTCGGCAGCGTTTGCCCGGGTGCAAACTCTACCCTATCGAACGGCAACTTCAGTAAAATCTCAGGCAACATGAGCAGCAGCGTCCTTGAACTTGTTTAATAACCAGTACCGGCTGGTTTGGAACAACTTCGTTCCCTCTTCTCTAGTAACCCTAGTAGACCACGGAGAAGCTCAGGTACAAATACCCCGGAAAAAGTAGTTCGTGTAAGAATTGCCGCATGCTCTGTAGGATGTACTCGGAGACACCCAAACTCGTGCCCTGTGGAGGCAAAACGCAGTACGCCGGCCTTTCACGAAGAAAAGGCGCGGGAGAAAATCTCGCCCGCTCCTTCCCTGCCCTCGTCGTTTCGAGGGCTTCTACTACAACAGGTCCGAACCGGTGAAGAAGAAAGGTATCTCCTGAGCAGCCGTCTCAGGCGCATCCGAGCCATGAACCGCGTTGCGCTCAATGTTTTCTGCAAATCGCTTACGCAACGTGCCATCAGCGGCCTTTTCGGGATTGGTTGCGCCCATCAGTTCGCGCCAGGCGAGAATCGCATTCTCTTTTTCCAGCGCCATTACCACTACCGGACCTTCGGTCATGAACTTCACCAGGCCGGCATAGAAAGGCCGCTCCTTGTGCACGGCGTAGAACGCCTCGGCCTGCTCCTGCGACAAACGCGTCTTGCGCAGACCTACGATCTGGAAGCCATTTTCTTCGATGGCGGCGAGAATGGCGCCCGCCTTACCGTTGGCCACGGCATCGGGCTTGATGATTCCAAACGTACGTTGAGACATAGAAAATAGAAAAATTCCTTACGACGTGAGGCAGGCCTGGACCTTGGCGCCCATATCGGCCGGCGAATCGCAAACGTGGATACCGGCGGCCTGCATGGCCGCGATCTTGTCGCTGGCTTTGCCGGAACCACCGGAGATAATGGCGCCCGCGTGGCCCATACGGCGGCCAGGAGGCGCGGTTTGGCCGGCGATGAAGCCTACCACCGGCTTGCGCACGTGCTGCTTAATGTACTCGGCCGCGGTCTCTTCGGCATTGCCGCCAATCTCGCCGATCATGACGATGCAGTGCGTGTCGGGGTCTTCATTGAACAACCGCACCGCGTCGGTGTGCGTGGTGCCGATGATCGGATCGCCGCCGATGCCGATGCAGGTGGACTGGCCGATGCCGAGTTTCGTTAACTGGCCCACGGCTTCATACGTCAACGTGCCGGAGCGCGAAACCACGCCCACATGCCCGGACTTATGAATGTGGCCCGGCATAATGCCGATTTTGCACTCGCCCGGCGTGATGATGCCCGGGCAGTTCGGGCCGATGAGTCGCGTGGCGCGCCCTTGCAGGGACTGGCGCACCTTCACCATGTCGGCCACCGGAATCCCCTCGGTGATGCAGACAACGAGCGGCAAGCCCGCGTCTGCCGCTTCCATGATGGCTTCAGCGGCAAACGGCGGCGGCACGAAAATGACGCTAACGTTCGCGCCGGTTTCCTTCACTGCATCAGCCACGGTGTTGAACACGGGCCGGTCCAGATGCTTCTGTCCGCCTTTGCCGGGTGTCACGCCACCCACGACGTTGGTGCCGTAAGCAATCGCTGTTTCAGCGTGAAAAGTGCCTTCTTTGCCCGTGTAGCCCTGCACGAGGAGGCGCGTATTCTTGTTGACGAGCATGCTCATTTGGTTGTGGTCTCTCTCGTAGTCTCTACTTGGCCAGCGCCACGACTTTTTCGGCCGCGTCCTTCATGCCGTCTGCCACGGTAAAGTTGAAGCCCGACTCCTGGAGGATCTTGCGGCCCTGTTCCACGTTGGTGCCTTCCATCCGGATGACGATGGGAAGCTTGATGCCGAGGTCGCGCGCGGCGTTCACCACGCCCGTTGCCAGCGTGTCGCAACGCAGGATGCCGCCGAAGATATTGATCAAAACCGCCTTCACCGCCGAGTCGGAAAGTAGAATGCGGAAGGCGTTCTTCACCTGCTCGGCGTTGGCGCCACCGCCCACGTCGAGGAAGTTGGCCGGACTACCGCCGGCGTACTTGATGATGTCCATCGTGGCCATCGCCAAGCCCGCGCCGTTCACCATGCAGGCCACGTTGCCGTCGAGTTTGATGTAGTTCAAGCTAAACTTCGAGGCTTCCACTTCCAGCGGATCTTCCTCATTTGTGTCGCGCAGTTCGACGAGATCCTTGTGGCGGAACATCGCGTTGTCGTCGATCGACATCTTGCAGTCGAGCGCCACCACGCGGCCGTCGGAGGTGAGCACCAGCGGGTTCACTTCGGCGAGCGAGCAATCGAATTCATCGTAGGCCTTCGCCAGCGCCATCATCACCGATACCGCGGCATTTATGCTGGCGGTGGGGATCCCCATGCCGAACGCCATCTTGCGCGCCTGAAAACCGGTGAGGCCGATACCGGGCTCGATCGTTTCCTTCAGCAGCAAATGCGGCGTTTTTTCCGCCACCTCTTCGAGGTCCATGCCTCCGGCGGCCGACGCCATGAAGACGTTCTTGCCGGTCTGCCGGTCGAGCGTGATCCCCAGATACAGTTCGCGATCGATGGGCAGCGTCTCTTCAATTAGCAGGCGTTTCACTACGCGGCCTTCGGGCCCGGTCTGGTGGGTGACGAGCGTCATCCCGAGAATTTCCTTGATGTGCATTTCGGCATCGGCCAACGACTTGGCCACTTTGACACCGCCGCCTTTCCCGCGGCCGCCGGCGTGAATCTGTGCCTTCACAACCACGCCCGTGGCGCCCGCCGCCATCAATTCCTTTGCGCCGGCGATGGCTTCATCCGCCGTGACCGCAACCTTGCCGTGAGGCACAGGGACGCCCTGCCTGGCCAAGAGTCCCTTGGCCTGATACTCATGAATTTTCATAGGATTGTGTTAGTATCCGGAGACCGTCGAACTCTCAATATAGCATGCCATTCCTTGATTTCCTGCACCGAGTAGCCACGCACACTTCGTTATCCGCGGCCGAAGCCGAACAAGCCTTGGGACACATCCTTGACGGCGAGGCGAGCGTTGCGCAAATCGCGGCGTTCCTGGTGGCGCTACGGATGAAAGGAGAGTCCTCCGACGAGCTATTGGGCTTGGCCAGAGCCATGCGCTCGCGCAGCTTGAAGGTGGATGTGGCTGGCATTCGGCCTCCGGTGATCGATACGTGCGGTACCGGCGGCGATGCGTCGGGAAGCTTCAACATCTCCACCGTGGCGGCGCTGGTGGTGGCAGGAGCCGGTGTGCATGTGGCCAAGCACGGGAATCGTTCGATGGCGTCGCATTGCGGCAGCGCGGATATTCTCGAAGCTTTGGGCGTGAAGATCGCGTTGACGCCGGAACGTATGGCGCACTGCATTCGGCACGCCCGAATTGGATTCTTATTTGCACCCGCGCTGCATCCGGCAATGAAGAATGCGGGGCCGGCGCGAGCCGAGTTGAAGATGCGCACCGCGCTGAATCTGTTGGGGCCGCTGACCAATCCCGCTGGCGCGCCGTTCCAACTAATCGGCGCGCCGTCTGAGCATGGGGCGCGGTTGATGGCCGCGACTCTGGCCGAATTGGGAACCTCACGGGCCTACGTCGTGCATGGTTCCGACGGCATGGATGAAGTAACCACGACGGGCTCCACGCTCGTGCTGGAGGTGGTGTTTGATCAGGTGCGCGAACACGTTTGGACACCCGAAGATTTTGGCATCCGGCGCGCTACGCTCGCCTCGCTTGCCGCTCCCACCAAGGCCGACAATCTCCGGTTGGCAAGAGCCGTGCTATCTGGCGAACGGGGCGCACCGCGCGACATTGTGGTGCTCAACGCCGCGGCGGCGCTGATGGTCTGCGGCGTGGCGCCCGGACCGCGCGAGGCCGTGGCCAAGGCCAGTGAGTCGACTGACACGGGCGCGGCGCAGGAACGTCTTGAAGCTTTGGTGCGCGAGTCTAACGCCGCGTGAGTGCTGTACAATATGCCTTATGTGAATCTTCTCCACGCTTGCCGTATCTCTTCTCTCGCTTGCTCCCGCAGTACTGGCGCAGCCCGATGAACGCATCGTGAAGTCGGTGCGCAAGGAGATCTTGCGCCTGCCGTTCTACGGGCCGTTCGATTGGATCACTTTTGGACTTGACGGCGCCAAGGTGATGCTCGACGGTTTCGTCTTGCGCCCCACGCTGAAGACCGATTCCGAACGCGTGGTGAAGAAGATCGAAGGCGTCGAGTCGGTTACCAATAACATCGAAGTGCTGCCGGTGGGGTCCATGGACGACCAGATCCGCATGCAGATGTGGCGTGCCGTCATGGGCCATCCGGCCATGACGCGCTATGCGATTCGCGGCCCGAACTCGCCCGTCCACATCATTGTCAAGAACGGCAACGCCACGTTGGAAGGGTTCGTGGGCCTCGAAAGCGATAAGACGATCACCGGCATTAAGGCCAACGGCGTGCCGGGCGTTTTCAAGGCGACCAACAACCTCCGCGTTGACGAGTCGCAGGCGAAGAAGAAGAAGGTTCGCGACAAAGTCTAACGCGCAAAGCGCGCCCGGTCTGAATCCTTCTTTTCGAGCGCAAGAAGTGGCGCGTTGACACACGCCACCGCGGGCAACACCGCTGCCACGCGCTTGCGGATCTCCGCGAGCAACTTCGGCGTGGTTGCGAGTTCCGGATCCAGCCGCACGTACCAATACCACTGCTTGCGGCGCAGCAGATCCGCTGCGGGGTGATCGGCCGGAAATCCCTTGGGGACGCGGGCGAGTTGCTCGCCCTGGAGTTCACCGAGCAGTGTGCCGAATCCGCGCGAGCTGGCCAGTTTCGTGAATTCAGCGTGGCTCTCAGCCAGCAGGTTACGAACCGCCAGCAGTTGTTTCGGCCCTGGCATGTAGAGCCCGCCGGCCACATCCACCGATTCGTGCGAGATGCCGACATACAACCCAGCGCCCGCATGTTTGTCAAGCTTGCGATGCGGGGAGTTGGCGGCGATATAGTCTTTGTACGGTGTATTGTCCTTGCTGAAGCGCGTATCACGGTAGAGCCGCTAGATGGCCTTCTTTGGCTCGGTGACACGATCTAGCGCAAGCGTGGCGAGCTCAGCGTTCAGTGCTTCGACGAAGGCCACCATCGGCGCGCGAACCTTCTCTTCGAACACGGGCTTGCGCGCTTCAAACCACTCGCGGTTGCTGTTGCGCTTGAGTTGGCGGAAGAACGTGAGGGCCTCGGCGGGAAAGCCGGGAAACGTGGGGATAGGCGTGGTGCGGCAGCTCCTCGCTACACTGGAAGTCTTGGCAAGTTCCTCATTGTATCCAAGTAACATGGTGGCAGACCTGCGCGCGCTTCGCGGCGTGGCGGCGACCGAGCATGCCCCGCTCGCGGCGTACACGCGCTTTGGCCTGGGCGGCCCGGCGCGCCTTTTGGTGGACGCGCGCATTGAGGAGAATTTTGTTGCCGCGCTGAGGCTTGCGCGAGCCAGCGGCGAACCGTATGTGGTGCTGGGCGGCGGCTCGAACCTTCTGGTGGCGGACACAGGTTTTCCCGGCACTGTGCTGCGGTATCGCGGCGCGCGGTTGGGCATGCGACGCGGCATGGTGACGGTGGAGTCCGGCGCGGAGTTGCAATCGCTGGTGGACTTCACCATCGACGAAGGCCGCGCCAATCTTCACACGATGACGCGCATTCCCGGCTGGGTGGGCGCGGCGATCTACGGTAACGCCGGTGCGTACGGCCACTCGATCATGGAAAGCGTACATCGTGTGCGCTTTCACGATGGCGTGGAAGCACGCTGGTTCACCAACGCCGAGTGCGAGTTCACCTACCGCGAGAGCATTTTTAAGCGCCGCAAAGACTGGATCATCCTAGCTGCGGAACTGGCGATGCCCGAGGCGGACCCGGCGGCAATGCGCAAAGAGGCGGACAAAATTAGCGCCACGCGCGATGCGAAGTACCCGCCCACGATGAAGTGCGCCGGTAGCATTTTTAAGAACTGCCTTTTCGCGCAATTGCCCGCGTCCGCCGCTGCCGCAGCGCCGCCGAAGCTGGTGCGGGATGGTAAAGTGCCCTCGGCGTGGTTTCTGGAGCAGGCCGGCGTGAAAGGCATCCGGCGCGGCGATATTCAGGTGGCCGACTATCACGCGAATCTCATCTACAATGACGGCCCGGGGGCTACGTCGGACGACCTGCGCGCCGTGATCGTGGATTTGAAGCAACGCGTGTTCGATCGTTTCGGCTTTTGGCTCGAAGAGGAAGTCCAGTATGTCGGTTTCAACGATTGACCGCTACGACATCGCGCAAAGCTACGAGTGGAACTATCAGCATGCTCCGATGGCAGACGGCGCCGAACGCGCGGCCGAGGTACCGGGTGAATGGACGTTCTGCGCGTTGCGTGTGGTGTCACCCCTTGGCATGCCTGCCGGGCCGCTGTTGAACAGCGCGTGGATCCACTACTACGCCGCACGCGGGTTTGACGTGCTGACGTATATGACCGTGCGTTCCCGCTTTCGCGCGTCGTTCGATCCGCCGAACCTGCTACCCGTGGAAGGCGCGCCGCTCATGGGCGAAGGTTCGGAATTGGAACAGGCAGCAACGGCGGCGGCGCAGAGTTGGGCCATCTCCTTCGGCATGCCCTCGCGTGACCCGGCGGAGTGGCGCGTGGATGTCGAGCGTGCGCGGCGTGGTTTGGGCGCGAGGAAGGTGTTGTCGGTGTCGGTGGTCGCCTCGCCCGAGGTCGGCTGGACCATAGGGGACATCGCTGAGGATTTCGCGCAATGCGCGGAGTGGGCCGCTTCGTCGGGCGCGCAGGTCGTCGAGGCGAATCTTTCCTGCCCCAACGTATGCACGAAAGAGTCGGACCTCTGTCTGTCAGGCGAAGCCTCCGGTGAAATCGCCGCTGCCGTGCGCGCCCGGTTGCCACGCGAGATTCCGCTGGCCTTGAAAGTGGGGCTGTTTCACAACGAAGAGCAGGCCGACGAGGTGTTGCGTGCGGTGAGTCCACATGCTCAGGCCATCTGTGCGGTGAATTCAATCACCGCACGCGTGGCCGGGCATTTCGGCGGCTTGCGGCGCGGCATTGGCGGCGCGGCGATCACGGCGCGGTGCCTCGAAGAAACGTGGATGCTGTTGCGGCTGATTTGCGCGGCGGGTTCTCCACTACGGCTCGTTGCCGTGGGTGGCGTGATGTCGGGTCAGGACGTGCGTGACCGTCTCGCGGCCGGGGTGGAGCACGTACATCTGGCGACGGCGCCCATGCTCGATCCCAATGCCGGTCTGCGGATTCGCCGCGAATGGAGCCGTGCTGTATGAGACGCCGCGATCTCTTGCTGGCCGCCGCCGCACCTGCGCCGGTGGCGCGTTTGCGTGTGAAGGAAACGGCGGGATTGGCACGCATCAACGAACCGGTCTCCATCAATATCAACGGCGAACAGCAGACGTTCTTCGTTACCATCGGTGCGCGGCAAACGCGCACGTTCCGGTTGGAGCAAGTGACTTCGTGCGAGACGCTGCAAGTCGCCCAAACGGACTTGGTGGGCTTCACCGTCGAGAACTCCGCGTTCAAGGCGGACCACTCCAAGCAGCTCTTAAACAACGCTGAGGAAGACAGCGGCACTCTGCGCGCGCTCACATATAAACCGGCGGACGTCACCCTGCGCCGCACACCCAACCGCATGCACTGGGCCCCCAGCTTTCAGCGCCCCGGCGTGCGCGCCTACACGAGCATCGCGCAGTGGACGCCCGTGTAGAAATCGAGCCGCCGTGGCGGCCGCGCCTGGCAAGTCTTCACGCGCGAAGGGCACCTCGCAGACCATCCGGAGATCGCGCTGCGCACCGAGTGCCGCTTCTTTGCCCATGTGCCGTACTTTCTCTTTGACGCGGAGTCCACCGTCACCGCCGCGCTCGAAATGTGGTGGCTGCGCGGACAGGAGGTGACCATGGACGATCTGTTCACGCATCTCATCGCGCCCATTGGCCCGAACGGCGCGCCGCGCCTGCTGACGCTCGAAGAGCGCAAGCCAATCCTCGCCGCCGCGCCACTAGCCGCCGATGCCTGGATCGCCTTCGTGAATCTCAACAAGGGCTACGGCTTTGGCGCGGTGCCCATTGCCGCCTCCGCCACCACTCAAGTGAATCCACACTTGGCCATCGATGACGGCGCGCAGAATGGCAAGTACTGGGACCGCCACCTCATCAGCCGCACCAATACGCCGCTGAAACCCGGCGACAAGTTCACCGAACGTACCGCGTTCGTGCTCTTCCGCCCGCAACCCGGCGCGCCCGCCGCCGAGTTTCTGGCTTGGCGCGACCGCCTGCTGAATCCGCTTCAAGTGGAAGCGGTGAGATAAACTGAGGACAGCCCATGGCAAATTTGAACAGCTTCGGCGCCGCGGCATCTCTGCGCGCAGGCGGCCGCGAATACCAGATTTTCCGTCTTGACGCACTCGAAAAGGCCGGCCTCGGCACGATGAGCAGAATCCCGGTGTCCATCCGGATCCTGCTGGAGAACCTCGTGCGCCTCGAAGACGGGGGCGCGTTCAAGGCGTCCGACATCGAGTTCGTGGCCAAGTGGAACGGCCAGCCTGGCGAGCGCGAAATCAACTTCCTGCCGGCGCGTACGCTGCTGCAGGACTTCACCGGCGTGCCCTGCGTGGTGGACCTCGCGGCAATGCGCGAAGCGCTGCAGAAGATGGGTAAAGACCCGAAGCGCGCGAATCCGCTTGCGCCCGCCGACCTTGTCATCGATCACTCGGTACAGGTGGATCACTTCGGCACGAAGGACGCCTTCGATCTCAACTCGGCGCTTGAGTTCCAGCGCAACGCCGAACGCTACTCGTTCCTGCGTTGGGGCCAGTCGGCGTTTCAGAACTTCCGCGTGGTGCCGCCGGAAACCGGCATCGTGCACCAGGTGAATCTCGAATATCTCGCGCCCGTGGTGTTTGCCGCGCAGCGCGCAGGCGGCGTGCTGCAGGCGTATCCAGACACGCTGGTGGGCACCGACTCGCACACCACGATGATCAACGGGCTTGGCGTTGTGGGTTGGGGTGTGGGCGGCATTGAAGCCGAAGCGTGCATGTTGGGCCAGCCGGTGTCGATGCTGCTGCCGCAGACCGTCGGCTTCAAACTGTACGGATCACTCCCCGGTGGAGCAACAGCTACGGATCTGGTGCTCGTCGTCACGCAGATGCTGCGCAAGAAGGGTGTCGTCGGCAAGTTCGTGGAGTTCTACGGCACCGGCCTTTCTTCCCTGCCCCTTGCCGACCGCGCCACGATCGCCAACATGGCGCCTGAGTACGGCGCTACCATCGGCTTCTTCCCCATCGACACACTCGCGCTCGACTATCTGCGCCTCACCAATCGCGCTCCGGAGTTGATCGAACTCGTGGAAGCCTACGCGAAGGAGCAGGGCTTGTTCCGCACCGACGCAACGCCCGATCCGATTTTTACTGACACCTTGGAGCTCGACCTCGGCACCGTGGTGCCCTCGATGGCCGGCCCCAAGCGTCCGCAGGATCGTTTGAATCTGCCCGACATCAAGCAGAGCTTTCTGGGCGGACTCGGCGCGGAGCCAAAGACCGCGCCTGACGGCCTGCGCGATGGCGCAGTGGTGATCTCGGCGATCACATCGTGCACCAACACGTCGAATCCGTCGGTGCTTGTCGCCGCGGGGTTGCTCGCGAAGAAGGCCGCGGCGAAGGGCTTGAAGGCGAAGCCGTGGGTGAAGACTTCGCTCGCACCGGGTTCGAAGGTCGTCACCGAATATCTAAACTCGGCTGGCCTCACGGAGCCGCTTGAGTCGCTCGGCTTCCATCTGGTCGGCTACGGCTGCACCACGTGTATCGGCAACAGCGGTCCGCTGCCCGATGCGGTGTCGGCAACGGTGAAGGCGGAGAAGTTGAACGTGGCCGCGGTGCTGAGCGGCAACCGGAATTTCGAAGGCCGCGTGAATCCGCAGGTACGCTCGAACTATCTCGCCTCGCCGCCGCTGGTGGTGGCTTTTGCGATTGCGGGCCGCGTGGACATCGATCTCACCACCGAGCCGATCGGCACTGATTCTGACGGGCAGCCGGTGTTCATGAAGGACATCTGGCCGTCGCCGCGGGAAGTGCAGGACGTACTGGACAAGCACGTCACGCGCGCACAGTTTGCGAAGGAGTACGCCGACGTGTTTGCGGGCGACCATCGTTGGGCCGCCATCAAAGCGCCCGAGGGCGACCTGTATCAATGGGACGAGAAGTCCACCTACGTGAAGCGTCCACCGCACTTCGATGCGATGGTGGATCCGAAGACCAGTGTGAAGGACCTCACAGGCCTGAACGCGCTTGCGGTCTTGGGCGATTCCGTCACCACGGATCACATTTCTCCGGCTGGAAATATCGCCGCCGATAGCCCGGCGGGCAAATATCTGATGGAGCTCGGCGTGAAGCCGGCGGACTTCAACAGCTATGGCGCGCGGCGCGGGAATCATGAAGTGATGGTGCGCGGCACGCTCGCCAACATTCGCCTAAAGAACCTGATGGTGCCGGGCGTTGAAGGCGGCTGGACGATGCATCCGTCGTCGGCCGAGAAGATGTTCATCTACGACGCGGCGATGAAGTATCAGGCCGCCGGGATTGGCTCGCTGATCATCGCGGGCAAGGAGTACGGCTCCGGTTCGTCGCGCGACTGGGCGGCCAAAGGCGTGAAACTCCTCGGCGTGAAGGCCGTGATTGCCGAAAGCTTCGAGCGCATTCACCGCTCGAATCTGGTGGGCATGGGCGTGCTGCCGTGCGAGTTTGTGTCGGGGCAGAATCGCGAGTCACTTGAGCTCACCGGCGCGGAGACGTACGATATCCGCGGTGTGGTGGAAGCTGTCGGCGGTGGCGCGAAGACGGCGAATGTGACCGCGACGCGCGCGGACGGTTCGAAACTTGAGTTCACAGTGAAGGTGCGCATCGATACGCCGCAGGAAGCCGAGTACTACCGCAACGATGGCATTTTGCCGTTCGTGCTGCGGCAGGTGGCGCAATAACATCTCACACGATTCGGTGCCGTGTTCACGCGATTCTGTAGCAATCTCCGGGACCGCCGGGTTGAGGCGGAGATCATGGATGAATCCGGCGCCATCGTTGCGTTTTTTTATGAAGACCGAGCGGGCTGGCAGGTGGAACTGACAGGTACAGCCCCAATCGAACTCGATGCAGCGTTCATCATGAAGCTCTAGAGTCACTGCCGCGGCGGCGCGAGTCTAGGCGAAGCGCCGTCCCACGTCATGTCCGCTGTCGGGCCGTACGTTGGCACCACGGGCTTGCCCAGCAACCGCAGATTCACGCGGAGTTGCGTGCGGTGATGCGCGGTGTCCAGCACACGGCGCCAGAAGATCCACACGCGCTCGCGTGGCGCGTCGAAGAACTGCGACGTCGCGAGCCACCACACCGTTTCGCGAGCGGCGAGCCACTCGAGGCGCGGGTGCACGAGTTCCACAAAACGTGTAATGTGCACCGCGACGGAGTCCTCGACGGGCAGCAACTCGGCTACGGGTGGCTCCGGCGACCCCAGGAACTCGGCAAAGAAGCGCCGCTCGGAGAGCACCTGATGCCGCATCGTTTCGCGTACGTTCATCGAACGTTCGTGCGGGCGAAAACCGAGGTCCGCATCCGCAAACTGCGACCACACGGAAACCACTTTATTTGTTTCAGACGCGTACGTATCCAGCGCGTGCTGCAGGAGCGGGTTCGCCGCGCGAGTCACCTCGGCAATTGCCGACGACTCATACTTCACGGCAGTTCCACCACCACCTTGCCCATCACGCGGCGAGACGCCAGATCAGCCATGCCCGCCACCGCATCCTGCAGCGCGTAGCTGCGCGCCACCACCGGGCGGATCTGCCCAGCTTCGTACATCCGGCACAATTCGGCGTGCGTCGCCGCCGCGTACTCGGGATGCGCCATCACATGATTCCCCCACAGCACGCCCACCACCGACATGTTCTTCAGCAGAATCCGGTTCGCCGCGATGGACGGAATCCGTCCCGACGCAAAGCCCACCACCAGGAGACGCCCGAACGGCGCGATGCATTTGGACGAAAGATCAAACACATCGCCGCCCACTGGGTCGTAAATCACATCCGCGCCCTGCCCGGTGATCTGCTTCACTTGGTCCACCCACGCCGCGTCGTTATAGCTGACCGCGATCTCGGCGCCTTGGGCGCGCGCAAACGCAAGCTTCTCTTCACTGCCCGCCGTGGCAATCACGCGTGCCCCCCACGCGCGCCCTAACTGAATGGCCGCCATGCCCACACCGCTCGCGCCCGCGTGCACCACCAGCCACTCGCCCGGCTGCAAATCACCACGGTCGCGCAGCGCGAAAAACGAAGTCTGGTACACGATCGGCAACGCAGCGCCTTCGGCAAAACTCATGCCGCGCGCAATGGGATACACCGTGTGGGCCTTGGCGCAACTGAATTCGGCAAGCCCGTTCACCATGGGCGTTGACACCACGGCGTCGCCCGGCCGCACATGCGTGACACCCGCGCCCACCGCGTCCACGGTGCCCGCCACTTCGGCGCCGGGAGAGAACGGGAACGGCGGCTTCACCTGATACTTGCCCTGCACCTGCAGGATGTCGAAGAAATTCAGACTCACCGCGCGGTTGCGGATGAGCACCTGCCCCGCGCCTGGCACCGGCGCTGGAACATCTTCGAAGCGCATCGTGTCCGGCTCGCCCCACGCATGAACTTGCCACGCTTTCATATCCCGAATATTGTCGCTGATTTGGTACCCCAGCACGGTGGTATCGTCCTCCGTCTGCCTGGCCGCCGCCGCTTCGGTAGCGTGCTTGCTGTTCTTCCACGGCTGTTCGGCCACCTCTGCTGACCCCGCTCACGATGCGTAAGAGTTCCTGCGCATGTACAACGCCGTGGACCAGCAGTTGTGGACCGCCGCCCCCAACGCGCAGTGGAACTCGGCCACCGACGTGCGCGAGCAACACACCGGCGCGCGCGCCGGCGCTGACTCGGCGATGGCTGCGTTTCGCGGTAGCAGTTACGTGATCGACAACGCGCGCAAGTAGCTCGCGCTGCGGCAATCGCTCTCAGACCTCGAATTTCGCCAACTGGACAAAGTGCTGCTCAACGCCGCCGAATCGCCGGGAACGATTCCCGACGTAGTACAGGCGCGGGTACTCGCCGAACCCCGCGCCGCGGCGGCGCTCGACGGATTCACATTCTGCCTCGATGGCGCGGGTCCGAAATGCGCTACGCCCGTGACGCCCAATCAGATCGACGCGGGGCTGCGCAACTCGCGCGACCGCGCGCAAAGCTGCCGTTACTGGGAAGTATCGAAACAATCGGGCCCCGCGCTGAAGAACCACTTGGTGCAACTCCTCGACCTGCGCAACCGCGTCGCGCGCGATATGGGCTACTCGTCGTTATTCGGGCTGCAAGTGGCCGACTACGGCATGAGCGTCAACGAAATGATGCAGCTCATGGATAGGACCGTGGCCGACATGACGCCGCTCTATGACGAAATGCTGAAGTGCGGCCGCCGCACGCTGGCCGCGCGATACAAGCAGCCCGTGCCTGCCGAGCAGATCCCCGCGCACTGGATCGGCAACCGCTGGGCGTAGGAGTGGCCCGGCATGGCCGAGGGCGGGAATCTCGATCCGTACTTCAGGGGCCGCACGCCGGAGTGGATTGTGCAGCAGGCTGAGAAGTTCTACGTCTCGCTGAGCATGCCCGCGCTGCCCAAGAGCTTCTGGGACAAGTCAGACCTCTATGCCCTACCCGCCGGCGCCACGCGCAAGAAGAACACTCACGCGTCAGCCTGGCATATCGATCGCGGCAAGGACGTACGCAGCCTAATGAGCGTGGTGCCCGCTTCCTCCTGGTTTGAAACCACGCACCACGAACTCGGCCACGTTTACTACTACATCGCCTACTCGAACGAAAGCGTGCCACCGGTGCTACGCGAAGGCGCTAATCGAGCGTTTCACGAAGCGGTGGGGGACCTGATTTCGATTGCGGCGCGCCAGGAGCCGTACCTGCGGCAAGTAGGCATTTTGCCGGCCTCCGCCAAGCTCGACCCGATGCAGTACCTGCTCGAAGAGGCCTTTGCCACTGTGGTGTTCCTTCCCTGGTCTGCCGGTACGATGACGCACCTTTAGCACGATCTCGACGAGAAGAACCTCGCGCCCAATCAGTTCAATGCGCGCTGGTGGGACATCGCGGCGAAGTATCAGAAGATCTCGCCGCCCGCCGCTCGCGGCGAAGAGTTCTGCGACGCGTGCACGAAGACGCACATCATTGACGACTCGGCGCAATACTTCGACTACGACATGGCCTTCCTCATCAAGTACCAACTGCACGACTACATCGCGCGCAAGATCCTGAAGCAGGATCCGCACTCGTGCAACTACTTCGGCAACAGGGAGGTGGGCAAGTGGCGGCTCGGGCAGCTTTCCAAGTGTGTGATGTAGCGCGAGTTCGAGGATGCGATAGGTGCGAAAGCCGTACGATCTTCTCATGGCGACTTTGGCCTTGTT
>VFZP01000082.1 GCA_016871115.1 Acidobacteriota bacterium
GCCGAAGCTCGGGACATGCTGAAGACCGCCGAGAAGGCCGGGGTCGTGCACGCCACCAATCACAACCTGCGCTACTACCCGGTGGTGCAGCATGTGCGCCAGATGGTGGAGCGCGGCGACCTGGGCGACATCCTTGTGGTGCAGGGCACGTACTACCAGGATTGGCTCCTCTATGAGACCGACTACAACTGGCGCCTCGAAGCCGCCGCGAACGGCGCCCTGCGCGTGGTCGGCGACATCGGCTCACACTGGATGGACATGATCCAGCATCTGTCCGGCCACAAAGTTTCAGCGCTGTGCGCGGACCTGCAGATCTTCCACAAGACGCGCAAGAAACCCAAGGGGTCGGTGGAGACGTTCACGGGCAAACTGGCCAAAGGCGCGGGCTACACGGATTACACCGTGGAGACGGAAGACTTCGGTATGGTGCTGCTGAAGCTGGGCGACCGCGCGCGCGGGTGCTACAGCGTGAGCCAGGTGTCGGCCGGGTGCAAGAACCGCTTTGAGTTTGAGATCTTCGGCACCAAATGCGGCGTGCGGTGGAATCAGGAGTCGCCGGATACGTTGTGGATCGGCCACCGCAATTCCCCGAACCAGGTGATTGTTAAGGACCCCTCGCTGATGGCGCCCGGCGCGCAGGAATTTGCCGATCTGCCCGGCGGCCACAGCGAAGGCTACGACGACTCGCACAAACAACTGTTCCGCGGTTTCTACCATAAGATCGCCAATCCGAAATCCGTGCGCAACTTCCCCACCCTGGCCGACGGCTTGTGGGGCATGCAGTGCATTGAAGCGGTGGCCAAGAGCCACAAGAAGCAAGGTTGGGTGAAGGTAGGCTAAATCTAACGTTTTTCAAACAGAGTGTAAAACACGTCGTCGCCCGGATAGGGGAGCGAGGCGGTATTGGGCAGGATGCGCAACCCGGCGCGAATCGCTCGATTCATCCACGTCCGCTCCCCGTTGGCCAAAGCCGACGAGGCATGTGCGACGGTGATGCGTTTCAGCGGCCGGCCCTGACTGACGGCGTAGAAATCGTAGCGCCGCCCCAGGTCCGCTAGGCCCTCGGGACTGAACCAGTGCAACACGCTCGGTGGATTCAAGTCATGCCAGTTTTGGCCTTGAAAGCGCGCCGTGCGGCTGTTCCGGTTCCACGTCTCCACCAGCCATAACGAACCGGGCTTGGTAAGGGTAGACGTCACTTCCATCGCGCGGCGCAGATCGTAGAAGTGCGCGATCACTTGGATCATGAGCACGGCGTCAAAGGGCGATGTGCCAGGCCAGTCCTCCAGTGTTCCAGGCTGGACGTTCACCCCCACGCGCTCGCGCGCGTGACGGGCCATCGCGGCATTCGGCTCAACGCCTGCGCCGCTCCAGCCCGTGTCCTGTAAAGTAAACCCTGCAAAAGGTATCCGGCGGCCGCACCGGAATCGAGCACGGTGCCGGGCGGGCGGAAGCGTGCGAGCAGCTTGCCGTAGTATTGACCGCGGCGGCGGTGTAGGGCGCCATCAGCGCAATAGTCCGGGTAACCGGCCGTGCTACCGGTAAAGTAAAGTAGTCTTCCGAATAGACGTCTTGTGTGTGCTGGCCGGAGAGGTGCAACGGCACAAACAGATGCCCGCAGCCGCAGCAGGAGTGAATCGGAAAGCCGCGCACGGTCAAATGCGGTTTGGCGCCGGCCGCCCCACAGACCGGGCAGCCAGCTACGTTCGCGGCGCACTCTTGTGCGGGTCCGGAAGAAACCAAGCTGGAACTGGACATGGTCCAGTTATACCCAAGGAAGGTGAATCCGTCAGGGTTACTTCATTCCTAGTACTCCGCCGCGACCCGCCCTCAGGCAGATACCGTGGCCGTCAGCAACTCGCGCGGGCTCCCGGAGCGCTCAACGCGGTAGCTACCCGCACCCCACTCCGCGTCGACCGCCACGCGCAACACAGGTTCGAGTTCGGCAAAACTGGCGTCGGTGTTGGGCGCTAGGAGCCTATCGTTCACACTCACCTCAATGCTACGGGCTTCAAAGCGAAGCCGTCCTGCAAACTCAGGTTCGGCTTCGAGCAGCGAGGCGGCACGGTGAGCGGCGGCGAGCGCATTTTGCAGACGCGCCGGCGCCGTCTCGGCTGGATCAACCGAGCGGCGCGTGTAGAGCAAGCCCAGCCGGCCTTTGGTTTGGTCGAGCGCGTAGACGGCGTCGTGCGCCATCAGGACGATTCCGGGTCCGTCTGGCACGTGGCGGTAATCCGCCACATCGATCAGCAGCTCGGGCAGCTCGCTTTCCTGGATCCAGCGATGAAACACGGCGATGGCCGGGCCGGGATCGAAGTCCACCGCCACGGGTTGGGCGAAAATCTTGACACGAAAATGTTGCATGACGTCTACCGCTTCGCCCCCTGCATCCGCGCGTAGCAGGCATGCGAGGCTTCGATGAATAACTGTGCTTCTTCCACCAACTGATGTGCACGTTCGGGAGAAACTGTCAGTTCCCATTTCTCATGCGCCTTCAGGAAGTACTGCGCAAACTTCGCGCCGGCAAACGGATCGTGGAATAGCTGGGTGTCCACCAGATGCGTGCGGAAGTGGCCCACCACCGTGTCGCCATCTTCGGCAAACACCGGTACGCGCTGTTTGAGAAGGGCCGTGGCGCCATGCAGCATCGATTCATATGCCAAGCGCGCCGCGCGCGACGCATCGCCCGCTTCGAGCGCCAGTTGCGCTTCAAACGACTCGCGCTCGCAGGCAGCTAATTGGAAATCGATGGGGTTCACCACCTCGCCCGCGCACTCGCCCACGCCGATGTCGCCGATGGTGTACTCGCGCGCGTCGGCCCAATCCACGTAAACGTCAGGCGCGGCATCGTGCTCGGGAATCACCATCAGGTCTTCCAGCATGGTCTTGCAAGCCGCTTTGCCGATGCGCTTCACATAGCCCTGGAAGCTCTCGCCCGGCTGCTTGTCGGCAAGGTAGCGGCTGGTGATGCGATCGACGGTTTCCGGAATGCGCTTGGAAGGCACGGCGCCGATGGCGAGGCCATACGAACCCGCGTTGTTCTGCCACTGGCCGCCCAAAACCACCTGAAAATGCGGCACCGTGTAGCCGGCCTTATTGCGGCTGACGCCATAAAAGCCGAGGTCCGCCGCGTGGTGCTGGCCGCAGGAGTTGAAGCAGCCGCTTACTTTGATGCGCAGCCCACGGATCGCCTCGTCCATCACAAACTGCTTCTCGGCGAGACGCTCGCGCAATTCGCCGGAGAGCCCGCGGGAAGACGAAATACCGAGCTTGCACGTGTCGGTTCCGGGGCACGAGGTGACGTCGGCAATCGTGCCTGCGCCGGGCGTCGCGAGTTTGGCCGCGCGCAGTTCGTTGTAGAGCGCTGGCAGGTCGCCTTGCGGAATCCAGCGTAGCACCAGGTTCTGCTCCACCGTGGTGCGCACGGTTTCCTTAATGTACTTACGTGAAATATCGGCCACGGCGCGCAACTGGTCAGACGTGATGTCGCCCAGCGGCAGCGTGATGGTCACCGTCGCATAGCCGCCCTGTCGCTGGCGATAAACGTTGGTCTTTTCCCACTCGGCGAAGCCTTCGGGCATCGCCGGCTTGATTTCGAGCAGCGACGACGGGCGGAGCGGCTCTTCCTTCAACGTCGTGTCGATGTCCTTGAGGTACGCCGTCCACCGGTCGTCATGCGCAAGGATCTGGCGCTCTTCGCCCACCAGCCGCTTAAATTCTTCGATCCCGAGCTTCGAGATCAGAAACTTCACGCGCGCCGTATTGCGGTTCTTCTTCTCGCCCAGCCGTGCAAACACGCGGCAGATGGCTTGCGCCGTCGGCAGCAACTCTTCGGCCGGCAGAAACTCGGCAAACAGGCGCGCCTGCTGCGGCACGGTGCCGAGGCCGCCGCCGACGTACAATTCAAAGCCACGCTGTCCGTCGCGCATCGCCGCCATCGCGCCCATGTCGTGCATGCGCACCAGCGCGCAGGCTTCGTCGCGGCAGCCCGAGAAAGCGATCTTGAACTTACGCCCGAAGTCCTGGCAGTCCGGATGGCCCAGCAGGAAGTAAGTGAGTGCCGATGCATACGGCGTTACGTCAAACCTCTCGGTGTGGCAAACGCCGGCAATAGGGCAGGCCGTCACGTTGCGCACCGAATTACCGCACGCCTCACGCGTGGTAATGCCCACGGCCGCCAGACGCCGCATCAGCGCCGGCGTGTCTTCGATATGCACGAAGTGAAGCTGAAAATCCTGGCGCGTGGTGACGTGCGCGATGCCGTCTGAATACTCTTCGGCGAGTTCGGCCAGCACCTCAAGTTGTACGGCGTTGACTCCGCCGTACGGAATCTTGATGCGCATCATGCCCGGCGCATCCCACAGCGTATTGGGGCCCTTCGTCGGCGCCTCGGGATACTCGAGCTTACGCGTCTGCTTGCCGTCGTTGCGCTGGCCGTTGTCGTAGCGCTGACCGTAGGCCCCGCGCCGGAGCCGCGTTTCCGCAAACACCTTTTCGTCGATCTTACCTTGTTTGCGGAGCGCCACTTCGTTTTCGTAGACGTCCAGTTCCTGCACCAGTCCAGGCGCGATCTGCCCGGCCAAACGGTTCTTCCACTGAGAGTTGCTCGTCTTCATACCAATCTCTATCGATTATATAGGAATTGCCGCCGCGACGTGCGGCTACGCGCCCTTGCGGATCTTTTTGACCATCCGCAGTTCGTTCTTTTCGCCCGGCACCATTTGATACTGGACCTCGTCCATAATGGAGCGGATCAGGCGCCAGCCGAGGCCGCCGCTCCGGCGTTCCCGCACGAGCTGCTCGACATCTTTCACCGGGATCTGCCCCGGGTCAAAACCGCGCCCGGTATCCACCACTTCGACCACCACCTGTTCGGCGTCGAAGCTGCCCCGCACGCGTACTTCTTTATTCGCGTTATTGCCGCCATAGGCGTGTTCGATCACGTTGGAGCAGGCTTCGTCCACGGCCAGCGCAAGCTTGGTGACTTCCTTTTCGTCGAAGCCAGCCTTCTCGCCCACCTTCGCGACGAAATCGCGGATCATCGCCAGGTTGTCTGTGGACGAAGGTACTTGCAGGAGGAAATCAAAGGACGGCATGGGTCACACCTCCTTGGTAGCGGCGCCGGAGCGAAAGCGCTCCAGCGCGGCCGCCTGCGCGTCAACGATGTCAAAGATCTCAGGGAAGCCAAGCACGTCGAACACCTGATAGACCTGGGGTACGATGGCGCACAGCTTGATGTCACCGCCCGCCGCGCGAATGTCCTCTATGAAACTCATGAAGACCCCCAGGCCGGCCGAGGAAATATAGTCGAGGCCCGCGCAATCAGCAATCATCTTTGTGTGCCCGCCGGAAAACTCGACTTCGATGGCACGCTCAAACTGCGGAGCCGTGTGCGCATCGAGATAGCCGGAAAGAGCGAGGATGACCGCGCCGTCCTGCTCGGTCCGGGTGAGATTGAACGCATTCGCCACTTGAGTAGCTTACCTCCCTGGGGCCGCGGCCCGCAGCACAAACAATGTCATATCGTCATGAGCGGGCTCGGCGCCCATGAACTCACGTACCCCTTTGGGGATGGCACGTTCGATCCCGGCGGCATCGGCGGCGGCATGGCGGTCCACGACAGACTGCAGCCGGTCTTCGCCAAACAATTCGAGTTTTGCGTTCATCGCTTCGGTGATGCCGTCGGAATAGAGCACCACCACATCGCCGGGCGATAGCGCAAGGCGATCGATCTCGACGCTACGTTCGAAGAGCCTGTTGCCGGTGAGCCCGAGGCCCACGCCGCGCGGATTGCGGTATTCGCTCGCGGCCGCCCCGGCACGCCGCCATAGAATCGAGTTGTGGCCGGCGCGAATGTATTCGAACACGTTCTGCGCGGGGTCGAGGCGTCCAAGCGCCATCGTTACGAACGTCTTGTGGCGGGCAGCCGCGTGGAGTTGGGCGTTCAGGGAAGCGGCGAGCGAACGGAGATCGGCCACGTCGCGGCCAGCGGCGGCCAAGATGCCTTTGGTGAGCGTCATGAACAGCGCGGCCAGCACGCCCTTGCCTGACACGTCGGCCACGCACACGCCGTAGCTGCCGTCGGCGTAAGAGAAAAAATCGTAGAGATCGCCGCCCACTTCGCGCGCCGGAATGCAGGAGGCCGCGCAGGTGAAACCGTCCAGTTGCGCGGGAACGGCGGGCAGGAGGCGCAACTGCGCTTCGCGCGCCAGCGAAAATTCCGACTCGAGCACCTCCCGCCGCGCGGCAATCTCGATGATGGTCTCATCGGGGGCGGGATCCATTTCCGGCGCCAGCCACCACGCTACGGCGCCCGCCAGCGCCACCGCGCCATACGATGCCGCAACAAACACTCCCTGCCACCGCAGCGGCTCGGAGTCCTGATGGAGGAAGTACACCCCCACCTGCGCAGCCGTGATCCCGACGCCCGCCACCAGCGCTGCTAGCAGATCGAGCTGCCAGTAAATCAATCCATAGGCTACGGCCAGCAACGCTCCGGCAAGCAGTGGAGGAAAGCCTGAGCCGGCCACCGGAGGGTTGATCCAGGCAATCGCCATCACAGCCAATGCCCCAAGCAAGACCCAGCGCAGCCAACGCGACACCCAGCGCCGGCCCAACGGCGTCAACGCGAGGGGGGCGAAAAGCAGCAGCAGCGCGCACCAATTGCCCGGAATCGGTTCGAGCGGCAGCAACAACGGCACCGTGGCGGCCAGCCAGGCGGCCGAACTGCTGAAAGCCAGCGCTTTATAACCAGTCCGGTCCAGGGCGGCTGCGGTGAGCAGCGGCAACGCGCTCATCGCCGCGCCGAGCAGCAGGCCGCAGGCCACGCGGTGCCCCACCGTCTTTCGCCAGGGACGCGCTGTCAACAGCGATTCGAAGCTCCGCCAGCGCTCCAGACCTACCGAGCGCATCAACCAGCGCCCTACGCCCCACATGCACGCCATGAGCGCCGACTGCATCGCCAGATCCGTGAGCCTGGCAAACAGCGTTTCTGGAATGGGCTTATCGCGTAAGATAACGCTGGAAACGAGCGAGTCGAACCCACCGCCTCCGAAGAATGCCGCCGTCATCTTAACAACCACGATCATGCCCAGCACGGTCATCCGGCGCGACGGAATGCGCCCGCGCGCGAGGCCCGAAAAGATGAAGGCGCACGTCAACGAGATCAGCAGCGTCTGCCAGACGGGCGTGAACGTGGCGCGCGCAGCTCCTGAGCCCATGGTGGCCTGCATCCGTTGAAAGAAGGCGGAGGAGAAATCGCTGGTCAGCACAGCACGGCGGATACCGTCCACGGCGCTGAGCACTTCCAGGCGCAGGATCACATCACTCACCTCCGGCGTTCGCCACTACCAAATCGTGGCTTGGCCCCAGCCCGCCGAGGCCACCGAACTCACACGGCGAAACCCGGCCCCCGCCGCGTCCAGGAAATCTGTCTGCAGCCGCTGCACTTCCTCCGCCGTCAACTCGCGGCCTTCAAACTCCGGCCGCCGGGCATTCTTGCAGTAGAACTCGCCGGGAGCGCCGTCGGCGAACAGGATCACTCGCACCCTCTGCGGTCCACGCGAGAACGTCACGGTATAAAGCACCGAGCGTACCTGGCGCAGGAGCGGATGATCAGGCAGATCGTGGCGTAAGAACAAGCCCCAGGTGCTGCGCTGGCCCACGGCGGAAACCACCCAGCCGTTGACGTCGCGCCCGTAGCGTGCCGACACCGTGCGGGCCTTGGCTATCGCTTCATCGCGTGAGAATGTGGAGGGAAACCGGCTCAGCGCGTCGTGCTCGGGAAACAGGCGGTAGGCGAGAGTGACGCCGGCAATAGCCAGCGCTAGCGACAACAACAGCGCCCTCACGCGCTCACCTCCACGGCCTTCTACTCGGCGTGCTCAAAGCGCACCACCACGGCCGTAAGATCGTCGGCCGCGCTTGCCTCGCGCGTGCGCAGCGCGTCCTGCAAGGCCTCGTTGATGCGCGTGGCCGTGACGCCGGAGGTCAAACGCAACTTGTTGCGGAGCCATTGATCGACGCCATTGCGGTGCCGTTCGGCAAAGCGGTGCGGCACGCCATCGGTGTAGAACAACAACACATCGCCCACGTTGAAAGTAGCACTGCTTTCCATCGCGCCGTCGGCCATGGGCCCACTGAGCGGTTCGGTCTTGTCGGGACCGTCCAGGCCAGCCAGCATGAACGGCGTAGTGCCCAGGCGCGCAAAGCGCACGTGGCGGTGGCCGGGGTCAATCACCACATAGGCGAGGTTGAAGTCTTCCGAGGGCCCGTCCCAATGCAGCACATCACGCAACCGGCGCAACGTTTCGCCGGGTGTCCAATCGCGCTGCGCGGCGCACTGCACAAAGCCTTTGGCGAGCGCGATGGTGAGCGCCGCCGTGAGCCCGCCGGCGCGCCCGTCAGTCACCAGGATGCCTACGCGTCCACGGGCAAGCGGATAGAAGTCAAAGAAGTCGCCGCTCACGCAGCGCGACGATGGCGAACAGAAAGCCGCCAGACCCAGGCCCGGCACTGCGGGCGGCGTCTCCGGCAGCAAGCGCAACTGCGCCTCGCGCGCCGCCGACACTTCTTTTTCGCGCGAGCGCCGGCTTTCGATGTTGTGTGCGTAGGCCGGGCGAACCTATTCGTCGAGGTAGCGCCGTCCGCGCCACGACGACACGACCGCGGCGAACAGCGTGCCGAACGCGACGCCGCGCGCCAGCAGCGCGTAGTAGCTCCAGGCCGGCATCATCGCCATCAGGTCCACGACCACCGAGCCGAACAGCGTCACCACCATCGCCGTGACAGCCGCCAGAAAATCGAAGCCCAACAGACCCGCCCAAAGCGTTACCAGCGCGGACGCTTCGACAATCGCCAGAGACCGGTCTGCAGAGGGAGAACCGGCAATACACGCCGCGCCGAACCATGCCAGCGCCATCAACACCATGCGCCGCCATCCGGGCCGCGCCACCAGCCACGTGCCCAGCGTCACCGGCGCCGACAACGCCGTGAGCGCCCACTTCATGCCCGCGCCGAGAATCACGATCAGCAACCCCAGCCATGGCGCGGTGCTCTAGGAATAGCGGAGTTCCGCCTCGGGGAACGGCACTTCGCCCGGGGTCAGCCACAACCGCGCCAGTTGCGTGAGCGCGTAGGCCCAGGCGCCCCACGCCGCGCCCGCCACCACGGAGGTGGCTGTATTGGCCGATAGGAAACGCCCGGAGAGCAAGGCATCGAGCGAAGTGACCGAGCCGGCGTAGCGTTCACGCAGATCGCACTCGGTCGCGCCGTGACACAACGCGAGCAGCAGTCCGCCGACGAGCGGAAAGATCACCCCCCATGCCAATGCAAAGTAGCGCCACGAGGTGAACAGGAATCCGGGCGATTCATCGGTGACACCGCCATAGGGTTGCAGCGCGAGTTCGGTCACGCCCACCAGTAGGAACAAGGCAAACACCGCGCCGGTGCGCGTCCATGGAACTTCCCTCTCCATGGCCCGGCGCGCAAAGCGCAGCGCGATGTAGAAGCCGCCGCCGTAGAGGAACGCCAGGCGCAGGAAGTCGGCGACCAGGTTCAGCGGCGTGTTGAGCCGCCACCGGTAGCCGCTGGCGAACTCTGTACGCAGCGCCAGATACGTGGTGCGCCGGTTTTGCACAAGAGCAGTAGCCGTCACGTTCAATCCGCGGCAGCATGGCGCACGCACGCTCCAATCGAAGCGCCACGCATTGCCGCCTTCAGAAAACTTCACGCTGGCTTCGCCGATCTGAAACCCGGACGGGTCAAGGATCGTTTCAACGGCGGCCCGGGCAATAGCCGCTGACTCCTCCGCCGTGCCCATCGCACCGGGCGGGAATGCCTTGTCGCTCGCCTGGAACCGAAGCAGATGCCCTTCGCCGGTGTAGGTAAGTTGCACCCAGCGTTCGTCATCCTTCTGGAGCGGCACGCGCACCCGGGTCTGCGGTAGCAGGCGGCGCACGGACTCTGGCAGCTTAGCCTCGCGTCAGTGCGCAAACTGGTACATCGAGCTGTCCGGCTGGAAACGTACGGTACTCTCCCAGTCACTCACGTCCACGCCCAACGCCTTCGCCGTGGTGCGCGCGCGGCGCAGGATCTCCGGGTAGCTCTCCAGCGGATACATCCTGGCCTGTTCGGTGTTGCGGCCTTGCCAGTAGCGCCCGGTGAAATATGCGGCGGGCGCGAGCAGTTGCAGCAGCGCCAGCAGCCACGGGCGCACGCGCCAGCGCGGGAACGACTCAAGAAATGGCGCGAGCAGGCGGGACATCATGACGTGCGCTTCAGCACCATCGCGGTGATGTCGTCAAATTGCGGCGCCTCGCCGGCAAAGGCATCGATATCGGCAATGAGGCGATCGAGAATCGTCTCGCACGGTTCGGCGGCGGCGGCGCGGAGGCTCGCCACCACGCGCTCCACACTGAATTCGTTGTGATCGAGATCGTTCGCTTCGCTCACGCCGTCGGAGTACAACAGCAGCGTGTCGCCTGGATCAAGCGTGAATTCGGCTTGTTCGAACGGGCGCTTGGGGAATAGGCCCACGGGCAGTCCGGTGGTGGGCAACATATGCAAGTCGCCCGACGCGCGCAGCACGATGCCGTCGCAGTGCCCGCCGTTCACGTAGTGGCAATACCCGCTGAGCGGATCATAGCGCACGAAGAACGCCGTGGCGTACTAATTCGGCGGCGTGGATGCCCACAGCAGGTCATTGGTGCGAGCGGCGAGCAACGGCAGCGGCAGATCCTGCGTCACCACGGCGCGGAGCGTGGCTTGAATGTTGGCCATCAGCAATGACGCGGACACGCCTTTGCCGGAGATGTCGCATACACACAGCAGGTGCGCGCTGTCCGGGCCGGGAGTGCCCACCGGCATCACGTCATAGTAGTCGCCGCCCACCTGCCGGGCCTGGCGGTTGCGCGCGGCGAGTTCGGTCTGGCGCAGGGCCGGGATGACTTTGGGAAACAGATCGCGCCGAATGCCCGCGGCCACTTCGAGTTCCTGCTCGATCTTTTTCTTCTCCAGCGTTTCGCGGAAGTGCCAGGCGTTTTCAAACGCTACGGAAGCCTGCGCAACGAGGCCCGCACCGAATTCGAGGTCGGCCTCCGAGTAGCCGCCTTTGGCAAGGCGCGGTCCGCATAGCAGCACGCCGGTGTTCTCGTCGCCCGAGCGGATGGGGAACAACACGGCGCCTTCGGGTAGATCGAGCGACAGGCGCAATTCGATAGGCAGCGATTCGGCGCGCACCCACGGCTGCTCACGCTGGCCGGCGATGGCCCGCTGCAACAGGTCGACGGGCGGAAGCGCCCAGCCTTTCACTCGCGCCAGGTCGTCTTGATTGGCCTTCCAAGTGATCACGGCATGCTTGCGCACACCCCAGCGGCCGGCCAGCGTGAGCGTGAGCATCTGCGCGATCTCGTCCGGATCCGTCGTGGCGGCGAGCCCGCGTCCGAGGTCGACGAGCGCGCGGAGTTCCTGGATGCGTTGCGCGAGGCTCCGGTTGGCGGCCACGGTTTCCTCGTGCGCCTTGGCGTTGGCGATGCTGGATGTTGCAAGACCCAGCAGCGCGTCGAGAAACTCGCGTTCGCCCTCTGCGAGCGGCCGGTTGCCGATGCGCGCCAGCGCAAGCAGTCCGGTGGGCTTGGCCGCATCGCCGATTTTGAACACCAGGTTCAAGCCCGCGGCCTGTGCGGCCGCTTCATCGAGCGCAGCGCCCTTGGCGAGCGTGGGCAAGCCACGCGCGAGAGCCCCTGCGAAGCGCCCCTGGCGCTCCACGGCAACAGCACCTTTGGTGGCGAGCAGGCGGCCCATGACGGCGCGGAGCAAGTGGCCGAGGCGATCTTCGAGATTGAGCGACTCGTGGAGTAGCCGCGCCGATTCGAGCAGCGACTCCAGACGCGAACTGTCGAGGCGGCCATCCATCGCTATCTGAAGCAGTGCACCCTGACTGGCGTAAGGAGCAGGGCGAGTTCATCACCAATCGTGGCGACGAGGCCCCGGGGCAAACTGACGTTCAGCAACTGCTGGCGGTAACGGCTAGGCCGTATCAATGATGATGAGGACTGGTGGCGCGAGCAAGTCCTGGAACCCGGCGGTTAAGCGAGACGGCGGACGAATTCGGCGTGCTCGGGTGAAGCGAGCCCGGCATCGAGTGTGCGTTCCAAGGCAACACCATCTTCAGCCCAAAACGCCGCTACATCAAGCCACAATCCTGGAAACACACGCGAGCGGATGACACCGTCCGGGTCAGGTTCAATCGCAGCATAAGAGGCATCGGGTTGGAGGCACCGCCAGATGAGCCGCTTGTTAAGGTCCTTCACCGTCAAGTGCTCTCGCACGCCCGCGCGCTGGTACAGCGCGAGTTTGCGCCCGAAGTCGATTTCCGTACTCGTGACACAAACCTCAGCCGCGAGTTCCGGCGGACCCGAGGGGAAGCGGTTGTCATCGTCGCGCGACTGTCCGCAACGCTCGGGCCGAATCCGCAGAAACGAATCAGGCTGCGGGGCGCTTTCCAGCATGAGCCATGTGCCATTTTTGCCGGCCTGACAACCGGGAGTGTAAATGGCGTAGCGCCGCAGCACGCCAATCAAACGAACATCAAGGCTCCAGCGAGCTTGGCTAACGGGTGACGCCACGTACACAACTCCATCGATGAGTTCGGCGTTCTTGAGCGACGGAAGGCCATCCCAAATCCGCAGGAACTCCTCGCGAGAAAGACGATCACCAGTGGTCAAGGTCGGCAATCTAACTTGGGAAACCGCCATGGGGCCTCGATTCACCATTTTACGCTCTCGCACGCCCGCCAGCTCGGCACATACCCGATAATGTGGGATTGATCTCCATCCAGCGGCTCTATAAGAGATACGCGCTCTATCGCCGGCCCGCGGACCGGCTGCTCGAAGCCTTGCCCGGCGCCGGCGGCCGGGCGCGCCACACCGACTTTTGGGCGCTCTCCGGCATCGACCTCGAAATCCCCAGCGGCCAGTTTGCGGCCATCGTCGGACCCAACGGCTCGGGCAAGAGCACGCTGCTGCAGGTGGTGGCCGGCATCGTGCAACCTACGCGCGGGCGGGTGCGCGCCGAGGGCCGCATCGCCGCGCTGCTGGAATTGGGCGCGGGTTTCAACCCCGAATTCACGGGCCGCGAGAACGTATTTCTTAACGGCGAGATTCTCGGCGTCTCGCGCGAGGCGATGGCTGGGCTGTTCCCGCGCGTGGCTGAGTTTGCGGGCATCGGCGAGTACATGGAGCGGCCCGTGAAGGAGTATTCAAGCGGCATGTACGTGCGGCTCGCCTTCGCCACGGCGATTCACGTGGACCCCGGCATTTTCATCGTGGACGAAGCGCTGGCCGTGGGCGACGCCGTGTTTGCCTCGCGCTGCGTGCGAAAGTTCGAAGAGCTCAAAGAGCGCGGCACCACAGTGCTGTTCGTCTCGCACGATCTCGGCCTCGTGAAACGCCTGGCGGATCGCGCCATCTTGATGCTGCACGGCAAGGTGGAGATGGACGGCGCGCCAAACGAAGTGGTGAATCGCTACGTCGGCCTGGTGCACGAGTGGCAGAGCCGCGAGTTGGGTGACGGCGGCGCTGCCACGCCCGTCGCGCAGGCCGAAGCGCATCGCCACGGCGACGGCACCTCACACATCGAACTTGTGGAGTTGTTCGATGCGCAGGGCGACGCAGTGAAGGCCATCGAAAGCGGCGCGCCTCTGCGAGTGCGCGTCACCGCTAGGTTCGACCGCGAGGCTGACTCGCCCGTGGTGGGTATACTAATCAGGAATCGCTTGGGGATTGACGTGTTTGGAACCAATACGCGCGTGGAAGGCAGGCCGCTCGGCCGCATGGCGGTTGGGGACCGCCTGCAGATCGACTTCACGTTTCCCTGCCTCCTCACGCAGCAAGACTACACGCTTACCGTCGCCACGCAGCACCTTTCCGGCGGCAGCCAGCATTGGCTCGATGACGTGGTATCGTTCAGCGTGACCGAACGCCGCGCCACGGCCGGACTCGCCAGCCTGCCCACTGAAATCTCCTGGACCACCACTCCTCCGTCATGATCTACGCCATCGTTCTCGCCATTGTCATCACCGTACTGATTGGCGTCACCATTCAAAAGACGCGCGGTATTCGCAACAAAGCGGACTTCATGGTGGCCGGCCGCTCACTGCCATGGCACGTGCTGGTGTTCACCCTGCTATCGTCGTGGATCGGCGCGGGCAGTTTGTTCGGTGGCGCGGAGAACGCCTACAAGAACGGCTTTGCATCGTTGTGGCAACCGGCGGGCGGTTGGTTCGGTCTGGTGCTGATCGCGTTCATCGCCGGGCGTGCGCGGCGGCTTGCGCAGTTCACCGTGCCGGATCTGCTTGAAACTCGCTATAACGCCACCGCGCGCGTCCTGGGCTCTATTGCGATTGTCGTGTCGTGCGTGGTGATCACTTCCTACCAGTTCATTGGCGGCGGCGACATCCTGCACTTGATTTTCCCGGAGATTGAAAAGACTACGGGCATGTACATCATCGCCACGTTTGTCATTGCGTTCACCGCCGCGGCGGGCATGGCGTCCGTCGCATATCTCGATCTCGTCATCGGCGGCCTGGTGACCGTCACGGTGATCGTCGCCGTGCCGCTGTTGCTCAACAATGTGGGTGGGTGGCAGCAAGTGCGCGCGGCGCTGCCGGAAGGTCATTTCCAAGTGCTCGGGCATCTCACCATCTGGCAGGCGCTCGGGTTCACGCTGCCCACGATGCTGTTGCTGATTGGCAACCAGGGCCTGTACCAGAAGTTCTTCTCGGCCCGGTCCGAACGCGACGCGAGCCTCGCGGTGTTCGGCTGGATTGCCGGCGCACTGCTGCTGGAGACCCTGCTGGTGACGCTCGCCGTGATCGGCTCCAGCAAATTCAAGCTGGAGAACGCGAGGGAGATTCTGCCCACCACGGCGCGGCTCGGATTGCCGCCGCTGGTGGGCGCGATTCTGCTCGGCGGCATGTTTGCCAAGGTGATTTCCACCGCCAACAACTTTCTGTTTTCGCCCAGCACCAACATCGTGCACGACGTCTACGCGCGCTTCATCAACCGGAACGCCACCGAGAAGCAGACGCTCATCGTGTCGCGGGTCACCGTCGTGCTACTAGGCATTTTTGCGCTGCTCCAGGGCGCCTACTTCAAGTCGATCCTCGCCGCGGCGCTCTATGCCTACACGATTTACGGCGCGGCGGTCACGCCGTCGGTGATGGCGGTGTTCTTTTGGAAGCGCGCGAATGCGCAGGGCGCGGTGGCCTCGATCTTTCTCGGCACGGTGGTGACGATCGCCTGGCAGTGGAGCGGCAGCGAAATCGATGCGATCTACCCGGCGCTGTGCGCGTCCGTGCTCGCACTGGTATTCGTCAGTCTCGCCACGCCGCCGCCCGCGCCCGAGAAAGTAAACTCGTTTTTCGAAGCAGCATCCTCATGACGAACCTTGCAGATATTCAATCCGCGCTGCGCGAACAGGGCCTCGACGGCTGGCTGTTCTTCGATCACCACGAGCGCGATCCGCTCGCGTATCGCATTCTCAGCTTCCGGCCGGCGCGCCACGTCACACGGCGTTGGTATTACTACATCCCCGCGCAGGGCGAACCCGCGCGCATCGTGCATCGGATCGAAGCAGGCATGCTCGATGCCCTGCCCGGCGCGAAGATCGTCTACTCCAGCTGGCAGACGCAAGCCGACGGACTCCGCAAGTTGTTAGGCAACGCGCGCCGCGTCGCAATGCAATACTCGGGGCGTTGCGCGATTCCTTACGTCTCGATGGTGGACGCGGGCACGGTGGAACTCGTCCGCTCGTTCGGGCCGGAAGTGATCAGTTCGGCCGATCTTATCCAACTTTTTGAAGCGCGCTGGACGGATGCGCAACTGGAGTCGCACCTCGAAGCCGGGCGGCGCGTAGACGAAGTGCGACGCGCTTCGTTCGCTGAAATCGGGCGGCGCGTGACTGCGGGCGAGCCGGTCACCGAGTGGGACATCAAACAATTTGTGCTTTCTTCGTTTGAACGGGCCGGGCTCTTTACGGACCACGGCCCCATCGTCGCCGCGAACGCCAACGCATCGAACCCGCATTACGAGCCCACGCAGGCCGAGCATCTGCCGATCCACAAGGGCGACTTGGTGCTGCTCGACATGTGGGCGCGGCTGCAGGAGCCCGCCGACAGCGTCTACTACGACATTACGTGGACCGGCTATGCAGGCCCCTCCGTGCCGGAGGAAGTGAGCAAGGTATTCGGCATCGTGGTAGGTGCGCGTGACGCCGCGATCACGCGCGTGCAATCCGCCATCGCCGCGGGCACGCCCATCGCGGGCTATGAAGTGGACGACGCCTGCCGCGGCCACATCGTGCAGCACGGCCTCGGCGAGTATTTCGTTCATCGCACCGGCCACTCCATCGGCCGCGACGTGCACGGCACCGGCGCCAACATGGACAACCTCGAAACGCACGACGTGCGCCCGTTGATCCCGCGCACGTGCTTCTCGGTGGAACCCGGCATATACCTGCCCAAGTTCGGCATCCGCAGCGAAGTGAACATGTACATCGGCGAGAAGCAGGCGATCGTCACCGGAGAAATCCAGCGGGCGCTGGTCGCGATCCTGTGAGCCGTGTCGTTCTGCTAGGGTTAGCCGCGGCTTCCCTGCTCCAGGCTGACCGGCTGGGTTCCTGGCAGCGCCGCATGAATCTCACGCTGCTAGATTGGGAGTCAGGCTCCGGCGAGATCGAGATTCTCAATCCTTCCACGTTTCGCTATCTGCGCTGCCCTGCGAAGCCGTGCCCGGGCCGCACCCCCGCCATGGATGCCGTGCCGTTTCAAACGGTCGAAACCGCGTCGGCGTTTGAGTTCAAAACCAGCTACCTGGAAATCCGCGTGCGCAAGATCGACGGGGGTCTGATGGTGAAGTCCTACCGCGGCGTGCAACTGCTGGATGAAGTCGTGCCTGCCGGAGCGCGGCCGAAGGGGCTGTATTTTGCCACGCAGTCGCCGGCCACCGAGCGTTTGTATGGACTCGGCCCGCGCTCGGAGGAACAACTCGATCTGCGCGGCCAGACAATGCGCACGTCGCGCCCGTTGCTGATCTCCACCACCGGCTACGGACTCTGGTTCACGGCCACCACCAGTTTTCAATTTGATCTCGCGCGCACGGTGCCGGATCGCACCATCGTCAGCGCGCCGTTCCCGGACCGCCTGGAGTTTTTCTTTCACTACGGCCCCTCGCCCAAGGAGATTCTCGAAGAGAACTACGCCGTCGCGGGCTGGTCGTTCGCGCCCGTGATGGCGCATACGGGGCTCGTGGCTGAGTCTGCCGTGCCCAAATTCGCAACCAAAGTGGACGCCGCCGCGCCGCTCGCGTGGCTCGGGCACGCATCGATGAGCGGCGTACTCATCGGGGCCGCGCCGCGCACGTCCGCGCTGAGCGACTTGCTGCCGCTCATCTGCGGCGAAGGCCCGGCGAGCCCGGAACGCCGGGCGCTGCGTCCGTATCTCTACACCTACTTCACGGAAGCCCAGGAGCGCGGCATTCCGATGTTTCGCCCCATGGCGATGCAGTACCCGAAAGACCCGGTGGCCGCCGCTCGAACCGGTCAGTTCATGTTAGGCGACGAGCTTCTCGTTGCTGCGGCGAAAGAGGTCTACCTCCCGCAGGGCCAGTGGACCGATCTGCGCACCGGCCAACTTCATGCCGGCAAGCAGGCCGTGCCCGTGGCCGACGCGCCAGGCCTGCCGCTGTTTCTGAAGAACGGCACCATCCTGCCGTGGGAGCGCACCGACGGCACGATTGAGCTCCACTACTTCCCGCGGCTCGGCGCTGAGTTTTTCATCTCTGAGCCCGGCCATCAGCAGCTGACGCAGGTGCACGCGAGCCCCGCGGCAGATATCGTGCGCCTCGAAATCGAATCGCTCGTGGACCGCCGCTACGAGTGGATACTGCACCACGTGAGCAACGCAACGGCGATCGAACCGGCGGGCACGCCGTTTCGCTACGACGAAGCGCGCCAGCTTCTCCATGTACCCGTGAGCGCAAAAGCAAAAGGCGACGCCATTGTAAACCTCACTCTGGCGTCGCCCCTCGAAGAGCAATAGCCGCTAAATTAAGCCGCCGGCTTGGGCGTCTCCTTGGCGAACAGCGTGTTGTTCAACTGCTGCATCACGGCCGGTAAGGCGCCATCCAACAATTAGTTCACAATCTGTTTCGGATGCAAGGTGTAGTTCCATCTGCCGAGGGCTCTGGTGCAAAATCTGGGTTGACACTGGGTTGGTACCATTTCAGCCCGCGGGTCTCGATCGAACCCGACTCCGATCACGCTGCCAACGCGGCTCGCCAGCTCTCCGGCATCGTTGTCCCT
>VFZP01000083.1 GCA_016871115.1 Acidobacteriota bacterium
CATCACCAAGTACAACCAGCAGTGGCTGGTTGGAAAATTGGGGTACCGCTCCCCAGCCCAAGCCCGCCGCGAGTACTTTCAAGCGATTGCAGCATGAACAAAGGTGTGTCCAAACAATCGGGTGCGGTACACGATTATGAGTTTCCACTTGGGTCAGATTATCGGCGATTACGAGTTCGTAGACGTACTGCACAGTTCCAAGACGAACGTGGCCTACAAGGTCAAAAACGTGTTGGCGCAGCGGTTTGAGACGCTCAAGATCGTACCCGGTGGCCTGCACCACGATGCAAAGTCCCTGAAACGCTTCCAGCGTGAGATCAAGATCCACGCGCGGCTGGACCACCCCAACATCCTCGCCTTCCATAACGCCAGCGTGCTCAACGGGCACTTGGTGATGACCACCGCCTACGTGGAAGGCGCAACGCTGGAGGAGCGTCTTGAGCTTGGCCCGTTGCCGTGGCGTCAAGCCCTGGAATTTGCGAGCCAGATTGCGGCGGCGCTGGGCCACGCCAATGCCCAGGGTATTGTGCACTGCGAAATCACCCCCGGCAACATGGTAGGAGCCGAGAACCGGGCCATCCTCGCCGGATTCGGCCAAGCCAAGGCGGCGCACGATCCCCGGTTGACGCAGAAAGGCGCTGTGGTCGGCGCGCTTCACTATATGTCCCCGGAACAGGTGAAAAGCGCCGATCAGGTGGATCACCGCAGCGATGTGTACTCGCTGGGCGCGCTGCTATTTGAAATGGTCACCGGCCAGCGCGTGTTTACCGGCAAGAGCCACTTTGACATCATGGTGGCTCATGTCAACCAGGCACCGCCCAATCCGGGTTCGCTCGCGCCGGATTTGCCGGCTGCAGCCGCACAGGTAATACTGAAGGCGGTGGCCAAGGACCTAACACAGCGCTATCCCGATGCCAATACCATGCGACTGGCGCTGGTGGAACTGACCACCGGAGGCTCGGATGCGGCGGACGCCGAGCCCCAGACGCTGCGCCCGCTGCCTACCGTCGAGCGGCGCCGTTCTTCCTCGACGGTTTCTGCGGCGGCTGTTTCGGCGTCCCCCGGCGCTCCGGCTTCGGCGACCGCGAAAACGGTAGACGTGAAACTGCCGCCCGCCGCCGTGGGCGTTCCGTCATCCACGAATGGAGGCCCCCACGCATCTGTGGAGAAAAACACTTCCGAACTGCCTTCAGAATTCAACAATAGCGACCGAAAAGCAATTGTAGTTCTGGTCTGCACCTTGTTCTTCCTGCTGACATCCACCATGGTGATGACCAGGCTCAACTAGCCAGCCGCAATTGGCCAGCGGCAGAAGAGGAGGGCGGTACACGTGAGTCTTCGCGTTGGAGAAGCCCTCGGCGATTATCGAATTCTCGATGGTGGACAAGACGAGCTTCATGGGCCTCGGCGGCGCCAACCTCGTCAAGGGCGCTACCGGACAAACCGTCGACCCCGAAGCGCTCGGCGGCGCTCGTATGCACATGCAGGTGTCGGGCGTGGCGCATCGCCTCGCCAAAGACGATGCCGAGTGCCTCTCGCTCATCCGCCAACAGTTTCGCCAGATGGCCGCGCCAACTGCGCAGCCGCACGGTATGCCCGCCACTCGCCCGATCGACGTACTCTACGAATCGCTCCCGGACGATCACCGCCTGTCCTACGACATGCAGCGCATCGTGGAGTGCCTGGTGGACACCGACGATTTCCTGGAGTTTCAACCGGAGCATGCGCCTGAGATATTGTGCACCACGGCGCGACTCCATGGCCGGGCCATCGGACTGCTGGCCAACCGCCGCGGGTTTCTCAAGGCCCAGGGCGGGGCACAGCGCGTGGGCGGGATTGTGTATGCCGAGTCGGCGCGGAAGTCGGCATATTTTTTCGAGAATTGCGAACGCCAGGGGTTGCCGATCCCGTACCTGCAGGACGTTTCCGGTTTCATGGTCGGCGTGGAGGCGGATCAGGCCGGCATCATTCGCGCAGGCGCCGACATGGTGGAAGCCATGGCGTGCGCCACCGTGCCCAAGATCATTCTCACCGTCAATCACGCCAGCGGCGCGGGTTACTACGCGATGGCCGGGCAGGGCTTCGACCCTAACTTCACGTTCGCCTGGCCCACCGCACGCATCGGCGTCATGGAAGGTGACGCAGCAGTGCAAGCCGTACACGGGCCGGAGATCGACAAGTACAAGAAAGAGGGCAAGCCGCTGCCTGATGAACTGAAGCAGAAGATCGCGCGCACGCGGGCAGACTACGAGCGCTGGCTGGATGTGCACTACGCCGCCGCGCGCGGACACCTTGACGCCATCATCGATCCGCTGAAGACGCGCGGCGTGCTCGACATAGCGTTTGACCTTTGCGCCGCGCAATTGCAGCGCGGCCATCTCGCGCTGGAGACACTATGATCCGTATCGCCAACGGCCAGGGTTTTTGGGGCGACTGGCTCGAAGCGTCGGTCCGGCTGATCGAGCAGGGTCCCATCGACTACCTCGTGCTGGACTATCTCGCCGAGATCACGATGTCGATCGTGCAGAAGCAAAAGCTCGACAACCCCGAACTCGGCTAAGCGCGCGACTTTCCCCCACTGATCGGCCGGATCGCCAAGCGCATGCGCGAGCGCAACGTGAAGGTGATTGCGAACGCGGGCGGCGTTAACCTGATAGCCTGCGCGCGCGAGGTACGGCGGCTGGTGCCGGATCTCAAGGTGGCGGTTGTGCTGGGCGACGATATCTACGGGCGCATCGACGAGATGCTCGCCTCCGGTCACGCGTTGAAGAACATGGAAACGGGCGAGCCCCTCGCGGCGACTCGCGCGAAGATTTCAAGCGCCAATGCGTACTTCGGCGCCTTCCTCCTGGTTAAGGCGCTGGCCACGGGAGCCGACGTGGTGATTGCGGGCCGCTGTGCCGACACGGCGCTCACGCTGGCGCCGATGATTCACCGCTTCGGCTGGAGCGAGACCGATTGGGACAAACTCGCGGCAGGAACCATTGCCGGTCATATTGTGGAATGCGGCGCGCAGTGCACGGGCGGGAATTGCCAGGTGGACTGGCAATCGATTCCTGACTTCGCCAACATCGGCTATCCCATCGTTGAGGCCGAACCCGACGGAAGTTTCACCATCACCAAGCATTCCGGTACGGGCGGGCGCGTGCATCGCGACGTAATCAAGGAACAGCTTCTCTACGAACTGGGTGACCCGCGGAACTACATCACGCCGGATTGCATTGCCGATTTCACCAGCATTCTTCTTGAGGACTCCGGGCCTGATCGCGTGCGAGCGAGCGGCATTCGGGGCGGCCCGCGGACGCCTTTCCTGAAGGTCTCCATCAGTTATCACTAAGGCTGGAAAGCTACGGGCACGTTGGTGCACTCGTGGCCGCAGGCGCGCGAAAAGGCGCTGGCGGCGGATGCGATCGTGCGTCGGCGGCTGGCGGACTTAGGGCTGAATTTTGAGGCGATCGACAGCGAGCTGTTTGGCGTGAATGCCTGCCACGGTCCGGCTGCGCCGCCGCAACCGGATCCGGCCGAGGTGCAACTGCGCACCGGGGTGCGCGATGCGGACCGCAAGGCGGTGGACCGGTTCACGCGGGAGTTGATTCCGCTGGTGCTGAACGGTCCGCCCACGGCCACCGGCTTTGGCGACGGGCGTCCGCCGGTGCGTGAGGTGGTGGCGTACTGGCTAGCGCTGGTGCCGCGGGATCTCATCGATCTGCGCGTCGAGGTGGTGGAGTGACGCGGGCCGTAATGTCCCTCCATCGAATTCGGAAACCACGCGCATTCGGCGTCCGTGTACGGCAGGCTTTAGCAGACCGCGGACCCGTGGGCCTGTCATCGAATCGGCAAACCCCGTGCACTCAGCGTCCGTGTAGAGTGGGCTTTAGCCCGCTCCTTCCACCGGTGTACGAATGCTGAAAAATCGGCGCCGCCGGCATCACTTCGTTTCAACACCGGGGCGGACTCAAGTCCGCCGCAAGTTAAAGCTCGCCCTACTCGGACGCGGATGCTTGCCACACAAAGACCATGAAACTTCCACTTTCTCGCCTCGCCCACGCCCGTTCCGGCGACAAAGGCGATACGTCGAACATCGGCGTCATCGCCTACCACGAAAAGCACTACCCGATCCTCGTCCGCGAAGTGACGGACGAGCGCGTGACGGCGCATTTCGGGACGTTGTGCCAGGGAGCGGTCGAACGCTTCGAACTTCCAAACCTCGGCGCTCTAAACTTCCTCCTCCACGAGTCACTTGGGGGCGGCGGCACGTTGTCTCTGCGCGTCGACGCGCAGGGCAAGACGTACGGAGCGGCGGTGTTGTCGCTCGAAGTCGACGCCGGCGAGCATTAACTGTAAGTTCGCCCGCGAAGGACGCTTGCTGCGTCTCACGCTGGCGCGCCCGGAAAAGCGCAACGCGCTCAATGCCGCGCTATGCCAGAGTATCGACGAAGCCGTGAACTCGGCGGACCCGCGCGACACCGGCGCGGTCTTCCTGGATGCCGAAGGCCCGTCGTTTTGCGCGGGCATGGACCTGGCTGAATCGCTCACGGGCGATCCGGCCGTACTCGCTGCGCTCCATGACCGGCTCCTCACAGTAGGCCGCCGCGACGCGGTTCCGATCGTCGCCTACGTGCACGGCCACGCCATCGCCGGCGGTACGGGGCTTGCTGCGAACGCGCATCTCGACGCACGCCGAGGCGCTGGCCGCCGCCAGGGAAATCGCAGAGCGGCTGCCTGAAGCCGTGACGCTGGGGATGACCGCCTTTCGCAACAGCCGCGATCTCGCGCACTTCGAGGCCGGCGCCCTGGCGGCGCGCCTTCGCATACAATTGAGGGCTGCGGACGGCTACCGCGAGGCGGCCGCGGCTTTTCGCGATCGCAAGAAAACATGAAATTCCCTGTTCTGCTCCTCCTCCTCCCCTTCGCGTTCCTCAACGCGGAAGATGTCGCGGTCCGCGGCCTTGAAAAGCCCGTCGAAATCCTGCGCGACAAGTGGGGCGTGCCGCACATCTACGCGCAAACCGCGCGCGATCTGTTCTTTGCGCAAGGCTTCATCACCGCGCGCGACCGCCTGTTTCAACTGGACCTATGGCGCCGTCAAAACTCCGGCCACCTCGCCGAGGCCGTGGGCGCCGAAGCCCTGGGCCGTGACCGCATCGCGCGCCTCGTGCGCTACCGCGGCGATTGGGCTACCGAGTGGGCCGCCTACTCGCCCGACGCCCGCGACATTGCCACCGCGTTCACCGGAGGCATCAACGCCTACATTGACTGGCTCAACGGCAAGTGGCCTGCGGAGTTTCGCGCCGCCGGCTTCGGTCCCGGCAAGTGGCAGCCGGAGGACGTGGCGGCGCGCGTGGCCGGTTTGCTGATGACGCGCAACCTCACGCGCGAAGTGCAGCGCGCGCAGGACATCACGCGCTTCGGTCTCGACGCCGTGCGCAAGTATCTGCCCGTGGATGCGCCTGGCAAAATCGAAATCCCGCGTGGGCTCGATCTCAACGGCATCACCACAGCGTTGCTCGCCGACTACAACGCCGCCATCGGCTCGATCCGCCTCAAGCCGGCCGGCGGTGTGCAACTGGTGGCCGCGCAACTGGAACGTCCCGGCAACATGCAGGGCTCGAACAACTGGGTGGTGAGCGGCGCGCGTTCGGAAACGGGCAAGCCGCTGCTCGCCAGCGATCCGCATCGCCCCATCAATCTGCCGTCGCTGCGCAAGACCGTGCACCTGGTCGGCCCGGGCTGGAACGTGATTGGCGCCGGCGAACCGGCGCTGCCTGGTATTGCGCTCGGCCACAACGAAGACATCGGCTTCGGCTTCACGATTGTAGGCATCGATCAGGTGGATCTCTACGTGGAGAAAACGAACCCGGCCAACCCGGAAGAGTATCTGCACAAAGGCGCGTGGCGCAAGATGGAAGTGCTGCACGAAGAGATCGCGGTGCGGGGCGAGGCGAAGCCGCGGCGGGTTGCGTTGCGCTACACACTCCACGGTCCGGTGATCGCCGAAGACCTCGGCCGGCAGCGCGTGCACGCGCTGAAGTGGGTGGGCGCTGAACCCGGCGGCGCGGGCTATCTGGGGGCGTTGCGTCTCTCCCGTGCGCGCAACTGGACGGAGTTTGAGCAAGCGGCGGCGATGTACAAAGTGCCGTCGGAGAATCTGGTGTATGCAGACCGCGCGGGGAACATCGGATGGATCGCCTCTGGCCAAGCCCCGTTGCGCAAGGGCTGGAACGGCTTGCTGCCCGTGCCGGGCGATACGGGCGAATATGAATGGTCCGGGTATCTGCCGGGCTCGGAGAATCCGCGCTCGTTCAACCCGGCGTCGGGCGCAATTGGCACGGCCAACCACAACATCTTGCCGGCGGGGTATCCGCATATGCTCGGCTATGAGTTTGCTCCGCCGTTCCGTTTTGACCGCGTGAATGAAATGCTGCAGGCGCAGCCGTGGTTCACGCTCAGCCGGTTCGGCGAAATGCAGCACGATGCGCTCTCGCATCCTGCCCGCCTGTTTCAGCAGATCGTACGCCAGTGGCAACCGGCGCAGGGCGAACTCAATGCGCTCGAATCCAGCGTGCTCTCCCGGTTCAAGAGCTGGGACGCGGTGCTCGCTGCGTCCTCATCGGACGCGCTGGTTTATGAACTGTGGACCGGCAAGCTCCACGCGTTTCTGTTCGGACCGCGCCTCGGCTCACGTGTCGATCTCGGTACCGTGCTCGCCACTCTCGGCGACAAGCCCGATTGGCGCGCGGTCCGCAAGGCTTTCCAGGCCGCCGTGAGGGAACTGGAGCGGGACTTCGGCACTGACCCCACGCGCTGGCAGTGGGGCAAGGTCCACACCGTGCGCTTCACGCATCCGCTCGATGACAAGCGCCTGCACCGCGGCCCTTTCCCACGGTCTGGCGACGGCAACACGGTCCTCGCCACCGGCGGCGCCAGCTTCCGCCAAAACATAGGCGCCAGCTATCGCCAGATCCTCGACCTCGCCGATTGGGATCGCTCGGTGGCCACCAACGTTCCAGGCGAATCGGGCGATCCGGCCAGTCCGTTCTACGACAACTTACTCCCTTACTGGCTATCCGGCCGGTACCATCCTTTACCCTATACGCGCACCGCCGTGGAAGCGGCTACCGTGGAACGTACGCGTTTGACGCCCACCAACTAGCCTTCGCTGCCGATATGCTGGAGAGAGTATGTCGGTTCGGACCGGCCTTGCATCCCGGACGCTGTTTGCCGCCCCGGTCCTGTCGGTAGTCTGCCTAGGCTACTGGGCCATTGCAAATCACGGATCGGTTGAGCCCCGGCGGGTCAGGATCGGCTTCAACATAGCGCCGCCCTATTTCGTTGCTGGCAAGTCCGGTGGGCCCGACGGGTTCGTCTTCGAACTCATGGAGGCCGCGGCCAAGCGGGCCAATGTGCGTCTGGAGTGGGTGCTCTCAAAGCGCACACGGGACAATTCGCTCCAGAGCGGGGAGTTGGACTTGTGGCCCCTGCTGGCCTCAACGCCTGCGCGGAGGCGCTAGTTTTATTTGACGGCGGACTGGCTACAGACTTACTACGGTTTCTTCACGCCGGGCCGCCATGCGAATTGGAGGCTCCACGCCATATCGGCCACGCGAACGCGCCACGCACAACGCTGCTTGCGCGTGAGCTATTCCCGGCGAGCCAGACTTCAATCTTCGCAACGAGGGAAGAGGTGATTCTCGCGGTTTGCGAAGGGCGCGTGGCTGCGGGCTTTATCGAGACTCGCGTGCTGCCGGCGGTCCTCTTGAATCGCCCGGAAGTGTGCGACGGTATCCCGCTTTTCATACGGTCGTTGAAGGGGGCGCAAATCGGCTCGGCCATCGCCGCCCGCGGCGGATATGCCTACTCCGCCGAACGATTGCGCGACGCCCTGGTGACATTGGCGCATGAGTGCGCGATAGGCGAGAATCTGTCGAACTGGAATCTTGAGTTTGGTTCGGAAAGCACTGTCGTGTTCGATCTGGTGGACGCCTCACGGCGAACTCGTCAGATCCTGATTATGCTCAGTGCCGCACTGATCGGCCTCGCCGTGATCGGTGTTCTCTACTGGCGGGCCCGCCGCGCGCAAATGGCCAGCAGCCTCTTTCTGGCCAATATGAGCCACGAGCTGCGCACACCGCTCAATGGCATGGTGGGCCTGTCCCGTATCCTGGCTGATAGTCCGCTGGATGGCCCACCCATTAAAATCGTCGCGGATCTGAATAGTTGCGCGGAAGCGCTGATGGCGGTGATCAACGACGTACGGGACTTCTCCAAGCTTGAAGCCGGGCAGTTGATGATCGAACGCGCCCCCGTCAATCTCCGGGAACTGTTGCAGTCGGCAGCCACGATCAGTGGCTTCGATGTGGAACGCCGGGGGTGCGGATGGAACTGGTTGTCGATGAGGGCCTCCCGGTCTGGGTGAGCGGCGACAGCACGCGGCTCCGCCAAGTGCCGCTAAATCTGTTGTCGAACGCGGTGAAATTCACCTAAGAAGGGAGGATTGCGCTTGAAGCCACGCGGGTTGCCGGGGATGCAATCTGCTTTCGGGTGACCGACACTGGCATGGGGATGTGCGAGGCCACGCGGCAACGTCTGTTCCGGCCCTTCATGCAGGCAGACTCGAGTACAACGCGCCGTTTTGGCGGCACTGGGTTGGGCCTCGCCATCTCGCGCCGTCTGGTGCGGATGATGGGTGGAGATCTGTTGGTGGAGGGCACGGTCGGGTCAGGCTCCACCTTCCACTTCACGTTGCAGTTGCCTGCGGCGCCCTCACCGGCGTTGCCGTCCCTGCAGGAACCTGAGGTGGTGGCGGCGCAACCGCTGCGTATTTTGGTCGCCGAAGACAATACCGTGAACCAGCGTGTGGTGATGGCGCTGCTTTCGAGGCTGGGCCGCGTCGTGACGGTCGTGGCGGACGGCCGCGCGGCGGTCAACACGGTGCAGTGTGCGCTATTCGATCTCATTCTGATGGATTGCCAGATGCCCGAGATGGACGGCGATCAGGCCACGCGCGCGATTCGGGAGTTTGAGGCTGGCGTGGGGCGTGCGCCCACGCCAATCATTGCCCTCACCGCGCACGCCATGAGCGGGGACCGGGACAAGTGCCTCAAGGCGGGGATGGATGACTATTTGTCCAAACCGATTGAAGTGCGGCAACTCGCGGACATGCTGAATCGCTGGTCGGCCAAGCGGTCAGTTATAAATAGTTGAAGGGCGCCTCCGTGGGACGGTTTGGATGGTTGGGGAAAGGGTGTCTCACGCAGGCGGGCTCCCTTTTCTAGTCATTACGAGCACCGGCGCAAAAAGTTTCGAGAATCGTCAAAAACATTTCCGCGCCTCACTGTCCGCTTTGCCCGAAAGCGGACACTTGCGGGAAGCTTCTAGGCGTCGCGCGGCCGCAGATAGAAGTCGAGCGCTTCTTCTCGCGATGCAGTGTTCGGCTCGGCGGCGGCTTCCGGGTGTGTGGCGCGGAACCGGCCAAGCAACAACTCTTCCATCCGCCTCACCACCGCGCCGCTCAGTTTGGCCACATCGGTGAACTCGCCCGCGTCGCGCCGGAGATCGTAAAGGCGCTTGCACCGGCCGGGCGTGGGAGTCACTGTCTTGTAGCCATCGGTGCGCTCCCGGCGCCCGGTGCAATAGACATACTTCCAGTCCGCCGTACGCACGAACGCTTCTTCGTTCTCCAGGTATTGGCTGACGATGTGGTCGCGCACGCGCGCGGGCCGGCGGCCTTCGAGGTATGGCCGCAGCGATTCGCCGTGCATGCCGGGCAGCGGATTGAGGCCCAACACGTCGCAGATGGTAGGCGTGACGTCGATGTGTTCGGTCATCTCCTTCACGCGATGGCCGGCCCGCACTTTGCCGGGCCAGCGCACGATGAGCGGTACGTGCAGCGCCGGATCGTACCCGCAGTGCTTCTCAAAGCGTCCGTGTTGGCCCAGCGAGTAGCCGTGGTCGGCCATGTACACCACCACCGTGTTCTCATCGAGCCGCAGCTCTTTCAACTTGGCAAGCACGCGCCCGATGTTGCGGTCGAGAAACCGTGCCGAAGTATAGTAGGCGGCGATGATGCCTTGCTTCTGTTCTGGCGACAGGCCGCGAAAAATGAGCGGGATCTGCGCGGCGTCTTCCGGACCCACCTTCGGGACCGCGAAGCTCCCCGGGCGGAAGTGGTCGCGGTCCTCAACCGGAAAGTCAAACGGCGAGTGCGGCTCCTGAAAACTCACCCACAGCGCAAACGGGTGCTCCTTATGTTGCTCCAGAAACTCCCCAGCGAGTTGCGAAACCAGAGTACCCTTCATCCCGGCATCGTCGCGCCCAAAGGGCAGTTTATCGGCGTTTAACCAGATGTTCGCCGGATCGCGAAACGGCTGCCAGCGCGGCTTGACGGAGAGCCCGGCCGGTATGTCCCGGTGGGGCCGTTTGGTCCACTCGCGCTGCACGGCATCTTCACACCAGGCGTGGTCGAAGCCATGGAGCCCCGGCCGTGACGGCGTGTTGAAGTGCATCTTGCCGATCACGCCCGTGGCGTAGCCCGCGGCCTTGCATTGCTTGGCCAGCGTCGCCCGCTGCTCGTTTAACGGCGTCTTCAGTACCGTCACGCCCGCCGCCGAGGGCATCAATCCGGTGAAGAACGACTGGCGCGAAGGCGTGCACACCGGCGAATTGCAGAAGTGGCGGCGGAAATGCGTGCCTTCGCTGGCCAACCGGTCGAGGTTTGGCGTTTCGGCTTGACGGTTGCCTGCCGCGCCCAGCACATAGCCTGCATGATCGTCGGCCAGGATGAACAGAAAATTCGGCCGCCGCGATTGCCCACGGAGCGGCGCGGCCAAGCCGCCGGCAACGACGGCGCGGCGTGAGGGATTCAACATTGGTTCATGATATCGGACCGTACGGCCGCTGGGTTTGATATACTGGCGAGACCTTCAAAATATAGAATTTGTGAGAAATCCGTCTAGACATGCGTCTTCCATTCCTTGTTTCGATTGCCCTTGTTTCGGCGGTGTCGCTGATTGCGCAAAGCGAGCGCGGGGCGATTACTGGAATCGTCACCGATCCGTCCAGCGCCGCTATTCCTGGCGCGGAGGTGACCGTAGTCAACATCGCCACCAACGCGGCGTCAAAGTCCGTCGCCTCGTCGTCGGGCGAATACAACGTTCCCAACCTGACGCCGGGCGTGTACCGGATGGAAGTGACCGCCTCGGGCTTCAAGCGCTTTCTGCAACAGAACATGAATGTCTCGGCCGGCAGCACGGTTCGCATCGACACGACGCTTCAGATCGGACAGGTGAGCGAGCAGGTGGAAGTGTTGGCCGCGGTCTCCACGATTCAAACGGAGAATGCCAAGGTCTCCACGCTGGTAGAAAACAAGATGGTGGATGAACTCCCACTGGTGGTGGGCGGTGCCATGCGCAGCCCGTTCAATCTGGTGGCCGTCGCAGCCGAGGCAAAAGGCGATGGCCAACGCTTGTCGATTGGCGGCGGACAGGTGGCCCAATGGGACGCCACACTCGACGGCTATAGCGTGGGCACCAACCGCTCAGGCGACACCGCCGAAGCCGCGCTGAACACGCCATCCGTGGAAGCGCTCACCGAGTTCGCCGTTGACACCAACGGCTTCAAGGCCGAGTACGGCCAGGCGGGCGGCGGGGTGATGGCCTTCGCCTCGAAGTCCGGCACCAACGCCTTCCACGGTTCGGCGTACAACTTCCTGCGCAATGACAAACTCGACGCCCGGGGCTTCTTCGCGCGTACACGTTCCATCTACCGCCAGAACGATTTCGGCTTCACCGCGTCCGGCCCGGTCTACATCCCGAAGCTCTATGACGGCCGGAACAGGACGTTCTTCTTTATGTCCTTCGAAGGCTTCCGCAACCGCGTGGGCGCCAACGCCACCATTCTTACGGTGCCCACGCCGGAGATGTACAACGGCGATTTCCGCAATTGGGTGGACCAGAATAACCGGCTGCTCCAGATCTACAACCCCGCCACCACGCGCGCGAACCCGAACGGCGTCGGCTCCATTCGCGACCCGTTTCCGAACAATCTGATTCCGGCCAGCATGTTCTCCCGCACAGCCTCGCAAGTTGCCGCTTTCGGCAAGCCGGTGACGCCGAACCGCGGCTTTGCGCCCGGCACCAGCGGCTATGTACGGCAGAACTACATCGTCAACAGCGGTACGCTTGTGACGCCTACCGACAAGTGGAGCGTGAAGGGCGACCAGATGTTTGGCTCCAACCATCGCGTGGGCTTTCTGTGGAATCTCACGGACTTCGACAACAAGCCGGGTCCGGCCGGACCTCCGGGCTTGCCGCAACCGCTGTGGAACGGCGCCGTGCAGGCGTGGGATACCGAAGCATTCCGCTGGAGCCACGACTGGACCGTGTCGCCCACGATGATCAATCACTTCTCGTTCTCCTTCAACCGCTTCATCAAAGACAGCTTCTCGGCCAACGTCGGCGGCAATTGGAAAGACAAAATCTGCATCAAGAACGTGATTGACTGCAACAACAACTTCCCGACGATCAACTTCACCGAGTTCAGCACCTGGGGCGGGCCTTCGAACAACGGCACGCTGCAACCCGGTTGGGGCATCAAGAACGATCTGAGCTACATCAAGGGTTCGCATACCTGGAAGTTCGGCTTCCAGCACCAGAACCAGACCGCCAATGGCGTGGGTCAGCAGGACATCTCCGGACGAGCCGACTTCAACTTCCTCGGCACCAGCGTGCCCGGCGCCACGTCGTTCACCAGCGGCAGCTCCTTTGCGAGCTTCCTGTTGGGTGAAGCGCACTTGGGCCGCACCGAAACGCCGCGCGAAGTGGCGCAGAATTACCCTTACTTCGGCTTCTACGTGCAGGATGACTGGCGCATCAATCGCAAACTGGTGCTGAACATCGGCCTGCGTTTCGACATCACACTGCCGCCCACCAACAAGCGCGACGAATACTCAGACTTCAATCCCACGCGCCCCAATCCAGCCGCCAACGGTTACCTGGGCGCGCTGTGGTTTGCCGGCTTTGGCGAAGGCCGCGAGAACCGCCGGAGCCTGGTGCCCGCCTGGTATGGCGGCATCGGGCCGCGCATCGGCCTTGCCTATTCACCCGACTCGAAGACGACCATCCGCACCGCCTTCGGCCGTTCGTTCTCGCGCGTTACCGCGGTGCAGGGCAGCGGCCACTTCGCGGGCTTCATCGGGCAGTGGGCCTTCCAGAATACGACGCAGGGCATTCAGCCCACGTTCAAACTGGACGAAGGATTGCCGGCCTACACGCTGCCGCCGTCCATCAATCCGTCTTTCCAAAACGGCCTCGACGTGGATTACTGGAACGGCCGAGACGCCACCCGCGCCCCCGAAGCACTGTTCTGGACATTCACCACGCAGCGCCAGATTGCCGGCAACACGGTGCTCGAAATCGGCTACAACGCCAACGTCGGCACGCATCTGCAGTCCGGCATTCTGCGCATGAATCAGTTGAACACGGCGATCTTCAACGATCTGGTGGGGCGGCTCGGCCGCACGCAGGCGATCGCGATGCTCAACGGAGCTTTCAACGCGCCCGCCGCCGTGGCCGCTGGCGTGCCCGCGCCGTACGCCAGTTTCGCCACGCAGGCCGCGCGCTCGGCCAGCCAGGCGCTGCGCCCGTATCCGCAGTATCAGAACATCTCCACCGGCGCGCAAAACGGCGACAAGAGCGGCCACTCGTCGTATCACGCGATGGTGGTGAAGTTCGATCGCCGCTTCTCGAAGGACCTAACGCTGCAATGGAGCTACGTGCTGTCAAAAATGATCACCGATTCGGATTCTTACTTCGCCAACAGCGAAACGGCGGCGCAGGATCACTACAACCGCCGCACGGAGAAGTCGATCGGCCAGTACGACCAGACGCACAACATCAAGTTCTCCACTCTCTACAATCTGCCGTTCGGCAAAGGCGCGAAGTACCTCGCCAGCGGTCCGCTGGCGCATGTGGTTGGCGGTTGGCGGCTGGCGGGCATCATGGTGTACACAAGCGGCATGCCGGTGGAACTGACGCGCAACAATCCGCTGCCGATCTTCAACGGCATCACGCGGCCCACCATCACCACCTATGAAGGTTGGCGCACGCCGATTGCCGGTTCGAAGTTCGATCCGAACGTCGACCGCTTCCTGCAGCCAGCCTCATTCTTCGGCACGCAACCTGCGGACTTCGGCAACGCGACGCGGCACAATCCCAAGCTCCGGACATTCTGGGCGCCGACGGAAAACGTGAGCCTTGCCAAAACATTCCGGATGACCGAATCCATCCGCCTCGATCTCCGCGGCGAAGCGTTCAATTTGTTCAACCGCACCATCTTCGGCATCGGCAACACGAACCTGAACGCGGGGAATTTCGGCATCGTGATCAATCAAGCGAATGCGCCGCGGCAGATGCAGCTGGGCCTGAAGCTCTACTGGTAGGTAATCCTCAAATAGGCACCGTCTTAAGCCAGAATGGCCTTCACTGCGCGCGCCGGTTCCACGCCCGTCAGCCGCGCCTCCAACCCCTGGAACCGGTGCGCGAACCGCTCGTGGTCAATGCCGAAGCAATGCATTAGCGTGGCCTGGAGATCGCGCACGTGCACGGGGTCGCGCACGATGTTGTATGAAAACTCGTCCGTCTGCCCATGTACTACGCCGCCCTTGATGCCGCCGCCCGCTGCCCAGATTGAGAAGCACCGCGGATGGTGATCGCGCCCGTAGTCCGTCGCGGTGAGTTTGCCCTGCGAATAGATCGTGCGGCCGAACTCGCCGCCCCAGATCACCAGCGTGTCGTCCAGCATGCCGCGCGCGGCGAGGTCCGTCAGCAGCCCGTAGCAGGCCTGATCCACATCCTTGCACATGGCCGGTAGCACTTCCGGCAGATCCTTATGTACATCCCATCCGCGCTGGTACACCTGCACGAAGCGCACGCCGCACTCCACCAGCCGCCGCGCCATCAGACACGAGTGCGCAAACGTACCGCCCTTACGCGCTTCGTCGCCATAGAGCTTCATCACGCTCTCGGGCTCCTTGGCAAGGTCGGTCAATTCGGGCACGGACGACTGCATCCGGAACGCCATCTCATACTGCGCCATGCGCGCGCGCGTTTCCGGATCGAACGTCTTTTCGTGCTGGAGGTGGTTCATCTCGCCCAGCGCGTCGAGCATGGTGCGCCGCATTTCGGCGGGCACGCCGTCGGGATTGCGCAGGTAGAGCACAGGGTCGCTGCCCGGCCGCAGCGCTACGCCGGCGAACTTCGCCGAAAGGAAGCCGGAACTCCACAGCTTCGCGGAGATCGCCTGCACCCCGGCCTTGGGATGCGTGTGCGAGGCGTTCAGCACCACAAACGCCGGCAGGTTCTGATTCTCCGAACCGAGCCCGTAGGAGATCCACGAGCCAATACACGGGCGGCCCGCCACCTGCTGGCCTGTTTGAATGAACGTGATCGCCGGCTCGTGGTTGATCGCTTCGGTGTGCATCGTGCGGATGACGGCCATGCGGTCCACCATCTTCGAAGTCCACGGCAGCAACTCCGACATCCAGGTGCCGGACTGTCCATGCTGTGCGAACTTGAATACCGACGGCGCGATGGGAAAACGGCTTTGCCCGGAAGTCATCGTGGTGAGCCGCTGGCCCCGCCGCACCGATTCCGGCAGATCTTTATCGAACCAGTCCTTCATGCCGGGCTTGTGGTCAAACAGGTCGATCTGTGGCGGCGCGCCCACCATGTGCAGGTAGATGGCGCGCTTGGCCTTGGGCGCAAAGTGCGGCATACCGGGCAACCCGCCGGTGGTAGCCGCGGCGTGGGCGCGCGGCAGGAGCGACGCGAGCGCTAGCGTACCGAGCCCGCGTGCGCCGCGCCCGAAAAACTGGCGGCGCGTTTCAGCCAGGATGCTGTCGTTCAGAAGTGGGTTGGGAATGCTCATGGCGTCCATGTCCTCGTCTATTTCACCAGCGCTTCGTCCAGATTAAGAAGCTGATTGGCTGTCATCGTCATCGCCGCCAGTGCCGCGGGGCTGACGGTGGCGTCGGGTTTCGATTCACCCTGCGTGATCAGCTTGCGTGCCTCGTCGGGTTTGGTGTCGTAGAACCGCAGATACTTCTGGTGCGCCGTGCGGGCAATGCGCTGCTCGCGCTCATCGAGGCCACGCGCCAGCACCCGTCCGGCGAGGAACTGTAGTTGCTTATCCAGGTTGGACGGCTCAGCCAGCAGCGCCCGCTGCGCCAGGTGACGCGCCGCTTCCACGTACTGCACGTCGTTCATCGCCGCCAGCGCCTGCAGCGGCGTGTTGGTGCGCTCGCGCCGCACCGTGCAGTTCTCACGCGTCGGGGCGTTGAAGACTTCCAGCGCCGGCGGCGGCGCACTGCGCTTCCAGAACGTATAGAGCGAGCGCCGGTACAGGCTCTCGCCCGAGTCGCGATGATAGAAGCGCGTGTTCGACCCCAGCATCGCCACCGCTTCCCACACGCCGTCCGGCTGGTACGGCTTCACCGGCGGCCCGCCGAACGTGGGCGCCAGCAATCCGCTCGCGGCGAGTGCATAATCGCGCACCATCTCGGCGTCCATGCGGAAGCGCGGCCCGCGCGAAAGCAGCCGGTTGTCGGGGTCCTTCTCGATCTTCAGCGGCGTGGCGGCGCCCGCCTGGCAATACGCTGCCGACATCATCACCAGTTTGTAGAACTTCTTCACGTCCCAGCCGTTTTCGCGAAACTCTACGGCCAGCCAGTCAAGCAGCTCCGGATGAGAGGGCGTCTCTCCCTGCGAACCGAAATCGTCCGACGTGCGCACCAAGCCCGTGCCGAAGAGTTCCTGCCAGAAGCGATTCACCGTCACGCGTGCGGTGAGCGGATGCCCGGCATCCACCAGCCAGTGCGCGAGGCCCAAACGGTTCCGCGGAAACGACGCCGGCATCGGCGGCAACACCGAAGGCGTGGAGGCCATCACCTTGTCGCGCGGCTGATCGTACATGCCGCGATACAGAACGTTGGCGGACGGCATGCCCGGCTCTTCGTGCTGCACGTGAGTGATCGCGCCGCGCCGCACAATCGCGAGGCGCTCGGCTTCGAGCGATTGGAGCTCTGCCGTGAGGTCCATGGACTCGCCGTGCTCGCGCAGGTTGTAGTAGCTACGGAAACCCGCGCGCTCGGCCGGCGTCAGTTCCGCCGCTGCCTTGCCGCGCGCGAGTTCGAGCGCGGGCCACTGCGCCAGGAGCGAGGCGTCTTCTTCCGACAACGTGCGCGCATAGATGCGGAAGTCCGCAATCGCGCCACCGTCAAAGAAGCGGTCCGTCATGTTGCCAATCAGGAACGGGGAAAAGTTGCGGATCTCGCCATTCAGCCGCCCACCCTTGCCGCTCCCGGCCGACATCGCTGGCTTGCCGTTCACAAACATGCGGAAGCCCTCGGCGGTGCGTTTACCGTCATAGCTGAACGCGAGGTGATACCAGCCGCCCGCTTCCAGGCGATCGATGATCATGCCGCTTAGAGTCAGCGCGCGGCCACCTTGCCCTACCAGTCGCACGGTCGGCGTGCGCCGCGTGAGTTCGAGGCTCCAGCCGCGCCCTTTGCTGGCAGGGTCGGTCTGACTCGCGACGATGAAGCTGTCCTCTGGCTTGGGCAGGAAGAACCAGATGGAAACTCCGAAGGGTTGGTCGGCGCGGATCGCGTCCACGTTCGGCAGTTCCAGGTACGAGTTGCCTGTGAAATGCAGACCCTGGCGGCCCGGGATGTGCGCCTCACCCACCGTTACGCCCTTCGGTAGCGTCAACTCCGCGGGCTTGCCCTTCAGCCGCATCGCGGGCGCAGAATTGGCCACTGACAGCGCAAAGACTTCGTCGGCCGGCTCCAGCGGCGCTTGCGCGCGCTTCCGCCCGTTGCCGCCGAGCCACTCGTTGAAGTCGCCCGCCGCCTTCTCGCGCGCCGCGCGGATGTGTTCACGCAAACGCGTTTCCTCGGCGCGTACCTGACTCCAGCGCTCGGTGTCCTCCGGTTTCGGCACCAGCAGCACGGGCGGCGTATCCGGGATGTTGCCGTCAAACGGTCCTTGTGTCGTGTTGCGGAAAAACGCGGCCAGCGAGTAGAAGTCGCGCTGCGAGATCGGGTCGAACTTGTGATCGTGGCACGTGGCGCAGCCCACGGTGAGGCCCAAAAACACCGCGCCCGTCGTGTCCACACGATCCTTCGCGTAGATGG
>VFZP01000084.1 GCA_016871115.1 Acidobacteriota bacterium
CGGTTGGTGCTGCGGAGAAACATCTCTCTCCGCAGCAGCATGCCAGACAATGAAGCCTCAGAAAAGAGGCAAGGTCTTCACCTGCGCGTTTTTGGAACACCGCCGTTGCAAGCAAACAGAATATTCCTGCTCGGACGGCGAAAATACCCCCGAACTGCGAAAGTCAGGCTAGCGCGGTGGCTTGACTTGCTTCAAGACGTAGTACATAATCAGCTCCAGTCGCTGGCTCTCTGCAGCTCCCCGCTTTTTCGGAGAACGTCGGTGATTGAGACCGAAGTCTACGTCCAAACTTAAGTGAGGAAACATGGCGAGAGAGAGTACGCAAACAAAGCTGTCCCGGGTGCGCCCGCCCCGTGTCCAGATCTCGTACGAAGTCAATACTGGGGATGCCATCGAGATCAAAGAGATCCCGTTTGTGATGGGAGTGCTCGGAGACTTTACCGGCCAACCCACCGAGCCGCTCGAAGAGTTGAAGAAGCGCAAGTTCGTCGACGTTTCGCCGGACAACTTCGATGACGTGCTGGCCAAGATGAAGCCTCATTTGGCTTTTTCAGTGGACAACAAATTGTCGGATGCGCCCGACGCAGGCAAGCTGAAGGTTGACCTCAACTTCCGCGCCCTGGAAGATTTCGATCCGGAGAACGTGGCCCGCCAGGTGCCGGCGTTGCGCGAGATGCTCGACATGCGCCGCAAGCTCTCGGATCTGCGTGGCAGCTTGCAGACCAACGATGCCCTCGAAAAGGAACTGCAGGACGTCGTCAACAACACCGAGAAGATGAAGCAGTTGAAAGATGAACTGGGTGGAGGCGGCAAGTAATGAGCGACAAGGCCGCCGCCGCGGCGCAGTCCGCGGCTCAAACCGTCACGCAGGAAGCCGGTCTGCTGGACCAGATCGTTGAAAAAACCAAGCTCGGCAAGGATCAGGCGCAGAAGCAGCGCAGCAAAGACCTGCTGCGCGAGTTTATCGCCCAGGTGCTCGACCACCAGATCACCATCGCCCCCGATACCGAGGCGATGATCAATGCCCGGATTGCGCAAATCGATCGCGCCGTCTCCCTTCAGCTCAACGAAATCCTCCACCATCAGGACTTCCAGAAGCTTGAAGGCTCCTGGCGCGGATTGCGCTACCTGCTGGATCGCAGTGAAACCAGCGACAAGCTGAAGATCCGCGTGCTGAACGTATCGAAGAAAGACCTGCTGCGCGATCTGCGCCGCGCGCCCGAGTTCGATCAAAGCGCGTTTTTCAAGAAAGTCTACGAAGAAGAGTACGGCGTGTTCGGCGGCGAGCCGTTTGCCGCCCTCATCGGCGACTACGATTTCGGCAAGACGCCCGACGACATCGAACTGCTGGAGAAGGTCTCCAACGTGGCGGCGGCGGCCCATGCGCCGTTCCTCACCTCCACCAGCCCGGACCTGCTCAACCTCGACAGCTTCAAAGACCTCGGTGCGCCGCGCGACCTCGGCAAGATCTTCGATACATCCGAGTACGCCAAGTGGAAGAGCTTCCGGCAGAGCGAAGACTCGCGCTACGTGGCCATGTGCCTCCCGCACATCCTCATGCGCCTGCCCTACGGCAAGAACACCAACCCCATCGAAGGCTTTGACTACGACGAGGGTGTGGACGGAACCGATCACAACAAATATCTCTGGGGCAACGCCGCCTATGCGCTTGGCACGCGCCTCACCTCGGCCTTTGCCAGCTACGGCTGGTGCGCGGCGATCCGCGGCGTAGAAGGCGGCGGTCTAGTGGAAGGCCTCCCGGCCCACACCTTCAAGACCGACGACGGCGATGTGGCGCTGAAGTGCCCCACCGAAATCGCCATCACGGACCGGCGCGAAAAAGAACTCGCCGATCAGGGCTTCGTTCCGCTGTGCCACTGCAAAGGTACCGACTACGCCGCGTTCTTCTCGGTGCAATCGGCGCAGAAGGCCAAGATCTACGACAAGGCCGACGCCAACGCTAGCGCCCGGCTCTCCACCCAGCTCCCCTACATCTTCGCCGTGTCGCGTTTTGCGCATTACCTCAAGTCGATGATGCGCGACAAGATCGGCAGCTTCATGTCGCGGAGCCAGTGCGAGTCGTTCCTCAACAACTGGATCATCAACTACGCCGTAGCCAACGACGATGCGCCGACCAGCCTCAAGGCCAGCCACCCGTTGAAGGATGCGCGCGTGGACGTGTCGGAAGTGCCCGGCAAACCCGGCGCCTACCGCGCCGTCGCCTACCTGCGGCCTCACTACCAACTGGACGAGATTGGTATCTCGCTGCGTCTGGTGGCGGACCTGCCGCCGCCGGCCAAATAGCGCCTACTGCTCAGAGGGCCGCGCGGGCGGGTTTGCGGACCTGCCCCGCGCGGCTTTATCGTCCAAGCACGCCTTTGCCCCACCTCCCCGCAAGGAGGCGCGGGAGCTTGCTGTGCATCTCTGCGTTCCGAGTAGGGGGTATGAACCATGAAGTCCGATGATTTGGTGAAAGCCGGCCAGTTGGACGAGGCGGTAGCGTGGCTGTCGGCGCGCCTGCGCGACAACCCGGGCGACGTCCGGGCCCGCACGTCACTCTTTGAACTGCTGTGCTACCAGGGCGACTACGACCGCGCTGAAAAGCACCTCAGCGTGCTCGGCGAGGGCAACAAAGATACGCAAGTGGGCGCACTGCTCTATCATGGCGCCATGCATGCAGAACGGCTCCGCCGCGATCTGTTCGTCAAACAGGCTTACCCCGCCCCGCTGGCCGCCGAAGCCGCGCAGCTCACCGGCACGCTGAACGGCAAGCCGTTCACTTCGCTCCAGGACTCGGACCCGCGTATCGGCCCGCGTATCGAAGTCTTCGGGGCCGGCGACTACTTCTGGATTCCGCTGGCGCAGATCCAGAAGATTGAGATTGAGGCGCCCAAGCGGCTGCGCGATCTGATGTGGATTCCGGCGCGCGTCACCACCGCGCCAGGCTTTCAGCAGCGCGAACTCGGCGAGGTGCTCCTGCCGGCGCTCAATCCGCTCACCTGGCAGCATCCAGACGCCGAAGTGCGCCTCGGCCGCGTCACCGAATGGTGCGCCGGCGAACAGGGCGACGAGCATCCTTACGGCCTCAAGATGCTGGTGGTGGATGGCGAAGAAGTGCCCATCCTCGAAGTCCGCAAACTGGAGATCGCCGGGGCGGCCGCCGAGGCTGCCTCAGGATCGTAGGGCCGACAGTCATGCCGATTCTGCCCGAGAACATCCTCGCTCCCATCGCCGAGGACAACCCGTGCGGCGAACCTGCCACCGGGCTAAAGAACTACGAGAAGATCCGCGAATCGCGCCGGCCGAACGACGCGGCGATTGAGGCGTTCCTCGCCCCGCGCGAAGACGGTTCGCCGCGCATCATGACGCGCGACATCTGGATGCCGCGCGAGGTGAACCGGCTGGTGGATCAGTTGTCAGACCTGATCGCCGCGCGCACGAAGGACCTCGAATTGGCCGTTTGGCTGGTTGAGTCGCTCGTCTGGAAGCATGGCTTTGCGGGTTTGGCCGAGGGCCTCGCGCTGGTGCATAGCTTGATCGACCAGTTTTGGGGCATGCTCCACCCGCTGCCGGATGAAGGCGATTACTACATGCGCCTCCGGCACCTGGAATGGCTGGGTATGACGGAGAACACCAAAGACTCGTCGCCCAATCTGGCGATCGGCTTTGTGCCCGTCACCTCGAACGGACTGTCGATTCATCAGGCCGTGGAAGCGCGGGGCGTGCCGAGCGAAGCGGAGGCGGGCGAATCGAACACCGCCACCGCCAAGCGCAGCGAAGCGGTTTCGGCCGGCAAGACCACGCCCGAAGACTTCAATCTCGCCTTCGACAACACGCCCAAGCAGTTCTACAAAGACCTGAAACTGCACGTGGCCACGTGCCGTGAGCTGGTGCAGAAGCTCGACGAGTTGTGTGAGGAGCGCTTTGCCGGCGACCCTCCGGGTTTCGGGCGCATTCGTGAGAATCTCGAAAAAGCCGAAAGCGAAATCCTGATCCTGCTGCGGCGCAAACTGGAAAAGGATCCGGACCCGGTAGACCACGCGGCCCTGGCCGCGGCCGCAGCAGCAGGAAGCGCCGGTGAAGACGGCGCACCCGGCGTGGCGATGATTCCCGTGGCGGCCGCCCGCGGCTTCGACGAGATGGTGGAAGCCGCCGGCGAAGTCAGCGGCCTGGAGCCGTCGAGCCTCCAGGAGGCGATCGTGCGCATTGCCGTGGCCGCCCGGTTTCTCCGCCGGCAGAATCCGGCGAGCCCGATGGCCTACATGCTGATGCGCGGATTGCGCTGGGGCGAACTGTCGGCCGGTGGCGACGAACTGGCGACCACGTTGCTAGCTGCGCCATCCACCGAAGTGCGCACCACGCTCAAGCAACTCGCCGCCAACGGCGCCTGGCCGGAAGTACTCGAACTTACCGAAGCGGCGATGGCCACCGAATGCGGCCGGGGCTGGCTGGACCTGCAGCGTTACGCCGTGAGGGCCTGCGAAGAGATGGGGTTCGATGGCGCCGCCCGCGCGGTGCGCCTCGGCGTCAAGCATCTGCTTGAAGATTTTCCGGCGTTGAACACCGCGACGCTGATGGACGATACCGGCGCGGCCAATCCTGAGACCGCCGCATGGTTGCAGCAGGTCGCTCAGCCGAACGAATAGGCAAACCATGGCGCGACCCCAAACTGAAGATCGCCCGCTGCTATCGGTGTTCGACCGCCTGCTCGATGACCAGCCGCGCAACCAGCATGAGGTTCCTCCCAACCGGTTGCAGGCGATCAGACAGTACAAGGAAGCGGTGGCGCGCGATCTGGAGTTGCTACTCAACTGCCGCGCCATGCCGTGGGAGCCGGGGCCGGAGTTTCCCGAGCTCCTGAACTCGCTGTACATGTACGGCCTGCAGGACTTCAGCAACCTCTCGCCGGTTGCCTCAACCCACCGCGACTTTCTGATCAAACGGGTGCAGCGCACCATCCAGGAACACGAGCCGCGGCTGACGAACATCTCCGTCGTCATGCCGAAAGACCACAACGTGAAGGGATCGCTCCAGATGCGTTTTCAGGTCTCGGCGCTGCTGTTGATGGATCCGGCTCCGGAGCCGGTGGCCTACGATACTCTGCTTGAACTCGCCAGCGGCCAGTATCAGGTCAAAGGAGACTAGCGGCCCCGTGGATGAACTGCGCCGTTACTACGAAGAGGAGTTGAAATATCTGCGTCGGATGGGCGCGGAGTTCCGGCAGCAGTACCCGAAGATCGCCGACCGTCTCCAACTGGGCGACAACCTCGCCAAGGACCCCCACGTCGAGCGGATGCTCGAAGGTTTCTCGTTTCTCGCCGCGCGCGTCCACAAACGGCTGGACGACGACTTTCCAGAGATCACCGACGCTTTTCTGGACGTGGTCTACCCGCACTACCTGCGGCCGCTTCCCTCGATTGCCGTCATCGAAATCAAGCCTGATCCGCGCGTCAAACAGACCGCCGTCGCCACCGTGCCGCGCGGGAGCCGGTTATTCTCCCGGCCCTCGCAAGGCGTCACCTGCCGGTTCCGCACCTGCTTCAATACCACCATCTGGCCGGTGGATCTGGCCGAAGTGCAGTGGCGCACGCCGGAGCGACTTGACCCGCCGGTGAAAGCCTCGGGCGCCCTGGCCGTGCTGCGGATGCTGGTGCGCTCGCAGTCGGAAGCGCCCATCGGCAAGCTCGGCATCGATTCGCTCCGATTCTATCTGCATGGCTCGGAGGAACTGCCCCACGCCTTCTATGAAATCCTGCTGAACAGTGTCCTGTATGTAATGGTGCGGGACCCGCAGCACCGCAAGCGCCCGCCAGTGAGACTGCCGGCCTCGGCGATTCAGCCGGCCGGCTTTGACGAAGACCAGTCGCTGTTTTCCTACACCAGACGCTCGTTTGACGGATACCGTCTGTTGCAGGAGTATTTTTCGTTTCCGCAAAAGTTTCTGTTCTTCGACATCCAGGGTCTGAAGGAGGCCACGGCCGGCTGCCAGGAAGCCGCCGAGATCCTGATCTTTTTCTCGCCGTTTGAACGCGAAGACCGGCGTGAAATGCTGGAGAACGGCGCGCGCGCCGCCACCTTCCGGCTCAACTGCACGCCGGTGGTGAACCTGTTTGAACAAACCTCTGAGCCCATTCTGCTGCGCCAGACGCAGCACGAATATCAGATCGTTCCCGACAACCGCCGCCAGAAGTACATGGAAGTGTTCTCGGTGGATTCGGTACTGACGTCGAACCCCACCACGGGCGAGCAGATTCCTTACGATTCGCTCTACTCCTACCGCCACTCGGATGACACCGAGACCAAGCGCACTTTCTGGCAGGCCACGCGCCGCGTGTCGCCGCGGCGCGAAGGCGGCTCGGACATGTACATTTCCCTCGTGGACCTGTCGGCGCGGCCGTGCGTGCCCGACGCCGAATCGGTCACCTGCCGGCTCACCTGCACCAACCTCAATCTGCCGTCGAAGCTGTCGTGGGGCTCGGACGCCGACTTTGAATTCGAAGGCGGCGGCACCGTACGGCGCGTCACGGCCATCCACCCGCCGACGGCGACGCTGCCCGCGCCAGACCGCCTGGGCGCGATGTGGCGTCTCATTTCGCACCTGTCGCTCAACCACCTTTCCCTCGTCACCGAAGGCGCCGAGGCGCTGCGCGAGATTCTGCGCCTGTACGATAACGGCGGCCCGGTGCATACGCGGAGGCAGATCGATGCCATCCGCTCGGTGGGGGCTTCGCCGCAGTTTGCGCGGGTCATCACCGAGCACGGCACCGGCTTTGCGCGCGGCACGGCCGTGGAACTCGAAGTGGATGAAGCGCAGTTTGCCGGCGCCGGTCTGTTTCTGTTTGCCAGCGTGATTGAACGCTTTCTGGGTATGTACACGTCGCTTAACAGCTTCAGCCAGTTGACCGTCCGCAGTACGCAAAGAAGGGAGGTGCTCAGACGATGGCAGCCGAGATCGGGCCGCAAGATTCTCCTCTAGATCCGGATACGCCCGCCGCGGATACGAATGCCTTCTCCGAATCCTCGCCGGTGCTGCTGGAGGTGGTGCCGGACGGCGACGTGCCGCGCTTTGCCGCCGTGGCCGATCTGCTGCGCGCCGAGCCCTGGTCGTTTGATTTCTTCCGCGCCGTGTGGTTGCTGGAGCAGTTGCGGGAAGGCCGCCGCCGCGTGGGTATGTTCAATGAGCCTTCGCGCGAGGTAGTACGCTTCACGGCGCATCCGTCGCTGTCGTTTCCGGCCAGTTCCATCCAGTCGCTGGCGCACGATTCGCCGCTCTGGCGCATGGCCGTCAACTTCATGGGTCTCACCGGCCCGTTCGGCGTGCTGCCGCGCCACTACACCGCGGTCATTCAGGAACGGGCGCGGATGAAGGACTTCGCGTTTCGCGATTTCACGGACCTGTTCAATCATCGCGCCGTCTCTCTCTTCTACCGCGCCTGGACCAAGTACCGGCTGCCCATTCGCTATGCCCGCGGCGCCGACGATCAACTCACGCAAGCCTTTCTGTCGCTCAGCGGCCTTGGCACGCCGCACCTGACCGGGCGGCAGGAGGTGAACGACGAGACCTTTGTCTGGTACAGCGGACTGTTCGGCATGCAGGCCCGCTCGGCCGTCGCGCTGGAGCAGATCCTGGAAGACTATTTCCAGGTGCCAGTGGAAGTGATGCAGTTCGTGGGCGCCTGGTGCCGCCTGGAAACCAGCAGCACGACTGAGTTGGACGAGGACGAAGATCCGTCCGAGCAGCTCGGGTTGGGCGCGGTGGTGGGTGACGAGGTGTACGACCACCAGGCGCGCGCCCGCGTTCGCATGGGGCCGCTTACGTTTGCCCAGTACCGGCGCATGCTGCCCGGTGGCGCGGACTACCGGCGCGTCCGCGAGTTGACGCGGCTATTCAGCCGTGACCAGATCGATTTTGAATTGCAGTTGGTCCTGAAGCGCGGCGAGGTTCCGCCGGCCATGCTGGAACCGGAGCCCGAACCGGTGATGCTGGGCTGGACCAGTTGGGTGAAAACCCAGCCGGAGTTCCCGCGCGATCCTGAAGATACGGTATTGTTGTTGCAATAGGAGGCAGTGTGTCAGTTTCGCTCAAAGCACTGATAGGCAAGTTAAACGACGAGACGCGCGCGGCGCTGAACGGCGCGGCGGCTCTCTGTAATTCCCGCGGACACTCGGAGGTGGAGGTGGAACACTACCTCGCCAAACTCGCCGAGCCGTCCGATAACGACATACCGAAGATCGCCCAGTTCTTCGACATCGATTTGCAGCGGCTTGGCCACGAGGTCAACAAGAGTCTGGACCGGATGAAGCGCGGCTCGCGTGGCACACCGGTGCTCGGCTCAAGCCTGGTGGAGATGCTGAAAGAGGCCTGGTCGCTCGGTTCGCTCAACCACGGCGCCGGACAGATCCGCACGGGGTTCACCGTGCTGGCGCTGGTGAGCGATGAGGACATGGCGCGCTATGTGCGCGAGATGTTCCCGGAGTTGCGCAAGATCAACGCCGAGTCGTTGCGGTCAAGCTTTGACACCATCGTCGGCGGGTCGGCCGAGATTGTCATGGCGGCCACGGTAGGCTCAGGCGGCGGCGCCGCCGCGCCCGGCGAACCCGGCGCGCCCAATCCCAACAGCAAGACGCCGTACCTGGACCAGTTTACCGTGGACCTAACCGCCAACGCACGCGCGGGCAAGATCGACCCCGTGCTGGCCCGCGATGCCGAGATCCGCCAGATCGTCGATATTCTCACGCGCCGCCGCCAGAACAACCCGATGATGGTGGGCGAAGCGGGCGTGGGTAAGACCGCCGTGGTGGAAGGCTTCGCACTGCGCGTTGCGCAGGGCGACGTGCCGCCGCCGCTGAAGAACGTCGCGGTGCGGTCGCTTGACCTCGCGCTGCTGCAAGCCGGCGCGGGCGTGAAGGGCGAGTTTGAGAACCGCCTCAAGGGCCTCATCGAAGAGGTAAAGAAATCGGAAACGCCGATTGTGCTCTTCATCGATGAAGCGCACACCATGATTGGCGCCGGCGGCCAAGCCGGCCAAAACGATGCCGCCAACCTGCTCAAGCCCGCCCTCGCCCGCGGCGAACTCCGCACCATCGGCGCCACCACCTGGAGCGAGTACAAAAAGTACTTCGAGAAGGACCCGGCTCTCGCCCGCCGCTTCCAGGCCGTCAAGGTGGAAGAGCCCACCGAACATCAGTGCGCACTCATGCTGCGCGGCGTGATCGGGGCGCTTGAAAAGCACCACAAAGTTCGCATCCTCGATGAAGGCCTTGCCGCCGCCGTGCGTCTGTCGCATCGCTACATCCCCGATCGCCAGCTTCCCGACAAAGCCGTCAGCGTGCTCGATACCGCCTGCGCGCGCCTCGCGCTCGGCCAGAACGCCACGCCCGGCGCGGTGGAAGATACCGTGCGACTGCTCGAAGATCTCGCCATTCAAAAGCGCGTGCTCGATCGCGAAGCCACGCTGGGCGCAGACCACTCCGAGCGTCTCGCCAAGATCGAATCCGACCGGCAGAAGGCCGAAGCCGAACTGGCTACGCTGAAAGCCCGCTGGGAAAAAGAGCGCGACCTGGTGCACTCCATCCGCGGCGTGCGCGAGGAGATCGAAAAGCTGTCGGCCGAAAAGAAGCTGGAAACGCCGGAAGCCGCCACGCTCCGCGCCGACCTGGAACGGCTGAACAAAGAGCTCGAAGCGCTGCACGGCGAAACGCCGCTGATCCGCGTGTGCGTGGACTCGCAAATCGTTGGCGAGGTGATCTCGGCCTGGACCGGCATTCCCGTGGGCAAGATGCTCAAGGACGAGATCGGCATGATTCTCGAACTGGAGAAGTACCTGAACGCCCGGGTCATCGGCCAGTCGCATGCGCTCGGCGCCATCAGCCAGCGCATTCGCACGGCCCGCGCCGCCATGGACGACCCCGGCAAACCGGTGGGCGTGTTCCTGCTTGTGGGCCCTTCCGGCGTCGGCAAGACCGAAACCGCGCTGGCCTTGGCGGATCTCATCTACGGCGGTGAGCACAACCTCATCACCATCAATATGAGCGAGTTCCAGGAAGCCCATACGGTATCGACGCTGAAAGGTTCGCCTCCGGGTTACGTTGGCTACGGTGAAGGCGGCGTGCTCACCGAAGCTGTCCGCCGCAAGCCCTACTCGGTGGTGCTGCTGGACGAAGTCGAAAAGGCCCACCCCGACGTGCTGGAACTCTTCTTCCAGGTGTTTGACAAGGGCCAGATGGAAGACGGCGAAGGCCGCCTGATCGACTTCAGGAACACCATTATCATCCTCACGTCGAACGCGGCGACCGACACGGTGATGAAACTCACGGCTGACCCGGAGACCATGCCGAGTTCGGATGGCTTAGCCAAGGCCATGAAGCCCGAACTCGACAAAGTGTTCAAGCCGGCGTTTCTCGGCCGCCTGGTGACCATCCCCTACTACCCGGTGCGCGACGAGAACCTGAAGCAGATCGTGCGCCTGAAGCTGAAAAAGATCGTGAGACGGTTGATGGAAAATCACCGGATTGCGCTTAGCTTCGATGAGGCCCTGGTGGACGAGGTGGCGCGCCGGTGTACGGAAGTGGAAAGCGGCGCACGGAATGTGGACAACATTCTGACCAACACCCTGCTGCCGGAGATCTCCAAGATGCTGTTGACGAAGATGGCCGAGGGGGTCCGCCCAACGGCTACCAACGTGACGATCGGTGAGGATGGAAAGTTTGTGTACGAAATGTCGTAACCCGGTGACCCCCGGCACGAAATTTCAGCGCGTATGAGAGTGTAGGCGGATGAAACAAACCGCCGCAAGCCCCGGTGGCGGAGCCGCTACGCAGGGGTCCTCAAACGGAGGACGGACGCTTCGCAGCAGCGTTCCCAGAGATTTGTATCAGGATTTTATTAGCCCAAGGAGATAGAAAGACATGGCTTCCGATTATTTGTTGGAACTGGATGGAATCAAAGGTGAGAGCGTCGACAACAAGTTCCCTGGCGCAATCGAAATTGACAGCTTCAGCTGGGGTTGCAGCAACGGCGGCAGCTTCTCGTCCGGCACCGGTGGCGGCGCGGGCAAGGCCTCGGCGCAGGACTTCCACTTCACCACGCGTTGCAGCAAGGCCTCGCCGGATCTGCTGAACCGTTGCGCCACGGGTAAGGCGATCTCCAAGGCCACCTTGCACCTGCGCAAGCAGGGCGAAGACGGCCAGCTCGAGTTCTACACCTGGGAGATGACGGACTGTCTCATCTCCAGCTTCCAGACCGGCGGCAGCGATGGCAGCAGCACCCTGCCCACGGATCAGGTCTCGTTCAACTTCGCCAAGATCAAGATCGAGTACAAGGACCAGAGCAACCAGAACAAGCTGAAGGCCCCGTCGATGTTCGGCTACAACTTCCAGAAGAACAAGTCCGAATAAGCGCCAAGCGCGCCGCGGGCGAACAGAATGGGCCTCCGCTTACCGGCGGAGGCCCTCGCCCTTACGGGCGCACGCGGGGGTAGAGTCAGAAAGAATCAGCCTCGGAGGGCTCGGAGACCGCCATGGGTCTTTACAAACAGGAAGAACGGGTCCTGCAGTTGGCCACGCCGCTCGGCCCAGACATACTGCTGGCGCAATCGTTTTCTTGCGCGGAACGAATCTCGGGTTTATACTCCGTGCACATCTGGGCCTGTGCCGAAGAGGCCGATGCCGGCAGCGTCACGGCCCAGGCGCTGATCGGTCAGCGCGCGTTTGTGCGCGTCAAGGCCAAGGACGACAAGTACCGGCATTTTCATGGGATTATCCGCCGCTTCTCGCACGTGGGCCGCGACGACGTTTTTCAGTTCTACCGGCTGGAGTTGGCGCCGCTCGCCTGGCGGCTCTCGCAGGTCACCAATTGCCGGATTTTTCAGGATCTCAGTGTGCCGGACATCGTTAGCAAAGTGCTGGGCGAGTACGGCGTGAAGCTGCAGAACAAAGTCTCGCTGCCCCATAAGCCATGGGATTATTGCGTGCAGTACCGCGAGTCGGACTTCGCGTTCCTCTCGCGCCTGATGGAGCACGAGGGCATCCACTACTTCTTCGAGCAGGGTGAAGATCAGGAAACCTTTGTGTTTGCGGACGGCCCGTCGGTGAACTCAAACTGCCCGAATGGCGCGTCGATGATTTTCCGTCCGCAGTTGCAAGCCGAGGAAGAGCGCGAGAACGTGATCACGGGCTGGGAAGCCGCGCAGGAGTTGCGCCCCGGCTTGTTCTCCATGCGCGACCATAATTTTCAGAAACACGAGAGCCTGTTTCACGTCTCCGAGCCGTCGGCGCAAAGCCCGGGAGGCAGCGACAAGCTGGAGATCTACGACTATCCGGGCGAGTTCGCGCAGTTGTTCTCCAAGCCCGACGAGCGCATTGGCGAAATTCAGCCCGAAGGCGAAGCCGCGGTGAAGCGCCGGATGCAGGCCGAGGAGACCGAAACGAAGGTCTTCTCCGGGGAGTCCATCTGGCGGCATCTGGCCGCCGGTTTCAAGTTCAGTCTCGATGAGCATACCAAGGGCGACTATAACGCCGAGTTCCTGTTAACCTCCGTGCAGCATCAGGGCGTGCAGGCTCCGGGGTACCGGTCCGGTAAGGAAGCGCCCATCCCGTATCAAAATTCCTTCCGTGCCATTCCGGCGGCGACGCCCTATGTGCCCGCACGCAGCACGCCCAAGCCCGTGGTGCAGGGCCCGCAAACCGCGGTGGTAACAGGCCCGGCCGGCGAGGAACTGCACCTCGACAAATACGGCCGCGTGCGCATCCAGTTCTTTTGGGACCGCGAAGGCAAGTTTGACGAGAAGAGCACTTGCTGGGTGCGCGTGGCGCAGTCAATGGCGGGCAAGAAGTGGGGCGCGGCGGTTCATCCGCGCATCGGTCAGGAAGTGATCGTCAGTTTCCTTGAAGGCGACCCGGATCAGCCGATCGTCACCGGTTGCGTCTACAACGCCTCGTCGATGCCTCCCTACGAGCTGCCGGCATTTTCGACGATGTCGACCTTCAAGTCCGACAGTTCCAAGGGCGGCGGCGGATTCAACGAACTGCGCTTTGAGGACAAGAAAGGCGACGAACACGTCTTCATCCACGCCGAGCGCAACCACCACACGCGCGTTAAGAAAGACGCCTTCCGGCTGGTGCAGGAAAACGACCATCTGAAGATCGACAAAGATCACATGGCGAAGATCGGCGGCGACTCGCACACCGACATCACCGGCGATGAGCACCGCAAAACCGGCGGCAGTTTCCTGGTGAAAGCCGGACAGGAATTGCATGGCAAAGCGGGGATGGCGCTGGGGATGGAGGGCGGCACCACCGTTCATATCAAGGCCGGCATGACGGCAGTGGTGGAGGCGGGCATCCAACTGTCGTTGAAAGCCGGCGGGAGCTTCGTCGATATCAGTCCGGCGGGCGTGGCCATTTCCGGTCCGCTGATCCTGCTGAACAGCGGCGGCGCCGCCGGTTCTGGCAGTGGCATCAAGGACGCCGGGCCCAAGGCGCCGGAAGAGCCGCTGAATGCCGACCCCGGTCAGAAACCGCCGGCGTTATCGCAGGGGCCGCCGGTGCCGGCGCGGACTTTCAGTCCGCAAGCCGCGGCGCTTTCCTCCGCCGCCCAAACCGGCGCGCCGTTTTGTCAAATATGGCCGCATTAATGCACCGGCCCGTGCGGCCGGAACAACAACGATAATAGAGAGGGAATGAGCGCCGTGGAAGTCATTGCCAGCGAGATCTTTGCCGACGGACTGCGGAGCTATGCCGTGCTGGATGGCGCCTCCATTCCAGAACTGCGGCAGTTGCTCTATGACCACCGGCCGGAGCATGAATGCCTGTACCTGGGTGAGTTGGCGCAAGACATACAGCAAGTGGCGCCGTATCTGGTGGAGTTGGAGCCTGACGCGCCGTTCACCAGTTTGCTTCTTGAGCGGGGCTGGGGCAAGCACTGGGGCATCTTCGCGCAATCGGCGGAAGGCATCCGCGCGCTGCGCCAGCACTTCCGGCGCTTTCTCACCGTGTACGATCCCCAGGGTAAAGCGATGCTTTTCCGCTACTACGATCCGCGTGTGCTGCGCACGTATCTTCCTACCTGCAACGCGGACGAGTTGGGCCAGTTGTTCGGGCCGGTGACCGGGTTTCTTGCTGAAGGCGAGTCATTGCGCGAACTCCTCCGCTTTGAGAGCCAGGCTGGCAAACTCGTAAAGCGTGTGAAAGACCTCGAAAAGAAGTGACCTTTCGTCTATTGCTGTCGGCTGCCGCGCTCGGCGCCGCCACGCTCTCCGCGCAGCAACCGTCCGATTGGATCCAGTTCTTCAACGGGCGCGACCTCACGGGCTGGACGCCCAAGATTCGCGGCTACGCCGTTGGCGAGAATTTCGGCAACACCTTTCTCGTGCGTGACGGCAAGCTGGCGGTAAACTACGACGCCTACCCGGAGTTCGCCGAGCGTTTCGGCCATTTGTTTTGGGCCGAGGCATACTCGCACTACAGGATCGCGGTGGAATACCGGTTCATCGGCGATCAGGCCAGGAAGGGTCCAGGCTGGGCCGTGCGCAACAGCGGCATCATGGTGCACGGGCAAACGCCGCAGTCCATGGGCAAGAGTCAGGATTTCCCCATCTCGATTGAAGTGCAGTTGCTCGGCGGAAACGGCAAGGATAAGCGCACCGCCGCCAATCTCTGCACGCCCGGCACGAACGTGGTGATGAAGGGCCAGCTCATCACGGCGCATTGCGTACAGTCCACGTCTGAGACATTCCATGGCGATCAGTGGGTGCGCGCCGAGGTGACCGTGCTCGGGGCCGATCGCATCGTTCACACGGTGAACGGCGTCGAGGTGCTGGCCTATGAACAGCCCCAGGTGGGCGGCGGCAACGTCTCCGGCCACAACTCCACGTTGATCGAAGAAGGACTGCACCTGCAGTCCGCCACCATCTCGCTCCAAAGCGAGAGCCACCCCGTGGAGTTTCGCAAGGTGGGACTACTGGATCTGCGCGGCTGCCAGGACCCGAAGGCGAAGAACTACAAGAGCTATCTCGCCTGGCACGACCGCAGCCGCTGCGTGTACTAACTCATGCGCCTGCGGGGGCTGGATTGCCACGTAGCGCCGATGGCGCCTTCGTGGCTCACCGAAACCGTCATCGCCAACCCCATGTCCGGCTATCCGGAGTATTGGCAGCGGCGCTCGTCGTGGTTTCGCGCGATGTCAGCCGCGGTGATCGAAGTGGAACTCGAAGACGGTACGCGCGAGTTCGGTTTCTGCGGCGGCGGCAAAGGCTCGGCGATTGCCGCGGCGGTGGATGAGCAACTGCGCAGCCTCGTGGTGGGCCGCGACGCCGGGGACCTTGAGACGCTCCAGGAGCAACTCTATCGCGCTTCGATCTTCTACGGCCGCGGCGGACTGACGCAGGCCGCGCTCTCCGGCATTGACTTGGCTTGTTGGGACGCGCGCGGCGAACAGGCGGGCGTGCCCGTGGCGCGGCTGCTCGCTGGCGAGCCCGCCCGCGCTGCGCGCGCGGTTTACTACACCGGAAACGATCCGGCGGCGCTCGCCGAGTTTGGCATTCGCGATATGAAAGTGGCGGTGCCTTACGGCCCCGCGCACGGCGAAGAGGGCATGCGCGCCAACGAGGTGGCAGTGGCGCAGGCACGCGAGGTACTGGGCGCGGACGGGTTTCTTTCACTCAATATCTACATGGCCTGGAGCGTCAGCTATACGCTGCGCATGGTTGAGCGCCTGCAGAAGTACCGCCTCAATTGGATCGAGGAACCCGTGCTGCCGGATGACTACGCGAGCTACGCGGAACTGCGCCGCCGCCTCGCCGGTTCGGTGCGCATCTCAGGCGGCGAGCACGAATACACGTATGCGGGCTTTGAACGTCTGATCGGCGAAGGTTGCGTGGATCTGGTGCAGCCAGACATCTATCGCGCGGGCGGCATCACGGGCCTGCGGCGCATCGCCGGGTTGGCACAGCGCGCGGGCATTCAACTCATCTGTCACGGCACGGGCAGCGCCACCTATCATTTCCTGGCTACGCTTCCGCCACAGACTACGCCGTATGCTGAGTTTCTCGATATCTATCGCGGCGAAGCAAAGACATGGGTGCTGACGGACGACCCGCGCCCACCCGGCGGCATTCTCACGGTGCCCACGGCGCCGGGCTTCGGCTACGATCTGAACGCCGCAGTCTTTACGCCCGGCGCGCCCAGCGTCGCCACCATTTGGTAGTCTTCTATCGCGCCCGCTGGCTGCTTCAACGTGACGGCCAATAGGCGCAGGCCGACCGAGGCCGGGTCGACGTTGTTCTGGAAGGCGATGAACTGGTCGGTGTAGTCGACGCCGAAGCGGGCCTCGAGAACGTGAGCGCCCGAGAAGATGTGATTGTAGGTGGCCGAGCCGGAGTGCTTCTCACGGTTGGCCGACTGGCCGAAGCCGGGAAGTCCGGCGCCGAAGGGGCTGACGTCCTTCTGATAGCTCTCAAACCAGCGGCCGAAGATCTGCGACTTGTCATTGAACCAGTGGTCGATCCGGACGGTGCACTGATCGATGTTGGTGGCGATGGGCTGCGCGGCGAAGAAGTTCACCGCGCCGCCGGAGACGAAGTTAGGCTGCGGAATGAACTGGTCCTGAATGCTTCTGGAGATGCCGTTGATGCGCGAGGTGGGAATCGTGTTGGCCGGAAACGGCTGGCCAGTGGAGGGATCGTTAATGCACTTCGCGCCGAAGTTGCCGGCGCGTTGCGTGAGGCTGGGCACGACGCGCTGGATGGCGGCTGCGCCGGAATTCGCGTTCAACTGGCGGGAACTCTCCCAGCCGCCGAAGAAGAATGTCCTGTCGCGCAGGATCTTACCGCTTACGTTTGCGCCGAACTGGTTCTGGTTGTTTTGGCCGCGCCGGGGATTGAAGAACGGCCGGGCGATGAACGCGGTATTGCGCAGGAACTCATAGAGCGACCCGTGCAGGTTATTGGACCCGGAGCGAGTGGTGACGTTGGTGACCGATCCGAGATTGCGGCCGTACTCGGCGCTGTAGAGGCTCGTGAGTACCTTGAATTCGCGGAGAAATTCGATGGAGGGCGTGCCGTCGCCGTCCGGCGCGTTGTTCAGTGGAGCGGTGGTGGGAGCGCCGTCCACCAGAAGATTGTTTGAGCCGCGGCGCGCGCCGTTGACCGAGACGCTGCCGGAGCCCGTGCCCGGGTTGTCGGCATCAAACACCGCGCCGATAACGCCGGCGGAGGTTCCCAGGATCTGCGTGAAGTTTCGCGTCGCGAGAGGGATCGATTGGATGGTGCGGTGCTCGACCACCTGGCCGACCGTTGACTTCTCGCTTTGCAACAGCGGCGTTTCGGCCGTGACGGAAACGGTTTCGGTCACTTGGCCGACGGTGAGCGTGGAATCGATACGAACCCGCTCGGTGGTGTTCACGACGACATTCTCGCGAACCAGCTTCTGGAATCCGGGTGCTTCGACGGTGATGCGATACTGACCGGCGCGCATCAGTAGGAATTAATAGCTGCCCTGGTCATCCGACGTCGTGCGGGATTCAACACCCGTGTCGGTGCGCGTCGCGGCAATCTGCGCGCCGGGGATGACCGAGCCGGAAGAGTCTTTGATGACGCCAACAATGGAACCCGTAGTTTCCTGGGCCGAAACTCGGGTAACTGTGGACAGCAGGAGAGCTAGCGCGAGGAGGCATCGAAGCGTAGGAGTCGAGTATATATGAAATGAATGATCTGACGCCGTCCAGGGGGTGAATGGGCCCACCTCTCGGCAGTATCCCGAATGTTGTGTAAGCAGGTTCTCGTGTTAGGCTCCCCGAAGGGCTCTGGTGTAAATCGGCAGGATGGACGGCTCTGGTGTAAATTCCGAGACGAGCCAAATTCGGTCGCTGCCGATGTCTCGATCGAACCCGACTCCGATCACGCAGCCAACGCGGCTCGCCAGATCTCCGGCATCGTCGCCCCTGCCCCGCCTAGTTTGCCAAATTTGAACTGCCCTTTCTTGATCTTCTCCGCC
>VFZP01000085.1 GCA_016871115.1 Acidobacteriota bacterium
CATCTACCTCAGCGGAGACTTTGATGCCTACTGGGACTTCCATATCACTCAGGAACAGCAGCGGCTCTACCCTTCGAACCGCTGGACCGTCGTCCTAAAGTAGGCACACCCTTATCTGGTGGTGGAAGCCACGATCGCCGCGACGGGGCAGCGCCTGCGCGGGCTGCGCGCCGCTGAAGATCCGTTCCGCTGCAACTCCGCGACCCGGCCACCGGAGCCTATCGCAGCTTTCGCAAAGCCAACCTGCGCGAGATTCGCCCGCTTCCCAACGCCAGCACCATGCCGGCGTTCCCTGAGCCGGCCCTCGGCGCCGATGCTCTCGAAGATCTGGTGGCGTACCTCGCCGCGCAAAAAGGAGAAGCCCAGTGAAGCTGCTGATTGCGACGCTGTCGATTCTGCTGCTGGCCGCAGCGCAGACCGTTCCTTATGAACGCATCGTGAACGCGCAGGCCAAAGAACCCGGCAGTTGGCTCACCTACTCCGGCAACTATCAAAGTCACCGCTACTCGCCGCTTGCCGAGCTCACGCCCGCCAACGTGACTGGCTTGCGCGTGCGCTGGGCGCATCAGTTTCCACTCAGCCGCACCGAAGTGTCGCCCATTGTGGCCGACGGCGTGATGTACATCACCGCGCCCAACCGCGCCGCCGCGCTCGACCTGCGCACCGGCCGCCCGTTGTGGCAATGGCAGCGTCCGATTCCGGCGGACTACCAATCGATCGGGCTTGGGCGCGTCAACCGCGGCCCGGCGATTTTGGGCGACAAGTTGTTCGTCGCCACGCTTGACTGTTATGTAGTGGCGCTCGATCTCAAAAGCGGCCAGGAGCGCTGGGCGGTGCGCGTCGAAGACTACAAGCCTGGCTACTCGATGACCCTTGCGCCGCTGGCGATCAAGGATAAAGTGATTGTCGGTCTCAGCGGCGCCGAGGCGGGCATTCGCGGCTTCCTCGATGCCTAGGACGCGGCCACCGGCAAGCGTGTCTGGCGCTTTTATGCGATTCCCGGGCCAGGCGAAAAGGGCAACGAAACGTGGTCCGGCGATAGCTGGAAGACCGGCGGCGCGTCCACCTGGGTGACCGGCGCCTATGACCCGGCCCTGAACCTCGTCTACTGGGGCATCGGCAACCCTGGGCCGGACTGGAACGGCGACAACCGGCGCGGCGACAATCTCTACACCTGTTCGTTTGTGGCTTTGAACGGCGACACCGGCGAGTTGCGCTGGCACTTCCAGTTCACTCCGCACGACACCCACGATTGGGACGCCACGCACGTGCCGATGCTGATTGACGCCGAGTTTCGCGGCCGCCCGCGCAAGCTGATTGTGAATCCCAATCGTAACGCGGTGTACTATGTGCTCGACCGCGAGACCGGCGAGTACCTCACCTCGCGCCCCTATGCCAAACAGAAGTGGGCCAAGGGGATCGACGACAAAGGCCGCCCGATGCTGGTGCCTGGGATGGACCCGGACGAAAAAGGCGTCCTGGTCTGGCCCAGCCTCAATGGAGCAACCGTGTGGTTCAGCCCGTCCTACAGCCCGTCCACCGGACTCGTCTATGTCTCGACCCGCGAAGTGGGCTCTACATATTACAAGTGCGAAGCCGAGTACAAATCCGGGACGTTCTTTGCCGTCGGCGGCGAAACGCGGATTCCCGAGAAAGAGCAGTGGGGCGCCGTGCGCGCCCTGGAAGCCGCAACAGGCAAGCAGGCCTGGGAATTCAAGCTCGCCTCCGCGCCCTAGGCCGGAGTGTTGTCCACCGCCGCCGGCCTCGTGTTCTCCGGCACCAACGAAGGCAACATCTTCGCGCTTGACGCCAAAACCGGCAGGCCGCTTCGGGATTTTCAAGCCGGCGGCCCCGTCGCGGCCAACCCCATCTCGTTTCTGATCGACGGCAAACAACATGTCGCCCTGGCGGCAGACCGCGTGCTCTACGTCTTCGGGCTCTGACAACTACATCGCCGCTGCCGCCATGCCCGGCCGCGACGCCAGTGCCTGCAGGCTCTTCAGCTTGGCTGTCAGCGTTGTTCGTTTCAGCCTCAACAGGTCTGCGGCGGCCTTCTTGTTACCCGCCGTCTTGCGCAGCGCCTGATCGAGTAGCCTCATTTCAATGGTGCCGATCACCTGCTCGCAGTCCAGCCCTTCGTCCGGCACGCCGAGGTGCGTCACGGCCCCCACGGGCGCTGACTTTTCCGCGGCCACCGACGGCAGCGGAAAGTCGGCCGGGTAGAGCGCATCACGGTCGCCGCTCAGCGCCACCGCCATTTCCACGGCATTTTCCAGTTTCCGTACATTGCCCGGCCAGCTATGGCGCATCAGGCGGTCCATCGTTTCCGTAGCGACGTATTTGATGGCGACTTCCTCCTGGCCGCAGATCTTCTGCAGAAAATGGCCTACCAGGAGCGGGATGTCGCGCAGCCGCTCGCGCAGCGCCGGCATCCGCACCGGCGCCACGTTCAGGCGGTAGAACAGATCCTCGCGGAACTTGCCCCGTCGGATGCGCTCTTCCAGATCCACGTTGCACGCCGCAATCACCCGCACGTCGATCCTGACGGTTTCGGAACTTCCGAGCCGCTGAAACTCGCGTTCCTGCAGTACGCGCAGGAGCTTGGCCTAAAGATCGAGCGGCATCTCGGCCACTTCGTCCAGGACGATGGTGCCTTTGTCGGCCTGCTCAAACCGCTCGGTTCGGCTCTGCACTGCGCCGGTGAACGCGCCACGCAAATGGCCGAACAACTCGGCCTCCAATAGATTCTCCGGCAGCGCGCTGCAGTTGACGGCCACCATCGGCAGGTGAGCGCGTGTCGAAGCGGCATGCACCGCCCGCGCCGCCATCTCCTTGCCCGTGCCGGTCTCGCCCGTGATCAACACTATGGAACGCCGCGACCCTATCAGTCGAATCGTATCGGTGACGTGACGCATGGCCGCGGTGGTGCCCACCAGGAAGCGCCGCCAGGGTTCTCCCTCCGGCACACGAGCGCTGCGCCAGTCCAGGCGCGCCGTCATGGCCTGCTCCATGGCTGCCATCAGATCGCCCACCGGCGCGGTTGCCGGCAGCCAAGCCTGCGCGCTGAGTTTGGTGAGTTGCACGGCCTGATGCCAGTCCTCACCCGGCGCGGCCAGCACCACACAGGGCACGCCGGGCGCCGCCCGCTGCACCTCTTCGAGTAGCTCACAACCGCTCCACCCTTCCAGCGGCAAACGCAACAGGTCAGCGTCCCAGTCGGCGTCGCGCAACTGCTGCAGAGCTTCAAAGACCCCGCTTTTTGACACTATCTCGTAGGGTCCACAGCCTGAAAGGCCGGGGATGCTATCGCCTTCACCGATGATCATCAAACGTTGGGAACCAACTGCGCCACGATTCACAACCATCCGTCGGCGCGAAAGTAGGCCCTTCCGGAGGGTTTCAAGAGACAAAATCTTTACTTATACTATTGGCATGCTAAGACTACTCTCAAGGATACTCCCGCTCGCGCTGGGGGCCACGATACTGCTTGTCGCGCAAAGCGCAGACACGCGCGTGAAACAGATGACGGCCGAAGACCTGAAGAAACTGATCGACTCGAAGACGAAGTTCTTTTTCCTCGACGTCCGTGAGCCAAAAGAAATCGCTGAACTCGGAACCATGGCCGGCTACGTCAACATCCCGATGTCGGAGCTAGAAAAGCGCGCCACCGAAATTCCCAAAGCGTCGCTCGTCGTCACCGCTTGAAACCGCGGCAAGCGCGCCTGGACGGCTGCGCAAATCCTCGAAAAGGCCGGTTACAAGGTCACCGGCGCCTGCGGTTTGGCTGAGTGGAAGGAAAAGGGCTACGACAAACAAAAGGGCTACGAATTGATATTTCCCACCGAGGCCGAAATAGGCCGCGCCGCCAAAAAGAAGTAGGTTCCAATCGCCTGCCAGCGCCGTTCACACGCGGCGGCGATTTTTCTCAAAAAAACTTTCACTCCCGCAAAGCGCAACTCACCAACAGGTTAGGGCCGCGCTTCGCCTTTGTGCAGCCGTCTTCGCCCGCCTTTTCGCGCCCCTGCTTTTTTCGTCCCCCGCTAGATTGGGGCCGAAAGGGAACAGAGTTGTCCTTGCGCCATTTCAATGATTCACGGCCACCTCGGCGGCCCGTCCCGGATGCGATCGAAGCCGAGTTGTCGGAGCTCCTCGTCGGTCAGCCCGACGTGGTGGAAGCGATTGCGCTGTTTGTCCGTCGAAGCGTTGGCACAGTTACTCCATGCCGACGACAAGAAGATCGTCAAGATCGACTGTGGCCAGTTTCAAATGGAGCACGAGGTGGCCAAGCTGATTGGCGCGCCGCCGGGCTATCTGGGCCATCGCGAACCCACGCCGATGCTGAATCAGGCGCGGCTCAATCAGGCCACCAGTGAACGCTGCAGTCTGTCGCTCGTCTTGCTGGACGAGATCGAAAAAGCCGCCCCGTCGCTGCAGCGGTTGTTGCTTGGCGTGCTCGATAAAGCCACGCTACGGCTCGGCGACAACACCACTGTAGGTTTTGAGCGCAGCATTGTTTTCCTCACGTCCAACCTGGGCGCGAGAGACATGCTGAAGATGCTGAAACCTTCATTCGGTTTCGGCGGAATGGAGCCGCTGGCGGCCATCGACACCAGCCGCAAGCTGCGCGAAATCGGCATGCGCGCCGTGCGGCGCCATTTCTCGCCCGAGTTTGTCAACCGGATCGACTCGATTGTCGCCTACCAGCCGCTCGAACCCGCGGTGCTCGACCAGATCATGGATCTGCAACTGGCCGCCCTGCAGCGCCACATTCATGAACGTCTCAGCGCGCGCGCCTTCACGCTCGAAGTGGAGCATTCAGCGCGCGATTTCCTCATTGGCGAAGGCGTCAGCGCCGAGTATGGCGCGCGCGAACTCAAGCGCACCGTCCACCGCCGGCTGCTCCAGCCGCTCGCCTCGCTGGTGGCGGCCGGGCGCATTCCGCCCTACGGCACCGTGCGCGTGTTGGTGCCGGCCGGCGAGACCGAACTGATCTTCGTCTACGAGCCGGTCCGCCCGCCCCGTTCGGTACGTCGCGTGGCCTGGGGTTTGGTCTATCCTGAAGAAGATGGTGAAGCGAATTCTGCTCCCGTTGCTCCTCTCGCTGGGCCTCGCCGCTCAGTCTCCCGCGCCGCAAACGCCTCGCAAGAAGCGTTTGCTTTGCATTGGCGCCGTCAAAGGGTTTCAGCACGACGCCACGTCGCATGGCCTTGCCACGCTGTGGAAAATCGGCCAGGAGTCCGGCTTGTGGGATACCTATATCCGCACTGACACGCAATTGCTGACCAAGAAGAAGCTGGGCGGTAACGCAAAGACGCTCGACTATTTCGACGCCGTCGTTTTTTACACCACCGGCGAACTCGACATGGATGCGCAGCAGAAAGCCGACCTGCTCAGCTTCGTGCGCGACGACGGCAAGGGCTTCATCGCCGTTCACTCGGGCATCGACACCTTCTATGAATGGCCCGAGTACGGCGAAATGACCGGCGGCTACTTCGATCTCCATCCGTGGAACCAGTTCAACGCGCCCGTGGTGGTGGAAGACCCGGCGAACCCCATCGTGGCGCACTTCCCCAAGGAGTTCACCATCATGGATGAGATCTATCAGGTGAAGAATTTCTCGCGCGACCGCGTCCGCGTGCTGATGAGCCTGGATGCTTCGAAGATCGATCTCAACAATAAGAACATCCGCCGAACCGACAAGGACTTCGCCGTCGCTTGGCTCCGCAACTACGGCAAGGGCCGCGTTTTTTACTCCACGTTCGGCCATCGCGAAGACGCGTGGAACCGGCCCGACGTGCAGAAGATGTACCTCGAAGCAGTCAAGTGGGCGATGGGCATGTCGCAGGCCGAGGCGACGCCTCGTCCCAAGCAATAAACAGAAAAAAAGAAGAACCGATGAACCGACTCGCTCTTACGCTCCTCGCCGCCGCGTGAGCCCTCGGCGCACAAACTCCCCCGGATCTGAAGACGCTCTCCGGCGGCACCATGGCCCTGTACCAGCAGACGCGCCGCGCGCTCATCGGCGCGGCCGAAAAAATGCCCGCCGAGCACTAAGGCTTCGCGCCCACCGATGGCATCCGCAACTTCGGCCAACTGGTGGGCCACGTCGCCGACGCGCAGTATCTGCCCTGCTCACCAGTGGCGGGCACGCCCAACCCGGCGCCGGGCATTGAAAAGTCCAAGACCACCAAGGAGGACCTGGTGGCCGGACTCAAGGATGCCTTTGCCTATTGCGACAAAGCCTATGCCTCGCTCACCGACGCCAACGCAGCGGAACTGGTGAAGTTTTTCGGCGGTGAGCGCACCAAGCTCAACGTGTTGTCTTTCAGCTTCATGCTCAACTATGAGCACTACGGAAACATGGTCACCTACATGCGCATGAAGAACATCGTGCCGCTCACCAGCGAGCCGCGCACGCCGCGAAGAAGTAGCTCCAGCGCGTTTTTGCAAAAAGAACCCGCCGCGCCGCACGAGGGCGGCGCGGCGGATTCTGCTTTGCGATACGCTCAAAATTAACGGCCATGACCAACCAGATTCCAGTTTTCCTGCTGGTTGCCGCCACGTCCGCGGCAGCTCAGGACTTCGCCCGCGACATCGAGCCCGTGCTCCATCGCAAGTGTTACGGCTGCCATGGCGCGGCGCTCCAGATGAACGGTCTGCGGCTCGACGACAAGGCGGCGGCGCTCAAAGGCGGCTACTCGGGCGTGGCGATCCAGCCGGGCTCGGCCGAAAAGAGCTCGCTCATCGCCCGCGTTGCCAGCGCAAAAGACGGCTTCCGCATGCCGCCCGCTGGTCCGAAGCTCACTGAGGCTGAAGTCGCGGCCTTGCGTGCGTGGATCGACAAGGGCGCCGAGTGGCCGGAAGCTGCCGCCGCCGCAAAGAAAGCTCCGGCGTGGAAGAAGCTGCCGTGGTCGTTTGAGGCCGTCAAAGTCCCGGCGATTCCAGCCGCCGGCGAAGGCTGGGCACGCAACCCGATTGACCGTTTCATCGCCGCCAAGCTCGCCGCCGAAAACGTGAAGCCGTCGCCTGCGGCCGCCAAGCTCACACTCCTGCGCCGCGTATCGCTGGACCTCACCGGTCTGCCGCCCGCGCCCGCCGAGATCGAAGCGTTCCTTGCCGACTCGTCGCCCGCCGCCTACGAGCACCTTGTTGACCGGCTGCTCCAATCGCCGCACTACGGCGAACGCTGGGCGCGCCAGTGGCTGGATCTCGCTCGCTATGCAGACTCGGACGGCTACGAAAAAGATCTGCCGCGGCTGTATGCGTGGCGCTGGCGTCAATGGGTGATCGAAGCACTGAACGCGGACATGTCGTTCGATCGCTTCACCGCGCTCCAACTCGCCGGAGACCTCTTGCCCAACGCCGGTCCGGAAGAGCACGTCGCCACGGGTTTTCACCGGAACACGCTGCGCAATCGCGAAGGCGGCGTGAAGCTCGAGCAGACGTTTTTCGAAGAAACCGTCGATCGCGTGAACACGGTCAGCACGGTCTGGATGGGCCTCACCACGGGCTGCGCGCAATGCCACGATCACAAATACGATCCCATCTCGCAGAAAGACTACTACTCGCTCTACGCCTTCTTTGACAACATCGACCAGGTGTACGTGGACGCGCCGATGCCTGGCGAGATGGAGCCCTACCGGGCCAAGCGCGCCGAGTACGTTGCCAAACGCCAGGCGCTGCTCGATGAGTACGGCATCCCCGCCTTGATGCGCCCGTGGGAAGAGAAGGTCCGCTGGGCCGCGAAGAACGTCGGCAAAGAGCCGGACTGGGATCTCACCTACGACGTGATCTTTCAGATGTCCGATGGCGGCCACAAGTTCATCTGGATTGACGAAGCCAAGCGGACGTACCGCCAGCAGGAAATCCTGGTGGACTACTTCATCGATTGGTACAACCTGGTTGTTCCGAAAGAAACCATCGACAAGCTGAAGCCCAAGGAGCTGAAGAAGAAGCTCCGTGCCCTGAAGGAAAGCTATCCGCAGTTGAGTCAGGCGGCGGTGATCACTGATCTTGCCGAGCCGCAGCAGTCGTACCTGCGCGTGCGCGGCGACTATGCGCGCCTGGGTATTGAAGTACAACCGGCGGGCCTCGGCGTGCTGAAGCCAGTGAAGGAGAACGGCCGCGCCACGCGGCTCGATCTTGCGCGCTGGCTCACCTCGCCCGATCATCCGCTCACGGCGCGCGTCGCCGTCAATCGCATGTGGCAGGAGTTCTTCGGCCGCGGGCTGGTGCGGACTTCGGAAGACTTCGGCCGCCAGGGCGAAGCGCCCACTCACCCGGAGTTGCTTGACTGGCTCGCGTCGGACTTCATGACGAACGGCTGGAAGATCAAACGCATGCACAAGGCCATCGTGATGTCGGCCACCTACTGCCAGCAGTCGAATGCTCGGCCGGAGCTCGCTGATCGCGATCCGGAGAATGCGTGGCTCGCGCGGCAGAACCGTCTGCGGCTGCCCGCCGAGGCGATTCGCGATTCGGCGCTTCGCGCGGCGGGGTTGTTGAGCGAGAGCATCGGCGGCAAGAGCGTTTATCCGCCGCAGCCGGCGGGCGTGATGGAACTCACCTATCAGTGGGAGACGGATCGCTGGGAGGAGTCGGCGGGTACGGACAAGTATCGCCGTGGACTCTACACTTTCTTCCAGCGCACGGCGCCCTATCCGCAGATGATGAACTTCGATGCGCCGGATTCGAACGTCGCCGCATCGCGCCGTCGCCGCTCGAACACGCCACTCCAGGCGCTGAATCTGTTGAACGACCCGGTCTTCCATGAAGCCGCCGAAGCGCTCACTGGGCGCGTATTGAAAGAGGGCGGCGCCGATACGCAGGCCCGCATCGATCGGGCGTTTGTGCTCGCCTTCGCGCGCCACCCCGATGAACGCGAGCGCCAGATTCTCACCGGCACGCTCGCGCGCCATCGCGCCGTGCTCGGCAAAGAAGGCAAGCTCACTGAAAACGCTGCGTGGCTGGGCGTCACGCGCGCGCTGCTCAATGCCGACGAGTTCGTAACGAGGGAATAGCGAGATGAACGAACGCGAATATCTGGGACTGCAAAACCGCCGCCGTTTCCTGCGCGAAGCCGCGGGCGGATTGGGCATGGCTGCGCTGGGCGATCTGCTCACGGCCGACAAGCTCACCGCTGCCTCCGCCGATTCGATGACCCCGCGCCAGCCGCACTTTCCGGGCAAGGCCAAGCATGTGATCTACATGTTCATGGAAGGCGGCCCCAGCCAGTACGAACTGTTCGACGAAAAGCCGGTGCTGCGACAGTGGCACGGCAAGCCGCTGCCGGAGTCGATGACGAAGGAGATGAAGCTGGCGTTCATCAAGCCCACGGCGGCGGTGATGGCGTCTCAATTCAAGTTTGCGCGGCATGGTAAAAGCGGGATGGCGTTGTCGGAGCTGCTGCCCCGCCTCGGGACCTGCGCGGACGACCTGACGCTGGTGCGTTCGATGCAGACCGATGCCTTCAATCATCACCCGGGCCAGTTGCTGCTGTTCACGGGCTCGATCCAATTCGGCCGCCCCAGCATGGGTTCCTGGGTGACGTACGGGTTGGGTTCGGAGTCGCAGAACCTGCCGGGCTTCGTGGTGCTCACGTCCGGGCGCGGCACGTCGGGCGGTGCGTCCAACTTCGGCTCCGGCTTCATGCCGTCGCATTTTCAAGGCACGGTTTTCCGTAACTCGGGCGACCCGATTCTGTATCTTTCAAATCCGCCCGGCGTGTCGCGCGACTTCCAGCACGAGACGCTCGAATCGGTGAACGCGCTCAATGCGCATCGCTACGAGACCACGGGAGACGCCGAAATCGCCTCGCGCATTTCGTCTTACGAACTCGCCTTCCGCATGCAGATGGCTGCGCCGGATCTACTCGACTTTTCAAAGGAGCCGGCGGCGATTCGCGAGATGTACGGCGTGGATAGCGAGGACAAAGACCTCAAGCAGTACGCGTCCAACTGTCTGCTCGCGCGGCGTCTCGTCGAACGCGGCGTACGTTTCGTGCTGATGATGGACGCCTCGTGGGATCACCACGGCAGACTCAACAAGGAACTGCCGAAGCGCTGCAAGAAGATCGACCAGCCCACGGCGGCGTTGATCAAGGATCTGAAGCAGCGCGGACTGCTGGATGAAACGCTCCTGGTGTGGGGCGGCGAGTTCGGGCGCACGCCGATGGTGGAGATGCGGCGGCCGAACGATGTCGAAAGCGCCGGGCGCGACCATCACCCCAATGCCTTCTCCATGTGGATGGCGGGCGGCGGCTTCAAGGGCGGCTATACGCACGGCAAGACGGATGACCTCTGCCTGAACGTGGCCGAAGATCCGGTACACGTGCACGATCTGCAGGCCACCATCCTCAAGCAACTCGGCTTTGAACACGCGCGCCTGACGTATCGCCACACGGGCCGCGACTTCCGCCTCACCGACGTTCACGGCAAATTCATTTCGAAGCTCGTGGGATAAGTGCGCGGCTCGGCGCGAATCGCGGACGGCAATCCGGCTATGAGAGCTACCGGCCTGGACGCCACTTGCGGCGCAGCCGAACCTCTTCGGTATCAAACCGTACGCCTTGATTGTCCGAGGGGTTCAACCAGAGCATCCGTTCGCACACGGCGAAAGCTTCCTTGAACCGTTCCAGCCGCCAAAGACAAAGGCCGTATCCATGCAGGCAGCGAAGGAACGGGCGGTTGTCGACCATGCCCCAGGGCAGCGCGCCGTAAAAGTCCGGTGGCAACGATAACTCGCCGATCCGGACTCCGGCCTCATAGTGCCGGATGGCGAACGCCGGCGACCGGTGAAAGAACAAGTTCCCCAGGTGTGCGTGTGCATCCAGGCACCGCAAGTCGGCACGGCAAAGGTCCATCAGGATCTGGTAGGCGCCCTTCAAGTCGCCCGAGTCCTTGAGGTCATTCGAATCGATGATCGGGTCGCTGCACTCGCCAGGATCGGCGCCGGGGAGCACTTGCTCAATCTCGAACTGCGGTCTGGGGCCCCGCTTGACGATCGGCTTGGCCCACGCGGGCAAGGGGTCTCCCGGTTCACCCCAGTATTCTTCGGCGGGGTCCCAATCGCCGTAACGGTGTAATTGCAATGGAGTCAATCCGAGGGCCTGCGGGTCCAGTCGCGTAGCCATGATGTGGCCGGATACTCGCAGGCGGCCGGCATAGTTCCGCTGTCTGGTGGGTTTGACGGTTATGATCTCGCCCGGTACGACTTCCGATAGCCCGGCTGCCTGTAGCGTGATCGCCTCCCCCCCCCCTGCGCAGCAGCTTGCACTCGGCGGCGCGAGCCGAGACGGACCAGACCGCGACATCCATTGTGCGGGGCATAGATGCCGTTGGCCTGGCGGATGGCTTGGGCGCGGCCAACTCGATCCAGTGGCGATAGGCGTCCAAATAGAGCTGCCGCGAGGCGTCGGCCAACACGACATCGGCGGCGGATACCACATGGACCGAACCATCGACGCGTAGTATCGTCGCGGCGAGGCCGCGGCGCAGATTGCCGTCAAAGTCGAAGTAAGTCGCTTTGACCATCTCGCCGGCCACCTTGGCGGGGCAGGGAACTGCCACCTGCGCCTCAATGGCCCGATGAAGTGCCCGCAGTTGCGCTTCATCGCCATCGGCGTTCCCGATGATTTCATCCAGCAGGATCGCGATGCGGCGGCTTCTCGTCCGGGTCATTCCTTAACCCACCCTTCCATCTTGCATCATTGATTGATACTCGCAAAGGCATGCCAGAAACCAAGAGGGACATCGCGCTCTGCGAGTTTGCCAAGCAAAACCTCTATACCGCCGTTGTTTCCGATTCACTCGATCAGCTCGGCATCCGCCATCAGGCCATGCGTGAGTATCTGCGCCCGGTGCACCCCAAATGCAAGTTCGCGGGCTGGGCGCGCACGATGGCCTGTTCGGATATCTATCACATCCCTGAGGACCCGTACTCGATCGAGATCGAAGCCGTGGACAGCTTGCTGCCCGGTGAAGCGGCGGTGGTCGGCACGCAGAGTTCACTGCGCACTGCCCCGTGGGGCGAGTTGCTATCCACAACGGCCAAAGCGCGGGGCGCGCGCGGCGCGGTGCTGGATGGCCTGGTGCGCGACACACGCAAGATCGCCCAACTCGGCTTTCCGGTGTTTGCTTCGGGCATCAAACCCGTGGACTCGATGGGCCGCGGCATCGTGACCGCCGACAACCTACCGGTTGAGTCGGGCGGCGTCATCGTGCATCCCGGCGACTTCGTGTTTGCCGACGAAGACGGCATCGTCGTGATCCCGAAGGCCAACGTCAAAGAAGTCATCGAACTCGCCACCGACAAAGTGCGCCGCGAGGACGGCTCTCGTGCTGAACCGATGAACGGAGCCTATCTGCGCGATGTCTTTCAGAAGTTCGGCGTGTTGGAGTCTGCTGCTGTTGCCGGCGCTTTTGAGCGCGCAGCAGCCCTTCGTCCCGCTCGATGGCGTGCTGAACGGCGCGAACTTCCTGCCCAACTGCGCGCCCAACGGCGGCATTGCGCAGGGCGCGATGTTCATTATCTCCGGGCGCGACCTCGGGCCGGCGGCGCTGGCGCAGGTCTCGCGCTTTCCGCTCACCGCATCGCTGGCGGGCGCCTCGGCGCGCGTGCGGATGGCCGGCGCGGACTACGACGCACTGCCCATCTACGCATCCGACACGCAGGTGGGCGCGCTGTTGCCTTCCACCGTCCCCGCGGGCGAAGGCACGCTCACGCTGAGCTACAACGGCCGCGCTTCGGAGGCCGTGCCGATCCGCGTGCGCCCCAGCGCTCCCGGTATCTTCACCGTGAACTCGCGCGGCAACGGGCCGGCGAGCGTGCAGAATATCGACGCCGCGGGCAACGCCGTGCTGAACTCGGCGGCGCGCCCGCTGCGGCCGGGCCAACTCGCTACCCTTTGGGCTACGGGCCTCGGGCCTGCGCCGGGCAACGAAACTGCGGGGCCCATCCCCGGTGACCGGCCGGAGCTCGAAACGCGAGTGTAGGTGGGCGACCGGTATGCGCGCGTCGCCTACCGCGGGCGCTCGGGTTGCTGCGCGGGCATCGATCAGATCGTCTTTGAAACACCGGCCGGCATAGAGGGCTGTCAGGTGCCCATCAACATCGAAGCGGGCGGCGTGCAGAGCAACAACGGCTCGGTGGCGATTTCCTCCGCGGGCGAGTGCAACGCCACGCGCCGGTTGCCGCCCGTGAACGGCATGGCCGCGGACTTCAAGTACGGCCTCGTGATCTTCCTTGACGGCTTCGGCCCCGTGCTGCTGCCGGGCGCGCTCGATGACTATGTGCGGCTCGGCTTCTTCCAACGCGGCGCGACGGTGGGCGACGTGGAAGCGCCGCTGTACGCATTTGGAGCCAACGCCGAAGTGCCCCCGGTACATGCGCGGTCCGCTACAGCACCGAGTTTCCGGCGCAGCCGCAGCAGCCGCAACAACTCGGGCTCGATGCAGGCTCGGCGGTGAACGTGGGCGGGTTCTTGCTGCTGCAAAGCGCGATGAATGCGGGCCGGTATGAAGACCCGCGGCGCGTGGCGATCCCCGCCGGACGCTATCGCATCGGCAACGGCGCTAGCGGGCGCGACATCGGCCCGTTTGCCTTCGATGCGGATCTCATCACGCTGCGCCTGCACTCGCCCGGCGACCGTATCGCGCGCAATCAAGACCTCGCGCTCACGTAGGACTATGCGGATCCCACCGGCCATCTGCTCACCATCTTCGGTTCCACCAATTCCCGCGGGCGCAGCATCATCTCGTTCTCCTGTGTGGCGCGCGCATCGGACCGCCGCTTTGTCGTGCCCGCGCGCATCCTCTCATTGCTGCCGCCGTGGGTGAACTTCTTCGGCGTTTCGAACGACGCGCTGAACATCTCCACCACCGCGCCCGGCGGCTTGCGGCGCTTCACGGCGCCGGGGCTTTGCCTGGGCCTGTTCCTGCAACTGAGCATCTCCGCTCTGCGGCCGCACTATGAGTAGAGTGGCGCTGGTTGCCGGCGGTGGGCGGCATTGGCAGAGCCATGGCGGAAGCGCTCGCGCGTGAAGGCTGGCGCGTGGCGATCGCCTCGCGCACGTTGCACGAACTCGAAGCAGCACTGCCGGCGATGCCCGGAGCCATTGCGCTCACGGCCGATGTCTCCAGCGAAGCACAGGTGCGCGCGATGGTGGCGCAGACCGAAGCGCAACTCGGTCCGCTTGACCTGCTGGTGAACAATGCCGGCTTGGGCTGCCTTTGGGGCCACTGTGGGAGTGCGAGGCCGGCGACTGGTGGCGCAATTTCGAAGTGAACGTCAAAGGCCCGATGCTGTGCTGCCGCGCGGTGCTGCCGGGACGATGGAACGGCGCGGGGCCGCATCGTCAATGCCGCCAGTGGCGCGGGCACGCTGGCAATTCCGCACATGTCGGCTTACGTCACGGCGAAGACCGCGCTCATTCGCCGCACCGATGTGCTGGCCGCGGAAGCGAAGCCTCACGGTTATCGCGGCGTTTGCGATGGAACCGGGCACGGTGCGGACCGCCATGGCTGAACAACTGCTCGCCTCCGGCGCCGCTCACCGTTGGCTGCCGTGGTTCGATCAGATCTTCCGCGAAGGGCGCGACGTCACTGCCGAGCCCGCCACAAAGTTACTCCTGCGGCTGGCCTCGGGCGATTGCGATGCGCAATCCGGGCACTTTTTCTGCATTCCGGCGGAGGATCTCGGAGCGCTGCGAACTACTCAGGCGACCGGTACGAAACTGCTGGGCGCCATAGCCGTGTATACCGGCGGGCGCTATCTGATGGGCGTGGTGACGCGCGTGTAAGCCCGCTTGTTGCGCGGCTATGAGCTGGACGAGGCGGTGAAGGCGTGCTCAAGCTCCATCATCAACATGCTGTTGAACACCTTGCTGGTGACTGCTGGCGCACTTCGCGGCGAGCGTGTTCAGGCTCATTCTGTGCCCGTTCAAAGTTGGGGACTTTTGTCTGCGTGGGCGGGGCGGGCGACGCATTGCGAGTGAGGGTTGCGATACTACGGCCTGGACAGTATTCTGCTCGGCGTCAGTAGATGACATACTCGCTGGGAAGGGAAATCTGGACGACACTATATGGATTGGAAAGCAATTGAACAATCGGTTCTAACCACGGCCGTGGCAGTGGGCACCAAGCTGCTTGGCGCCCTGGCGGTGTATACCGTGGGGCGCTGGCTCATCGGTGTAGTGATGCGCGTGCTGGCGCGGTTGTTGCGCAGCTACAAGCTTGACGAGACGGTGATGGCATATCTCAGTTCGATTCTCAGCTTTCTGCTGAATATCGTGCTGGTGATGGGGATTCTCGGCTACTTCGGTGTCGAGACCACTTCGTTTGCCGCCTTGCTGGCCGGCGCGGGCCTGGCAATCGGCACGGCTTGGGGCGGTTTGCTGGCGCACTTCGCCGCGGGCGTCTTCATGCTGATCCTGCGGCCCTTCAAGGTGTGCGACTTCGTCATGGCGGGCGGCGTGACGGGAACGGTACATGAGATTGGGCTGTTCACCACCACGATCGTCGCGCCGGACAACGTGGTGAACCACGTCGGCAATAACAAGGTTTTTTCGGATACGATCCAGAACTTCTCCACCAACTCCTCCCGCCGTGTGGACCTTACCGCGCAACTGGCGCACTCCGTGGATCCGGCCGACGCCGTGGGCCGGCTGCGGGCGGCCGTGGCGAAGATCCCGAACGTGCAGGCGACTCCGGCGCCCGACATCGAAATTGGCACCTTCACCGAACGCGGTCCGGTGCTGATTGTCCGGCCGTATACGCACGCCGATCACTACTGGCAGGTCTACTTCGACACCAACCGGGCTATCGCCAAGGCGTTCAGCGAGGCCGGCTATCCGGTGCCTGAAGAACATGTGTTCCAGACCGAGCGTACGATTGAGGCTACCGCGGCGAGTGGCTCACGGTAAGACTGGCGACGATCAACGCGCGTTCACGCGCATCGCCGGGTTCAGGGGCGATTACCGCATCGAGGGCAAATGCCAGTTCGTGCTCGCCCGCCGGCCAACCGCCGGTGAACTCGCACTCAAACAGATGGCGGCCGGGCGCGCCGTAGGCTTGTGAGTGGCGCTCGCCGCCGAGCGAGGCGGTGATGGTCACCATCTCGCGGCCGGTGAACAAGACGGGCGCGAGATACAGATACACCTGCGGCTGCACGCGGCGCGCGGCGGCCAGCAAGGTGAAAGCAGCGGTGAAGTGCTGCTTCGTCCAGCGCCAGCCGGTATCTTCGGGCGCGTGCCAGCCGCAGGCGAGGCGCACGTCGATGGAACCGTACGCGCTGCGGGCGAGCACGAACGCGCGCTCATCGCGGTCCGGCGAGACGGGGTCAGAGTGCTCCACGGCGCCCACGGTGACCAGGTCGAGCACCGTCCAATGTGTGCGCGCGAGAATACGTTCGAGGCCGGCGCGGGAGAGCATCCAGTAGTTCGAGTCGTCGCTGTTCACTTCGTTGCGGCCGGCGAGATAGGCCACGGGCTCGGCGTCGATGCGCGCGCCGCCGGGCAACGTATTGGCGATGCGGGTGCTGAGGAAGCAGTACTCGGTATGGCGCGCGAGCGACTCGAGCACGTGAAACGGATTCTTCAGGTGATAGAGCGCGCCGAAGACGAAGATCGCGCCGTAGCGGTTCTTCGGCAGCATGAAGGGCTGGTTGAGATCAACCTGACCGATGGCCATCGCCGAACCCAGCGCGGCACGCAATGCGGCGACGCCTTCCATGCCGTTGTAGTTGCCGCTGGGGTGATCGACGGCATCCACGGCCACACCCTGCGATTCGAGGAAAAACGCCAGTTCGCCGTCGGCGCAGCAAAGATCGAGGCATGGGCGGCCGGCGAGCAGCGCCAGCAGGTCGCGGCGCTCACCCGTGAGGAGCCGTTCGAGATGGACGAGGTTCGACAGCGAGTCGTACGGGTACCATTCAAATGGCACGCGCAGCCCGGCCTTGGTGGCGTCGAGTTGCTGTTTGAAAGCGAAGCCGAGATCGACGAGTTGGGCGATGTCCATGCTGTTGCTTATTGAACGATGGGGGAGCACTGCTCGTGCGCGGCGAGCCATTGCGCTCCGCGGCGGACCCAGACGAGCGTACAGCGGTGATCGTCCCGCCACGGCTTGCCGTCGTACACGCCCGCGCCCTGCCAGCGGAAGGTGAGCGCCGCGGCGGCGGGGCCGAGCGCGCGAAACGCGTATTCAGAATGGCGCGCTGAGTCGATGCGGTAGCCGGGCGAGCGGATGATGGCCAGCACCGCCGCGCGCGTCATGGTCTCGCCGCGCGGGCCGATGTAAGAGAAGCCGGCGTCGGCTATCCGTTCGATTGTGGCGGCGTCCTTCTGTTTCCACGCGCGGTTCCACTCGGCGTGCGCGGCCGTGAGTACGGCAAGAGTGACAGTGGCGGCGGCGAACAAACCGCCAGTCTAGCATCCGGTGGTGAGTACGACTTCGCCGTCCGAGAGGACCTGCTGCACGTCCGGATCGGTGACCGCGAAGAAGGCCGCGCGGATACGTTCAATGACCGCGTCTCGCTGGAGCCACGCGCCCACGGCGAGACACTCGATGTGGTGTTCGGTGAGCCACACCGAGTCGAGCGCGAGCCCCTCGTCGTCCGAGCGCAGCCGGCTGGCGCAGAGGGCACAGTGAATGACCGGTGCGTCGCCGGGCACAGCGTCCCACGCCGCGAGCGCACGCGCTAGATCGCCGCCGGCGGTGATGATCATCGCGAGCACCTCATCGATCGGGCTCTGGTGCAAATCGGCAGGATGGACGAGGATAGAGGAATGGCCCGTCTTGCTCCGGTCGAGGAATTGTTCGGCGGCCGCCACTTCGACGCGGAGATTGTGGTGGTGTGCGTGCGCTGGTATTTAAGCTTCAAGTTGAGCTATCGGGATTTGGTCAGCATGATGAGCGAACGTGGCATCACACTGGCGCACACGACGATTCTGCGCTGGGTGCGGCATTACACGCCGGAGTTCGAGAAGC
>VFZP01000086.1 GCA_016871115.1 Acidobacteriota bacterium
GGGACGCCGAAGGGGTGGCAAGGGTTGCGCTGTGCGTTCGAACTGCTTTTGCGCCTGCTGCATTGGGCGATGATGCAGATGCACCAAGTAAGTGCGCCTCGTGAGGTAACCCCGGGCAGGTCCTGTAAGCCCCTACATCATGTCCGCGTGTGCCTGCCTCGCACACGCCCTCAAGCTACAAACTGACATTCGCCACGGGCTGCTAGGCGCTCGTCCAGAACGGTCTTCAGCGCTTCGAAGCGAACGGTGATAGCAGCGACGTCAAGCACTGCAACCAGTATACGCCAAAACATTTCTATATGAAAATGTTATTTCTGGACAATTTCTTAGCAGGGGGCCGGAGGCCCCCCCGGCAAGGCCAAGGGGGGGCTAGGCAGGGCGAAGCCGGTGAAGCGGCCGCGCCCGCGGCCTCGAGGCGGACGAAGGCGAACGTAACAACCTTGCGGCGGTGCACCCGGATCAAACATCGCGTGGCTTGCCGCTCGATATGGCCCGTGGAGGTCTCAGGCGGAAGGGCTGATCGCTTGATGTAAGCTCTGTACATCGCTATGCGTGCAAATCCTGCCCAACGAGGGGTGGCAGTTCTCGTCTGTTCAACTCTGCTTGCGGTACCGGGGGCAGCTTCTGACTGCTCGTTCCGCACCAACCCGGACCGCTTTCTCGGCCAGGAACTCCAGGCCCGCCGTGCGGTGGACCGGTTGGTCCGCTCCGCGCTGCGTCAACCCGCGGCCACGGTGCCGGCTTCAGACATTCCTCGCCGCAACTTCGTCGACCACTTTATCTTCAACACCATGGAAGCGAGGGGCGTGCCGTCGGCCGCGCTGTCCACCGACGTCGAGTTCCTGCGGCGCGTCTACTTCGACCTCACCGGCCATCCACCGTCGCCCTCCGAGATCCGGGAATTCCTGGAGAAGCCGGATCGCAACGCGGTGATCGACAAGCTCCTGTACTCGCCGAAGTTCGTGGATCGCTGGACGATGTGGGTGGGCGACCTGCTGCAGAACGTCGCGTTTCCCGCCAACTTCGACCGCCAGTATTTCGGCCGTAACGGCTTCTATGAATGGATGCGCGATGCGATGGCGGCCGAGAAGTCGTTCCGCGATATCGCGCTGGAGGCCATCGGCACCAAGGGCAACAACTACGATTCAAAAACGGGCGGCGTCAACTTTGTCTTGAACGGCATAACCGCGATGTCGCCGTCTCAGGACACCTGGGACAACATGTTTATGAAGACGGCCTCGGCGTTCCTGGGCTTGTCCAACTACGACTGCCTGCTGTGCCACGACGGCCGCGGGCACCTGGAGCAGGTGAGCCTTTGGGGATCGAGGGCCACGCGGCTCGAAGCACAGCGGCAGGCCGCCTTCTTCGCGCGCGTTAATCTTCCTAAGCCCAATGTGCCGGCCGACCAGTTCTACTACAACAGCTACAACGTGGGCGATGCGCAGCGCGGCCTGTATAGCTTGACGACGCCAAGCGGGAACCGCCCGGCGCGCGAACCGATCGGCAGCATGTCCACCGTCGACCCCGAATACCGCGACGGCCGCAAGCCGGGGAGCGAGGACTGGCGTCAGGAATACGCCCGCTTTCTGGTGGACGATCCGTTGTTCGCGGTTAACTTCGCCAACCGGCTTTGGAAAGAGATGTTCACGTTGGGCCTGGTGGAACCTGTCGACGCGATTGACCCGGCGCGGCTCGACCCGGAGAAGCCGCCTTCGGGTAACTGGGGGTTACAGGCCACGCATCCGGAGTTGCTGTTGAAACTGGCGCAGGTTGTGCGCGACAACAACTACAGCCTGCGCGAGTCTTTGCGCGTGATGCTCGAATCATCGGCGTATCAACTGAGCTCGCGTTATGAAGGCAACTGGAAGCCGGACTATGTGCCGCTGTTTGCACGGCACTTTCCGCGGCGTCTTGAAGGCGAAGAAATTCACGATGCACTGGTGCTGGCCACCAATGTCCGCCCCCTCTACACAATTCGCGGGCTGGCCGATACGGCGTGGGCCATGCAGATGCCAGAGACAGTGGAACCGCGGTCGAACGGCTCGGCGGTGAACTTCATGAACCCGTTCTATCGGGGCAATCGCGACACGTTCTTCCGGATTCAAGACGGCAGCGTCCAACAGCAGCTCAATCTGATGAACGATAACTTCGTGCTGAGCCGCCTGCGGATCACGGCGTCATCCACGCTGCGCGAAGCCGCGGTGAAGCCGGATGCCGAAGCGATTGAGCAGTTGTTCCTCCTGCTGCTGCAGCGTTTTCCCGATGAGCGCGAGAAACAAAAGGCTGCTGAGTACCTCGGCAAGGCGGGTAACCAGCGGAACGCCTATTTCGAAGATCTGGCATGGTCTCTGGTGAACAAGACCGACTTCCTCTTCAACTACTAAGGAACGCGACAACCATGTTGAAGAACCGCTTCGGACTTCCCCTCGACAGTAATGGCACGCAGTTCTGGAAGCGCGAGCCCGTTTCCCGCCGGCTGATGTTCCGCCATGCCGCCGCCGCCATTAGCGGGTATTTCTTTCTGCCGGTGCCGGGTTGGCAACACCCGCTGCAGGCACAAAGCGCTGACGCCGCCAAGGCCAAGAACGTTGTGTTTGTTCTGATGCGCGGCGGCCCCAGCCACATCGACACATTCGATCTCAAGCAAGGCGCCTGGACACCGGCGAATCTGGACGTTCAAACCTACAATAACTTGAAGTGGCCGCGCGGCTTGATGCCGAAGCTGGCCGAACAGTTGAACGACGCCGTGCTGGTGCGGTCCATGCGCGCCTGGGCCGCCGTGCACGGCCTCGCGCAACAGTGGATGCAGCTTGGCCGCAACCCCGCGTCAGGCTCGGCGCGTATCGCGCCGCATATCGGCTCGGTGGTCTCCTACGAGTTGGCGGCGCAGCAGAAGGATGCCGTGTTGCCGGCGTTCATCACGCTCAATACATTGAGCGGCATCGGCAACGGCTTTCTGCCGCCTGAGAGCGCACCGTTCTTTGCCGCGCCCGGCGGCGGCGGGCTGACTAACTCGCGGCACGGTGACGGGCAGGCCCGTTTTGACCGGCGCTATGAACTCCTGCTGGAGATGGACGGGCCGTTACGCAAGTCGCCCGAATTGGGCGCCGCGGCGTTTCAAACACAGTCCTACAACGTGGCCGCGCGGAAGATGATTTACAACGACGCGATCGATCGCGTCTTCACCTTCGACGCCACCGAACGCGCGCGCTACGGCAATTCCGGTTTCGGTAATTCGTGCATCGCCGCGCGGAACATGTTGCGCGCCAAGGCGGGTGCGCGGTTCATCCAGATCATCCAAGGCGAGTGGGACCACCACGACGATATCTGGACCACGGCTGCCGGCGCGCAAAGTCACTACGTGGTAGGCGGGCAGTTTGACAATGGCCTCGGAACGCTCATCCAGGATCTGCGCAACGACGGGCTGCTCGACTCCACGCTGGTCATCGCCATGGGCGAGTTCGGGCGGACGGTCGGTAATCTGAACGGCACACGCGGGCGCGACCATTTGCTGCAACAGGCCATCATGGTGGCAGGCGGCGGCGTGCGCGGCGGGCGGGCGATCGGCGAGTCCAACGCCGCGGGCAATGCGACGATCACCCCGGGCTGGTCAGGTGAACGCGACATCAAGCCGGAAGATATCGAAGCCACGATTTACAAAGCCCTCGGCATCGACTGGCAGAAAACACTCGAAGACCCGAGCGGGCGGCGTTTTGAGTATGTGCCTCGCGATGACCGCTATCGCTACAAGCCGCTCGACGAGCTTTGGGGATAGCCGATGCGCCACGCCGACCCGGTCCAGTAGAGCCACATCTCGTCACCGCTTTCGGTAGCCACGCTGACCGCGGCGTGCTTGGCGGCTTTCGGGCCCTTGCCGCGCGGCGTTAACTCAAACAGCGGCCCCTGGAGCGACAGCCAGATCGGCGAGGCAAAAAAGTCGGGATGTGACAGCAGCGCCGCGCGTGTTTCCGTGGGGACCGCCAGGGCCAAGCTGCCCTTGGCGCCTTGCCCTTGCTTGCCGGCCCAGGGGTTGTCATCAGGCGCAGCGGCTTTTAACCGAACCAGCACCGCGACATCCGCCCTGCCGTCTCCATCGAAATCGCCGCGCACCGCGCAGGGTCCGGGCATGCGCGTCATCTCCAGCGATTGCCCGGCAAAGCGTGCGGCGAGCAGTTGACGCTCGGCATCGCAGCGCGGCGCTTGGGCAAGCGCAGTCCAAGCTCCCATCCAGAGGCAGACGAAACAACGGATCATAACGGCCTCCACCAGATGCGGCGGAATTGCATTGACGTCACGGGCGCGCCCGGGAATCCGGAATGGTCCTGCAGTAGCAACGGGCCGGCCTCGCAGCCACCGCCGAGTTTCTCGCTGGCGTTGATTTCCACACCGCGATGCACCAGGATCCCGTTGACGTAAGCCGTCACCACGGCCTTCTTTACCACCTTGCCCAACGCGTCGCACTCGGGCGCGGTGAACGTGATGTCATAGCTCTGCCATTCGCCCGGCTTGCGCGCGGCGTTCACCAGCGGCGGGGCTTGACCGTAGAGACCGCCGAGCGAGCCGTGTGCATACGTCGGATTCTCGAACGAGTCGAGAATCTGCAGTTCGTACTTGCCGTGCAGGTAGACGCCGCTGTTGCCGCGCAGTTGGCCCTTTTGTTCCGGCATGTGCGGAATATTGAACTCCAGGTGAATCTGTGCGCTCTGGAATTTTTCGGCCGTGTGGATGTCACCCACGCCGCTTGTGCATGTCATCACGCCGGCGTGCACGGTGCAGCCCGCGGGCTGGCCCGCCTTGTTCAACCACCCTGTCATCTCCTTGCCGTTGAAAACCGCGACGGCGTCCGACGGCGCGGCGCCGCGCGCTCCTGGCGTCACCACGCGCGGCTGTGGCGCGTTATCAGCGGCGGCGAGAGTCAGCGGCAAGAGCAAGAAGAGAACCCGGGGTGACATCATTCGCGATTCTACCAGCCACTGACGCCGGGTTCACGCACATCACGATGCCAGGGCACTTTGAAGCGCAGCGCATTGGCGAAAGACCGGCTGGGGTTCAAGGCTGAGCGCAGCGCGAGGCGAGCCACACGGTTCTTGAAGCGTCTCTCCACCTTGGCCACCACAAAGCGGCCCAACGCATCTTCGGTGACCTGCCACGCCAAGCCCAGCGTGGGCGTGACCACGAGGTCTACCTTGCCGTGTTCTTTGCCGTCGATCCCCACGTTGCCGATCGAAGACTCGCTGACCGGCCCGAACTCGAACTGCATGCTATAGGCGGCCGAAAAGGCGGTAGCCTTCAACCGGCTCTTCCAGTATTGGCGATTCATGCCGAACACCCGACGCTGGCCGTCGCGGTCGTTCTGCACGAAGATCTAGCCGGAGACCGCGCCCATCATCGGATGGCCGACGTAGTTCACAATCGGCGGGTCTCCATCTGCCCAACCGTTGAGCCCGCGCGCGGATTTCAGGTAGTCGCGCACGAACGGCCCGCGCAGATTGCCGCGCGAGGCGGGCTCGGTGGCAATCCGGAAGGAATGTTGAATGCTTAAAAACAAGCCAGACTGGCGGAGGGCGGCGGCCCAATCGAAACTCGAATCCGAAGTCGAAGAGATGGAAGCAGTTCCGGGCTGGGCAGGCAGGGCTACGATCAGGCCCAGCGCGATAGCGAGTCGCACCATGATAATAGTTCGACGATGCGCGCACCCATCTTGTTTCTACTTTTTGCCGGCGGCCGGCTATTTGCCGAAGACGTTGTTCTGGAGAACGTGACGGTCCGCATGGCGTGGAATCTGTCTGGCGGCGGACTCACGGATTTTCAACTCAAAGAACAGCCCACGAACCCGTTCACGTGGGAGGAAAAGAGCACCGCGACCGCGCGCTTCCGCGGCCACTTCCTTTGTTTGGACCGTTGGGGCGCGCCGAGCCAGGCCGAGATCAGCGCCGGCGTGCCGTTCCACGGCGAGGCGCCGCGCGTGGAGTGGCGGCGGCTGGGCGGCAACGCGGCGGAGGCGGATATGGCCGCACGGTTGCCGCTGGCCCGCATGGCCGTGAAGCGGACCGTGAAGCTCGAAGGCTCCACCGCGCTGGTGACCGAGGCGGTGACAAATGAAGCCCCCATGGGCCGCGTGTTCAATATGGTGCAGCATCCGACGATCGGCCCGCCGTTTCTCGATGAGACAACCGTGGTGGATGCCAACGCGCGGCAGGGCTTGATGCAGGCGAGCCCGATGCCGAATCCGGAGTTGCCGGCGGTGGTCTGGCCGCAGGCGTTGAAAGACGGGATGCCCGTGAATCTCCGCCATCTGACGAATGACCCGATGCCGAACGTGGTCTCCTACGTCGTGGACGATGCGCATGGCTGGGTAACCGCCGTGCATCCGGGGCAGCGTCTGCTGCTGGGCTACGTCTGGCGCACGAGCGAGTATCCATGGCTGAACATCTGGCGCGATGTACAAGGGGGAAAGCCGTCGGCACGCGGCCTTGAGTTCGGCACCACAGGCCTGCATCAGCCCTATCCGGAATTGGTGAAGAAGGGCCGCATTTTCGGACGGCCGCTGATGGCGTTTCTCGATGCGACGGAAACGCAGACGCGTTCGTTCCAGGTGTTTCTGCTGCGGCTACCCTCGGGCGCGCCTTCGTCGGGCATTGAGTCTGTGAAGCGCGCGGGCGCGGAGTGGGTGATCCGCACCCGGGAGGGCCAGGAGTTGCGCGTGAGGAATTTGCTATGAAGATCGGGGCGCTGGCGTTGATTCCGGCGCTGGTGGCTTCGGCGCAACAACAGCCCGCGCCGCCTTTCGACTTGCTGATCGCTGGCGGGCGGATTGTGGACGGCTCCGGCAATGCGTGGTTCCGCGCGGACCTGGGCATTCGAAACGGGCGCATTGCCGCGATTGGCGCACTGCGCCGGCAGTCGGCGAAGCGTACGATTGACGCGCGCAATCTTGTCGTGGCCCCGGGGTTCGTCGACATGATGGGCGCTTCGTCTGAGCCGCTGCTGGATGACCGCGCGACGGCCGAGAGCAAACTGCGGCAAGGGATCACAACGATTCTGGCGGGCGAAGGCGGGTCCACCGCACCCAGCGCGAAATGGCCCACCTTTGCCGCCTACTTCAAGGCGCTTGAGGCGAAAGGCATTCCGATGAACGCGATTCACAACGTGGGCGCGGCGCAGGTGCGGAGGCAGGTGATTGGCAATGAGAATCGCGCGCCGGCGGAGGCCGAGATGGCGAAGATGCGCGGACTGGTGGAGCAGGCAATGCGCGACGGCGTGGCCGGGTTTTCGACAGCGCTGATTTATCCGCCGGGCACGTACGCGACGACCGCGGAGTTGGTGGAGATGGCGAAGGTGGCAGCGCGCTATGGTGGCATCTACTTCACGCATATGCGCAACGAGAGCCACGCGTTGCTGGAGGCGATCAGCGAGTCGATTCGCATTGGGCGCGAGGGCGGCGTGCCGGTGCACATCTTTCATCTGAAGGCCGCCGGGCAGGCGAACTGGCCGTTGATGCAGCGCGCGGTGGACGCGATTCAAGGCGCACGCGATTTGGGGCTCGATGTGACGGCGGATATTTATCCGTATGTGCGAAACGGGCTGGGGCTCACGTCGCTGATTCATCCGAAGCATTTCGGGCAGGGCGCGGCGCCGTTCCTGAAGACGCTCGGCGATCCGGCGGTGCGCACGGCGTTGCGGCGCGAGATTGAGTCAACCAGCGATTGGGAAAACTGGTACCGGCACGCGGGGTCGAACTGGGACAACATTCTGGTGGCGAGCGTGGGCGCGGGGTTGGACAAGGCGTACGAGGCGAAGTCGATTGCGCAGATTGCGAAGCTCCGCGGCGCCGATGAGTGGACCACGTTCTTTGATCTGGTGGCGGCCGGGCCGGTGAGCGTGAACCCGAAGAGCATGAACGAAGAACAGAAGGACCTGGGGCTGCGTACGGAATGGGTGAGCGTGTGCACCGATGCGCCGCCGACGCCGATCACGGCCTCGGGCACGCATCCGCGCGCGTTCGGCTCGTTCGCTCGCGTGCTGGGGCACTATGTGCGCGAGGAGCGCGTGATTTCGCTCGAGGCGGCGATTCGTAAGATGACGTCGCTCGCGGCGAACCGGTTGGGGCTGCATGACCGCGGCCGGATTGCCACGGGCTTGGCGGCGGACCTGGTGATCTTCGACCCGGAGAAGGTGCGTGACGTGGCGACCTTTGAAAAGCCGCTGGCTTATTCCGAGGGAATTCCGCATGTGATTGTGAATGGCGTGGCGGTGATCGACGCAGGGCGGTTTACGAACGCCAATCCAGGGCGGGTACTGCGGTACCGGCAATGAGTTCGCCGCAGGCCGACATGGGTGGATTTGCTCAGTTTCTGACGCTTGTCCTGGCATTGCGCGCAGTCTGTCCGGACCGGGAGCCGGAGGAACCCCGCTCAGGGGCTGATCAGAAGAGGCCGAATCGTCGCTGAGCCTCAGTTGGCACGAAGCGTGCTGGATAAGCCTCATATGCCACTTCCTCGCTCGCCGGGAGGGCTGTTTGCGCTGTTCACACGAAACCCCATCAGTTTGTTGGGAACCGGTTTGACCACCGCCGCCGCGGTTCTCTTTGCCAGCCTGTGGGTGATGTCGGCGATGGGCTTCCGCGGCGGCGGTTCCTATCTGGGGCTGATTCTGTTTGTCGCCATCCCGGCGCTGCTTCTGTTTGGGTTGCTGTTGATTCCGCTGGGGCTCTGGCGGGAGAAGAAGCGGCTGGCCGCGGGCGGGGCGGAGCGGGCAACCGCGTTTCCAGTTCTCGATTTCAACGTTTCGCGCGTACGGAATATCGTGCTGAGCGTGGCGATCGCGACGGTGATCAACATCGTGCTGCTGAGCGCGGCGACCTACAAAGGCGTGGAGGTGATGGAGAGCGTGGAGTTCTGCGGCGCAGCGTGCCACTCGGTGATCGCGCCGGAGCACACGACTTATCTGCGCTCGCCGCACTCACGCGTGAAGTGCGTGGAATGCCCTATCGGGCGGCGTTCCGAACGCCTACGGCATGGGCGCGGCGGTGGGCGACATCGACAACGATGGCGACCCGGATCTCTACGTCACCGGCTACGGTGCGAACGTGCTCTACCGCAACGACGCCGGCGTGTTCCAACCCACCACCGAAGCGACGGCTGGCGGCTGGGCTATCTCCGTCGCGTTCCTCGACTATGACAACGACGGCCGGCTCGACCTGTTCGTTGCGCGCTATCTCGATTGGTCCGTCGAGCGCAACATTCTCTGCGGCACTCCGTTCCATGCATACTGCCGTCCGGACAAATTCAACGGCGTGGCGAACCTACTTTTTCACGACGAAGGCGCGGGCCGCTTCCGCGATGTAAGCGAAGCTTCCGGCATCGCCGCCGTCACCGGCAAGGGCATGTTCGTCGCTGTCGCCGACTACGACGCCGACGGTTTCACCGACATCTTCGTTGCCAATGACGGCATGGAGCAGTATCTTTTTCACAACCAGCGCAACGGCACGTTCGCCGAACGCGCGCTCGAAGCCGGCGTCGCACTCTCAGACGACGCCCGCACCTACGCCGGCATGGGCGCAGCCTTCGGCGACTACGACAACAATGGCCGGCCGGACCTCATCGTCACCAACCTCGCGCTCGAGAAGTTCGCGCTCTACCGCAATGAAGGCGAGGGCCGGTTCAGCTACGCGAGCCTGGCCACCGGGCTCGGCGCCGCCAATGCTCGCAGTTCCGGCTGGGGCGTGGGGATTGATAATTTCGACAATGACGGCCACAAAGACATCTTCGCGGCGCACAGCCACGTGCTCGACAACGTTGAGCGCATTCACACGGGCCTGCGCTATCTGGAGCCGCCCGTGCTCTATCGCAACATCGCAGGCCGCTTCTCCGCCGTGGACCTTCGCTTGCCTGCAGTGGCTGGGCGCGGCGCGGCATTCGGCGACCTCAACAACGATGGCAAACTGGATGCCGTGGTCTCCGTATTAGGCGCAGGTCCGCTGGTGCTGCTGAATCGCGCGGCAGCGGCGCCGGGCGTTACGTTGAAGCTCGAAGGCGTACGCGCCAATCGCGACGGCGCGGGTGCGGTGGTGCGCGCCGGTTCGCAAACGGTAGTGGCCGGGACAAGCGGCAGTTACCTTTCAGCGAGTGACCGCCGCGTGCATCTCTCCGGCCAGCCCGCCACGGTAGAGATTGTGTGGCCCGGCGGCAAGCGCCAGGTGGAGAAACTCGCGCCGGGCACACTGGTGACGGTAAAGGAGAAAGAGTGATGTGGCTGCCGCTGGTGCTCGCGTTTGCCCAGGCCGCCGTTACGCCGGAACTGCGCCAGCACGTGGAAGCAGGTCTGAAGGCACGCGCCGCGGGCGACCTCGATACGGCGGTTCGCGAGTTTCGCCGCGTGGCCGAACTGGCGCCGGATCTCGCCGCCGCGCACGTCAACCTCGGTAGCGTGTTGTTTCAGAAGCGGGCCTACGGCGAGGCGATTCCGCCGTTCCGCCGCGCGCTTGAGTTGAACGCGGAGCTGCCCGGCGCGCACCAGATGCTCGGCACGGCGCTCCTCGCGCAAGGCGATGCGGCCGGGGCCGTACCGCATCTCGAACAGGCCAAGGTCAATGACTTGCTCGGCATCGCGCGGATCGAGCCCGGCAAAACCCGCGATGCGGTAGACCGCCTGGAAGCCGCGCTACTCGAACGCCCCAACGATCCGGACCTGCTCTACTACCTCAGCCAGGCGCACGGGCGTCTTTCAAAGAGCCTGTTCGATAGTTTGCACGCGCAGCTCAACGGCGCCACCCGCACGCAGCAGATGCTCGGCGAAGCCGCGGCTGCCGCGGGTCAGCGAGAGCAGGCGGCCAAGCACTTTGAGGCCGCTCTCGCCTCGCGCCCGAACTTGCGTGGAGTGCATCTGGCGCTGGGCGAATTGCAGGTGGCCGCGGGCAACTACGAGCAGGTCGAACGCGAATTCCGCGCCGAGACGAAACTGGCGCCGGCTTCGGCCGTAGCGGCGTATCAGTTGGGCAACATGCTGCTGAACCTGGGCCGCGCCAAGGAAGCATTGCCGGAGTTGGAGCGCTCCGCGCGCCTGCGTGCTGACATGCCGGAAACCGCACTTGCGTTGGGCAAGGCGCACGCGGCGTTGGGCGAGTCCGCCAAGGCCGAAACCGCGTTGCAGCAGGTGCTGAAGCTGGAGCCCGCCTCCGCGTTGGCCGAAGCGGCGCACCTGCAACTGGCCCAGTTGTACCGGAAGTTGGGCCGCGCCGCCGACGCGGACCGCGAGTTGCAGGCTCTGCGCAAATTGCGCCAGCAACCGGAAGCCATGCGAAAATGAGGGCTCCCTCATTGCCATGCACGACCTTGCTTTTTTCCGCGCCAACCTTGACGCAATCGCCGCCCGGCTGGCCGACCGCGGCTTGCAACTGAACCTGGACGAGTTCCGTTCGATGGACATCGAGCGCCGCGCCACCATCACGCGCAAGGAAGCGCTACAGGCCGAGCAGAACGTTTTAAGCAAAGAGGTGGGCAAGCTCCGGGCCCAGCAGGTTGACACCACCGAGTTGCAAAACAAGGTCCGCGAGATGAAGGAGCAATCCGCCGCGCTCGACCGGCTCGGCGAGGAAATGGACGCCGCTTGTCGCAGCCAACTCGCGCGCATCCCCAACGTCCCGCATGAATCCGTGCCGAAGGGCGTGAGCGCGGCCGACAATGCCATCGTGCACGAAATCGGCGAGAAGCGCGCTTTCGACTTCACGCCCCAACCGCACTGGGACCTGGGCCCGGCGCTCGGCATTCTCGACTTCGAACGCGCCGGCAAGATCACTGGCGCGCGGTTTGCGGTGTACTTCGATCAAGGCGCGCGGCTGGAACGCGCGCTCATCAACTTCATGCTCGACGTACACACGCGCGAGCACGGCTACACCGAGGTGCTGCCACCGTTCATGATCAACTCGGCGTCGCTGTATGGCACCGGGCAGTTGCCGAAGTTCGCCGAGGATCTGTTCAAGCTCGAAGGCACCGACTATTGGCTGGCGCCGACGGCCGAAGTGCCGGTGACGAATCTGTTCCGCGACGAAACGCTCGAGGGCGAGCAACTCCCCATCAGCTTCTGCGCCTACACGCCCTGCTTCCGCAGCGAAGCGGGCAGCTACGGGCGCGACGTGCGCGGCATCATCCGCCAGCACCAGTTTCAAAAAGTGGAACTGGTCAAGTTCACCCGCGCCGCGCAAAGCTACGACGAACTTGAAAAACTCACCAGCGACGCCGAAGATATCCTGAAGCGCCTGGGCCTCCCGTTCCGCCGCGTGCTGCTGTGCACCGGCGACATGGGTTTTTCGAGCGCCAAGACGTATGACCTTGAAGTCTGGCTCCCCAGCCAGAACGAGTTCAAGGAAATCTCTTCCTGCTCCAACTTCGAGTCTTTCCAGTCCCGCCGCGCGGCGATTCGTTGCCGCACAGGCAAAAAGACCGAACTCGCGCACACACTGAACGGCTCGGGCCTCGCCGTGGGGCGCACGTGGGTCGCGATTGTGGAGAACTACCAGCAGGCCGACGGCACCGTGATTGTGCCCGAGGCGCTGCGGCCTTACTTGAACGCCGAGCGGATCACCAAGCGCGGCAAGATCAGGTAGACCTCATCTACTCGAAACAAGTCGTGGAGTGAAGTAAGATAGCGCCAATGCCTTTTTCTGTCGATGTTCACTACTCCGGCGGAGCCGCGATTCTCGCCTTGGGCGACCGCCTGATCGGCGTCGACGGCACAGAGTTACGCGCGCAAATGCTGAGCGAATTCGAAGCCGGCCACAAGGGCCTGGTGCTCGATTGCGTAAAACTCGCAGCTTGCGACAGCTTCGGCCTCGGTGAACTCGTCGCGGCGCATGCCTCTATTGTGCGGCGGGGAGGCCAAGTCAAGCTTGCGCGGCTTCATCGCCGCTTCGAGGAACTACTCGAAATAACGAGGCTGACCGCGCTATTCCAAATCTACCCGAACGAGGCGAGCGCGTTGGCCAGCTTCACGGCAGCAGCGGGCGCCAAGGAGAGGGCGGCGCTCAATCACTTTTTGAACCCCGACGAATAGCTCACAGGCCCAAGTAAAGCCAACCGGCGCGCACGCCGCTAAAATGGGGAGCGTGACGATGCACCGCCGAACGTTCCTCGCCACGCTGGCGGCCTCCGCGGCGGCCACTCAGTACGAGCCCACCTGGGACAGCCTCAAGACCCATCCCGTGCCCAACTGGTTTCACGACGCGAAGCTCGGCATCTTCATTCATTGGGCCTCTACTCGGTGCCTGCCTTCGCGCCGCCCACGGGCGAACTCGGCAAGGTGGATTGGAACACCTGGTTCTACAAGAACCCGTACGCCGAGTGGTATCTGAATTCGCTGCGCCTGAATACGTCGGAGACTTACCGCCGCCATGCCGAAAAATATGGCGCGGAGTTTGACCACTATCGCTTCGCCGAGACCTCCCACAAAGCTACAGAAAAGTGGGACCCCGCGCAGTGGGCCAGCGTGATCCAGCGCACCGGAGCCGGCTACGCCGTATTCACCACTAAACACCACGACGGTTTTGCGCTTTGGCCCAGCAAAGTAAAGCATCCCATCCGCCAAGACCTCACCACCCGGCGCGACTTCGTTGGCGAACTCACCACCGCCGTCCGCCGCCGCGGCCTGCGCATGGGTCTCTACTACTCCGGCGGGCTCGATTGGAGCTTTGAAACCACGCCTGTCACCTAGATGGCCGACCTGCGCACCACCGCCCCGCAATCCCAAGCCTACGCCGACCATGCCGACACGCATTGGCGCGAACTCATCGATCGCTACGAGCCTGCTGTCTTGTGGAACGACATCGGCTATCCCAAGCTCGGCAAAATCGCCGGCATCTTCGCCGCCTACTACAACCGCTTCCCCGAGGGCCTCGTCAACAGCCGCTTCAACACGCCGCACATCGACTTCACCACGCCTGAGTACACCAAGTACGACCGGACCGTCGAAAAGAAGTGGGAGAGCTGCCGCGGACTCGGCTTCAGCTTCGGCTACAACCAGGTGGAGGACGGCCGCCACGTGATCGCCGCCGACAAGCTGATTGAGATGCTGATCGACATCGGGGCGAAAAACGGCAATCTGCTACTGAACATCGGCCCGCGCCCCGATGGCAGCATTTCGGAGATTCAAATGGACCGGCTCACCAAACTGGGCACCTGGATGCAATTGAACGGCGAAGGCATCCGCGGAACGCGGCCTAACGCCGCGCTGGCGCAAACCAAAACCACCACGAGCGAAGAGGTGCGCTTCACGCGCAAAGGTGACCGTACGCTATACGCCTTCGTGTTCCAGCGGCCGGCCACAGGCGTGGTGGAGATTCCCGGCTTGGCCGCGGCGCCGTCTCAAGTGGAGTTACTCGGCCACCAGGGCGGCCCGCTGCGGCATCAGGTACGCGCCAGCGGCAACATCCTCTCGGTAGCTTTGCCCGCATCCAACCCGGACACGGCCACGGCGGCGCCAGCGTTCGGGCTCAAGATCACGTTCGCCTAAGAGCAGGGATGGAGTCTACTTCGGACGGGCGGCGGCGACGGGCTTTGACAACTTCCGCTTCACCGCCGCGGCGCGTTTGTCGTCCGGCGCGGTTTCGAGGAACTGGGTCCACGCCTCACGCGCTTTCTCCGCGTTGCTCATCTTTTCGTACATTTCCGCCAAGCGGTAATGCGCGTCGGCAAAGGCGGGGTTCCACTTCACGGCTTCGGCGAAACGCAGCGCGGCGGCGCGCAAACTGCCCTTTTTGGCGTAAAAGTTACCGACTTTCAATTCCTGCTCCGCCTGCACCGGATTGAGCGCATACTCTTTCTCTTTGAGCGAAGCGTCTTCTTCGGGCGGCTCAACGGGAGCTTGGGTTGGCGATTGTGGCTGTTGCGCCAGAGCCGCGAGGCTCAGGGTCCAAAGCAGTATGACCGCGCGTGTCACAATCAGAGTTTAGCAACGTCCGCTTCCCCGCATGCATCTAAAAGCGAAAGCTGCGCAATTTCCGATGCGGCCCGGCGTGTACCTGTGGAAGGACGCCGAGGGCGCGGTGCTGTACGTGGGCAAGGCCAAGCAGTTGCGGGCGCGGGTGCGCAACTACTTTGCCGAGGACCGGAATCCGCGGCTCACCAAATTGGTGGCCGTGGCGGCGGACATTGACTACATTCTCGTGGACAACGAGAAGGAAGCACTGGCGCTTGAGAACAATCTCATCAAGCAGTACAAGCCGCGCTTCAACATCCTGCTGCGCGACGATAAAACATATCCATGCATTCGCGTGACGCATGAAAAGTACCCGCGCGTGTACGTGACGCGGCGGCTGATCAAGGGGCAGACCTACTACGGTCCATTCTTCCCCGGCAACCTGGCGCACCGGCTGGTGGATTTCATTCACCGCACGTTCAAAGTGCCGTCGTGCCGGATCGACCTTGAGCGCACGCACACGCATCCGTGCCTCGAGTTCCACATCCAGCGTTGCCACGGCCCGTGCGTGCAGGGGCTCACCACCGACGAACACTACGCGAGCGCGGTGGCGGACATGCGATTGTTTCTCGACGGCAAGTCCCGCGATCTCGCGTGCGGGCTGAAGCAGCGCATGGAGACCGCGTCAGAGAACCTGGAGTTCGAACGCGCCGCCGCGCTGCGCGACCTGCTCACCACCGTGGAGGAAATGGAAGAGCGGCAGAAGATGGCCGCGGCCACGGGCGACAACACCGACATCATGGCGCTGCACGCCGAGCCGCCGCTGGTGGCTGTGAATCTCTTCCACCTGCGCAACGGCCGCATTGTGGACCGGCGCGAGTTTTTCTGGGAAGACCAACAAGGTTTTGACGCCGCCGAGTTCACCTCCGCCCTGCTGACGCAGCTCTACTTCGGTGCACGGCAGATTCCCGACCACATCCACATTCCGGCCGACGTGGATGACCACGCGCTTTTTGAAGAGCTGCTGAGCGAGCAGCGCGGACGCAAGGTGCGCATCCACACGCCGCAGCGCGGCGAGAAGAAGGCGATGCTGGCGCTGGTGGAGACCAACGCTAAGCATTCCTTCGAAGCCCGGTTCCGCGTGATGGCGCCGTCGCAGGGAGCGATCAAAGACGCGCTGCAGGATGCGCTCAACCTTGAGGCCGCGCCGGAGCGCATCGAGTGCTTCGACATCTCGCACATCCAGGGCACGGACAAAGTGGCCAGCATGGTGGTGTGGGAAAAGGGCCGGATGAAAAAGGCGGACTATCGCAAGTTCATCATCCGCACCGTGGAAGGCAACGACGATTTTGCCTCGATGCGCGAAGTGGTGACGCGGCGGTACGAACGGCTGCGCGACGAGAATGCAAGGATGCCGGGCCTGGTGCTGATTGACGGCGGACTCGGGCAACTGCACGCCGCGGCCGGGGCGCTCGAGGCGCTGGGCATCACCAACCAGCCGCTCGCCTCGATCGCCAAACGCGAAGAGATCATCTATGTCTACGGCCAGGAGGATGACCCGGTGATCCTCTATCGCCACTCGCCCGTGTTGCACGTGGTGCAGCAGATCCGCGACGAGGCGCACCGCTTTGCGGTGACGTTCCACCGCCAGCGCCGCGATTCATCGCGCCTGCGCAGCGAACTGCTGGATGTGAAGGGCGTCGGCCCGGGGACGGTGCGGAAACTGCTGCGCGCGTTGGGATCGCTGAGCGCGATCAAGGCAGCGCGGGAAGAAGAGCTGGCGCGCGTGGTGGGTCTGGCGGCCGCGCGCAAAATCAAGGAGCACTATCGCGAAGATGCAGCCGCTGTCAGTTGAGATTTATTGCCCCGAGTTGGGCGGCGTGGCGGCCGAAGCGGTGCAGGCCGACGTGCAGTCGCGCCTTGCGGGCGGCATCGCACTCACGTTGGAAGAACGCACGCCCGACGCGACGGCGCTGGCGGCTCCGCTCGCGCAATCATGGCAGTTCCCCGACGCGCGGCAGGCGCTGGAGCCTTGCCGGTTTGTATTGACGCTGCGCGAAACGCCCGCGGCCGGCGCACCGCCCGCCGAGCGATTGAAGACTTTGCAATTCGCAGTGCAAACCGTGCTCGAAGCCGTCCATGGCGAAGCGTTGCATTGCATCGACTCGCAGCAGTTCATTCCGCCTGGACTTTTCGTCGGCGAAACCGAAGCCCGCGGCGTCCCCGCGCTGCAAGCCGGCGCCATCAACGTGCGTTTCTTTCGCATCGACACGCCGGGCGTGGCTGACGGCCGTTTTTTGATGGACACCTTGGGGCTGCACGCGCTCGGATTGCCCGACGTGCAGATTGACTACCGGTGGCTCGATCCGGGCGCGGTGGCGCGTACGTTGTTCGGTGCGGCGGCCTACCTTTTCGAGTTCGGCGACGTGATTGAAGATGGGCATTCGATTGAAGGTTGCCTGCCGGGCTCGCGCTGGGCTGCCAAGCGGATGGAATCGGTAGCCGAGCCGCGCCGCCCAGTGGTTGCCTTCGATCCTGGCGTGCCGTATTCTACCCGCGATGAGCAATGATGTAACGCGCCTGCTGATGCAGGGCGGCGACCGTGGTATCGCTGGCCGTGGCTCCATGACTTGCATACCGCCTTCATTGGTGTGAGCTACGACGGCCCGCCACGTTTCCAACCCACATTTCCGTTTTGAGCCGCGCGTGCGAATCTCCTGGATGCTCGTTCGCATCAAGGTCCATGAGGGTTTGAAGGCAGTAAAGGCCCCTGCGGAGGACAGCACCCAATGGGTGACAAACAAAACCAGCCCTTTCAGCTCTCTTGCAACGGCCTTCTCAAGATCGACTGCCAGGGATCGCGCGTTACGTCCGATGGTGGTCTGATCCTGGTGCGCGAGTTGGATGAACGGCTTGGCTTCGGTGATCTCATGGCCCAACACCTGACTGACTCACGGCGCGGCAAGAATACCCAGCTTCCGC
>VFZP01000087.1 GCA_016871115.1 Acidobacteriota bacterium
GCTCGCAGAGTTTCTGGGATAAAAAACGCGCCCCGCGCGTTGGCGCTTCAGTCCGCCCAACCCCGCGCACCGTCTTCGTCGGGCGAGCTTTAGCTTGCGGCGGACTTCAGTCCGCCCCTTCCTTCCCGGAGCCAACCGCATGACCTTCGACCGCGCCTGGGTCCTCCTGTTCGCCCCCATGCCCCTCGTGTGGCTCGCCCTCAACTGGCGACGCACCGAACGCCGCCTGGGCCTCGCGCTCAAGGCCCTCTCGCTCGTCGCCGTCTTCCTCGCGCTCGCCGAACCCCACCTCAATACGTTTGAAACAAAAGTGGGCGCGGTTGTTCTCGTCGATACCTCTGCCAGCGTCTCCTCGCAAGACCTCGAAAAGGCCGCGCAACTCGCCGGCTCGCTCGAATCCGCGCGCGGCCGCAATTGGATGCGCATCCTCCCCTTCGCACGCGAACTCCGCGACCTCACCCCCGAAGAGATGCCCGCGGCCTCGGGCCTCAAACTCGTCCGCACGGGCGGCGAAAGCGGACGCAGTACAGACCTCGAAGCCGCCCTGCGCGATGCCACCGGATCGATTCCTGCCGGTATGGTGCCGCGCCTCGTCGTCATCAGCGATGGCAAGGAAAACCGCGGCAGCGTCGCCCGCGCGGCGTGGCAAGCGCAGCAGCAGGGCATCCCCGTCGACACCTTCGCCCTCGCCGGCCGCCCGCGCCCGCAACTGCGCCTCGAATGCATCGTCGCGCCCGCCACCGCGTTCACCGGCGAGCGCGTCCCCATCGACATCGTCGTCAGCACCCCGCGCGCCACCAAAGCCAAAGTGGAACTCGGCGCCGAAGGCAAAGCGCTCGGCGAACAGGAATTCGACCTCTCCGCCGGCGAAAGCCGCGTGCGCCTGCATGCCAGCCTCGCCGTCGCGGGCGCCGTGGAACTGCAAGGCAAACTCACCGCGGGCGACCTCGGCGAAGCGCGCTTCACGCAAGCCCTCACGCTTCGCCGTCCACGGCTCCTCTATCTCTCGCAAGATCCGGCCGGTTCCGGCGCCCACCTCCTCGGCGTCCTCCGCGCCGCGCAATATGACGTGGAGCAGGCGGGAGCGCTCCCCCTCCGCGGACTCGACACCTACCAAGCCATCGTCTTCAACAACTGGGACCTCGAAGCGCTCCCCACCAGCTTTGAAGAAGACCTCGAACGCTATGTCAAGCAAGGCGGCGGCGTGCTCGTCATCGCCGGCGAGAAGAACATCTACCCGGAAAACAAAACCGTCGAAGACGCGATGGACCGCCTGCTGCCCGCCAAGCTCGCGCCGCCCCGCTCGCCCGAAGGCACCTGCGTGGTGCTGATCGTCGACAAGTCGTCATCGATGGAAGGCAAGAAGATGGAGCTCGCGCGCGTTGCCTCCATTGGCGTCGTGCAGAACCTGCGTCCCATCGATCAGGTGGGCGTGCTCATCTTCGACAACTCCTTCCAGTGGGCCATCCCCATTCGCAAAGCCGAAGACCGCGCGCTGATGACGCGCCTCATCGCCGGCATCACGCCCGACGGCGGCACGCAGATCGCGCCCGCGCTCGCCGAGGCGTACCGCAAGATCGTCCCCGTGCAGGCCACGTTCAAACACATCGTGCTGCTCACCGACGGTATCTCCGAAGAAGGCGACTCCATTGCGCTTTCCAAAGAAGCCGCGCTCCAGAAGGTCACCATCTCCACTGTCGGCCTCGGGCAGGACGTCAACCGCGCGTACCTCGAAAAGATCGCCATCAACGCGAAGGGCCGCCCGTACTTTCTCACCGATCCCTCGGGCCTTGAACAGATCCTTCTGCGCGACGTGATGGAGCACACTGGTTCCACCGCCGTCGAAAAGCCGCTGGTGCCGCAGGTGGTGAAGCGCGGCGAAATCCTCGACGGCGTCGCCATCGAGACAGCGCCCGCGCTCAAGGGCTACGTGCGGTTCCTCTCGAAACCCTCCGCCGACGTCGTCCTCGGTATGGAACAAAAGGACCCGCTGCTCGTCCGCTGGCAGTACGGCCTCGGCCGCTCCGCCGTCTTCGCCTCTGACGCGAAGGCCCGCTGGGCCGCGGACTGGGTGGCGTGGAAAGGCTACGACAAGCTCTGGGCCAACATCTTTCGCGATCTACTGCCGCACGCCCAACCCGTGGACGCCGTACTGCAATACGACCAGGCTTCGGGCGAGTTGATCGCCGAATACCGCCTCTCGCGTCAGGTACCCGAGCCTGCGAAAGTGCCCGACATCTTCGTCGTCGGCCCGGGCAGCTTCCGCAAAGCGATGCCCGTGAAGAAGGTCGCCCCGGGCACCTACCGCGGCGTGCTCTCGATCGGCAGCCAGCGCGGCTTCTTCCGCGTCCGCCCGCTTGAGGAGTCCCGCGCGTTCCCGGAAGTGGGCTTCTACCGGCAGGAAGAGGAACTGGTCGAGCACGGCTCGGACCCCGAACTGCTGAAGCGCCTCTCGTCGTTCACCGGCGGCCGCTTCGAGCCCTCCGCCCGCGAGGTCTTCGACGCCGGTGGCCGTGCGATTCCCACCACGCTCAGCCTCTGGCCCGGCCTGCTCGCCGCGGCCGTGGCGCTGAATATCGGGGAGCTGATCAACCGCAAATGGAAGGGCCTCGTCGACTTCTTCCGGCGGCGTTAGCTGGGCCTGCGCCTTCGAGCGTCTCAATCAGGCGCTTTCGAAGAGGCGCTGCGGGAACTGGAACTGGTCGGCCAGGCCGTGGTCGCCGCGAGGGCAAGGCTGGATAAAACCACCCGCCGATCGCCGCCTCGTCCACGCGCGACACTGAAGTATGCCCGTTCAGACTATCCATGTATCCGCGCTTCCGCCGAACAACGCCACCTACTCGCAGGCGGCAGTCCTCAATGGCGTTGTCTATGCCTCGGGCCAGCTGGGTGTGGACCCGCGCACGCGCGAACTCGCACCGGGCGGCATTCAGGGTCAAACGCGCCAAGCACTCGCTAATCTCCAGACCGTGCTCGAAGCCGCCGGATCGTTGCTCGAGTTGATTGCCCGGGTGAACATCTACATCACGGACTTCGGGTTGCTCGCGGGCATGAACGAGCTATACGGCGCGGTCATGACGCACCCTCCCGCCAAGACCACCGTGGAAGTCTCCCGCCTCGACAAAGGCGCGTTGCTCGAAATCGAAGCCGTGGCCGGGCTCCGTTCCTGATTCTGCTCACCTCACAGTGGCACTTCGTGATACTCAAGCGCCCACTCCCGCATATAACGGACGCGATGCGGGTCAATGCGGTAGAGCAGAAACTCGGGGTTGTCAATCGACTTCAGATATGCACGCAACAGCGGGTTCGCGTCCCAGATCGCCTGGCGCTTTTCGCCGCCGGTGATCAACTCGGCCGTGCCGGTGATGCGGACCTGATCGTGGTCCTTCGTCATGCAGCACAGCTCCACGCGGCGGCTCCGTTCGATCTCGCCCGTCTTGCCCGATGACCGCATGGACGCGACCCACACCGTAAACTCTTCGGTGAGCACGGGCGAAACCGGCCGCACGCGTGGCTGATCGCCGTCGATGGTGGCGAGCATCGGGAACCTGTCGGCGGCCAGGACAGCGAGCGCGAGTTCGCGGGCTTCGGCGGGAGTCGGCGGAGGGAGCGGCTTCATGTTCTCCTGTTAGCATATGCCTTCTTCGAGGCTTCCCTTGGTTGCGGTGGCGATGCTGGCCGCGATCCTTGTTCCGTTCTTCCTTTGGGAAGAGCCGATCCTCGCGTGGTTTGAAACGTGGCGCACGGCCACACCCAGCGCTACCGTGGCGGCGCTCCTGGCAACTCTGCTCGCCGCCGACATTCTGCTGCCGGTGCCGTCGAGCCTCGTTTCCACGGCTGCCGGCGCGCTGCTCGGTTTCGTGCCCGGGGCGCTGGTCTCATGGGCCGGCATGACGGCGGGCTCGCTCATCGGTTACGCGCTGGGGCGCGGCGCGGCGTCCGCCAAGTGGCTGCCGGAGGCGGATCGAGTGCGGCTGGAGCGGGCGCGCGTTCGCTACGGCGACTGGCTGGTGATTGTGTTTCGCTCGGTGCCGGTGCTGGCGGAAGCCTCAGCGGTATTCGCCGGTGCGTCGGGCATGACGCGCGGCGGCTTCCTCACGCTTGCCGCGCTGGCCAACCTCGGCATCTCGCTCGCCTACGCCGGCGCGGGTGCGTTTGCCGCGGGCCGCGAGTCGTTCCTGCTGGCGTTTGCGGCGGCCATCGCGCTCCCCGGAATCGCGATGCTGCTCCTGCGCCGTTCACACACATGACAGGGCCGCCCGCTAGAATGGTTATTCACCATGGTTCTTCGCGTCCTCTCTGCTCTTGCGGCCATCGGCCTTGCCCTCGGCGTCAGCACCGCCCTGCTGCAATCGCAGCGGGCTGAGCCGCGCCGCGTCGGGCCACAGGCGGACGGATCGACGCTCCTGAACAGCGGCTGGTCTTTGCGGCCCGCCGGCCGGCAGGTGCAACTCGGCACCTTTCCCATGACGTCGCGCATCACGCCCGACGGCAAGTTTGTCGTCGTGCTGAACGGCGGCTACAATCCACCGTCGCTGCAGGTGATGGACGTGAAGACCGAAAAGATCGTCAGCAAGGTGGCGATGCCGGACGGGTGGCTGGGCCTGGCGATGACCAAGGACGGCAAGCGCCTGTACGTGGGTGGCGGGTCGCGCGCGTCGGTGTATGAGTTTTCTCTGTCTGACGCGGGCGAGGCAAAGGCCGAGCGCACGTTTGAGGTGACGCCCGCCGCCGGACGCACGCATGAGGATTTTATCGGGGACGTCACGCTCGATCCGTCAGACCGTCTGATCTACGCCGCCGGGCTTTTCCGCGACCAGGTCGTGGTGATCAACCCGCAATCGGGCCGCGTGATCGAGAAGTTCAAAACCGGCCGCCGCCCCTACCGCATTCTGTTCCATCCCGACGGCCTGAGCTACTTCGTCTCCAGTTGGGCCGACGGCGCTGTCTATCATCACCAGGCCGCCGACGGTCAGCAACTCGCGTTGTTGCGCGTGGGCCCGCACACCACCGACATGATCTGGCGCGACGGCGCGCCCAAGGATGCCGAAGACAAAGAAGCCTCGTTCAAGTCGCGCCTCTTCGTGACGGCGTCGAACACCAACCGCGCGTATTCGATCGGCCTCGACGCGGGCAAGCAGATGCGGCTGGTGGAAACGATCAACGTATCGCTGACGCCGCGGCAGCCGCTGGGCATGACGCCGAGCGCGCTCGCCTTGAGCGCCGACAACAACACGCTGTACGTGGTGTGCTCGGATGCCAACGCCGTGGCCGTGGCCGATGTGAGCGAAGCAGCCACCACGGTGCTGGGCTTCCTGCCGTCCGCCTGGTATCCCATTGCTGCGCGCGGTCTGCGCGACGGGCGTCTGTTGATCTTCAACGGGCGCGGGCCGCGGAGCTTTCCGAATCCGCAGGGGCCCAATCCGGCGGAACGGCCGAATCCGCTGCATGGGGGCCTACGCGCTCCGCAATATGTGGGGCGGCTCCAGGTGGGTACGGTGTCCATCGTCGATCCGTTCGATTTCGCCAAGCTCGACAAGTACACGGCAACCGTGCGCCAGAACTCGCCGTACAAAGACGAACTGCTGGACCGCGTGGCGATCCCGGATGGCAACCCCGTTCCGAACGCACCGGGCAAGCCATCCCCGCTGCAGCATGTCATCTACATCGTCAAAGAGAATCGCACCTACGATCAGGTATTCGGCGATCTCGAAAAAGGCAACGGCGACAAGTCGTTGTGCCTGTTCCCGGAAAACGTCTCGCCCAATCACCACAAGCTGGCGCGCGAGTATGTGTTGTTTGACAACTTCTATGTGAGTGCAGACGTGAGCGCCGATGGCCACAACTGGACCACCGCCGCCATCGCGCCGGACTACGTACAGAAGATGTGGCCGAACAGCTACGCGGGCCGCCGCAAGCACTATGACTATGAGGGCGGCGAGCCTGCGGCGCGTCCGCCCGCCGGCCACATCTGGACACAAGCCGCGTCGGCCGGTCTCACCATGCGCAACTACGGCTACTACGCTCAGAATCTGCCTGAGCGCACCGGCCCGCGGCAGATCAAGTCGATCCGCGATGCCGCGCTGGCGCCGGTGACCAACCTGAACTATCGCGCCTTCGATTTGAACTATCCGGACGTGGAACGCGCCAAAACGTTCATCGCGGATCTGCAGCAGATGCAGACGATGCCCCGGCTGATGCTGGTGCGCCTCGGCAACGATCACACCTCCGGCACCTCGGCCGGCAAAATCGATCCGCTCTCGGCCATGGCCGACAACGACCTCGCGCTCGGCATGATTGTGGAAGCGGTTTCCAAGAGCAAGTTCTGGAACTCGACGGCGATCTTCGTGCTGGAAGACGACGCGCAGAATGGACCCGACCATATCGACTCGCACCGCTCACCGGCCTTCATCATCTCGCCCTACACGCGCCGCAGCGGCCTTGTCGATTCGTCTCTCTACAACACCACTTCCATGCTGCGGACGATGGAGTTGATTCTCGGCCTGCGCCCCATGACGCACTTCGACGCCGCCGCCCCCGTGATGTGGCAGGCCTTCGCCAATCAGCCCGATGCGGTGCCTTACCAGGCCGAGCAGAACCGCATCCCGCTTGACAGGCGCAACCCGGCGAACGCGGCCGGCGCGCGGCGCAGCGAAGCCATGGACTTCACCGAGGCCGATCGCATTGATGACGACGAGTTGAACGACATTCTCTGGGTGGCCCTTAAGGGCACTACGCCGCCCACTCCCGTGCGCAGCTACTTTGCCGCGGCCCGCGCGCGATAATCGGATTTGGCCCAGATCTACATCTGCTTCGTCTGGCACATGCACCAGCCTTTTTACAAGGATCTGGTGACCGGCCAGTATCACCTGCCGTGGACGCGTATGCACGCGCTCAAGGACTACTACGGCATGGTCAAAGTGCTCGACGCGTTTCCGCGTGTGCACCAGACGTTCAACCTCGTGCCATCGATGATGGTGCAGATTGCCGAGTATGTGGAGGGCAAGGCCGACGATCCGTTTCTGCACCTGGCACTGAAACCCGCCGAGGAGCTGAATGAGCAGGAGCAGGCATTCATCCTCCGCTATTTCTTCCAGGCGCATCCCGGACGGTTGATCCGCCGCTATCCTCGCTACGGCGAACTGCTGGATATGTGGGAGGCCTCGGGCCGCGAGCCTCGCCGAGCGCGTGCCGCCTTTGGCGCGCAGGCGCTGCGCGATTTGCAGGTGCTCTCGCAGGTGGCGTGGTTCGACGAAGAGTTCCTGGCCAAAGACGCAGACGTGCGGGATCTGGTGGCCAAGGAGCGCAACTATTCGCTCGAAGACCAGTCGCGCATGGGCAAGCTGCAGGTGAGGATCATGAGCGAGGTGCTGCCCGTCTATCGCGAGTTTGCGCGGCGCGGCCAGATTGAAGTAAGCACCACGCCGTTCTATCACCCGATCCTGCCGCTGTTGTGCGATTCCAACATTGCGGGTGTCGCTGATCCCTACGTGCCGCTGCCCACGCGGTTCCGGTATCCCGGCGATGCCCGGCATCAATTGGAACGCTCGCGTGAGTACATGACGCGCGAGTTCGGCGCAGCGCCAGTGGGCTTGTGGCCGTCGGAAGGTTCGGTTTCGGACGAGGTATTTTCGGTCGCCTCGCAAACAGGCTTTCAGTGGGCGGCCACGGACAACGGCGTGCTGGCGCGCACGCTGGAGCGCCACGCCGGGCCGTATGAGACGTACCGGCCGTATGAATGGTCGCAAGGCGGCGAGTCGATGAAACTGCTGTTTCGCGATCATGAGCTGAGCGACCTGATCGGCTTCGTCTACTCGCGGATGGATGCGCACTCGGCGGCTGGCCATTTTCTGCGGCGCGTGCGCGAGCACTGCGGGTCAATCCTCGCCACCGGCCGCGATGCGTTGGTGCCGGTGATTCTCGATGGCGAGAACGCGTGGGAATATTACGATCTCAACGGCCGTCCGTTCCTGGAAACGCTCTACGGATGCATCGCCGCCGACGGGCAAATGGAAGCGCTCACGGTGTCTGAAGCGATGGCCCGTGTGCCCGCCGATCCGCTCAGCCGCATCTTTCCGGGTTCGTGGATCAACGCGAACTTCGATGTCTGGATCGGCGCGGAAGAAGACAATCGCGCCTGGGAATTGCTGTTGCGTGCGCGCCAGGCATATGAGGCCGCCGTGGCCGCGGGCACGGTGGGCGAAGCGCAGCGCAAGCTGGCGTGGGAGGAGTTGCTGATCGCCGAGGGCAGCGACTGGTGTTGGTGGTATGGGCCCGAGCACTCCTCGGACAATCGTGCCGAGTTCGATCAGCTCTTCCGCAGCCATCTCACCAACGTGTTCCGCCTGGTGAATGCCGCGGCGCCCGAGGAACTGGCCCGCCCGATTCTGAAGGTGCCGTTGAGCGAGCAGCACCATTTGCCGTCCGCGCCGATTCAACCGCAGATCGACGGCCAGGTGACGTCGTACTTTGAATGGCTGGGCGCGGGCAGCTACCGCGTGGACAACCGGAGCGGCGCGATGCACGGCAAGCGCTTCCTGGTGCGCGAACTGCTGTATGGCAGCAACCGCACGCACTTGTTCCTGCGCGTGGACTTTGAGCAATCGGTGGCCGGCATCCGTCTGCATCTGAACGCGGGCGGCGCGGAGTGGGACATTGAACTTGAATCCGGCGCCGCCCGCGTGAAACAGCAGCATGAAAACGGCAAGCTCGAAGCGGCCTACCAGCGCGTGCTGGAACTGCGCATTCCGCTGAGCATGGTGTCGCAATCGGCCACCGACTTTGTGCCGCTGCAGCTTTCGCTCTGGCAGGATGCCCTGCCGCTCGACGCGCTGCCTCATGAGGGCTGGATCCGTTTATCGACGGCCGAGCCGAGTGAGTGGGGCTTATAACCTCACGAGTTCCGAATGCCCCGTTCGTGCGATCAGCAATGCCTCGCCTTCCGGCGGGGCCTCCGCCAAAACTTCTCCCAGCGCATTCCAGATCGCGCTTCCTCCGGCCGACACCTCGCCACCCGAAACCCCGCTGTAGTTGGCCATCAACACTGTCATGCGATGCATGCGTGCGTAGCCGGCGAGCAGCGCAGTTTTGCGCGCGTAACCAGCGCGATCGATCATAACACTCGCGGCATAGACGCTGGCCCCGCGCGCCGCGGCTGCGGCGGCATGCGATGCGCGCGTTGCGTCAAAGCAGATGGCGCGCGCCACGCGCTGCGCTGGTTCGCCGCCCATCAGGTCCTCGCCTCCGGCGCCCGGCGCGAACACCTGTAACTCGCTCGCGTGGACGTGCTGCTTGGTGTACACCGACACCGCGCCATCCGGCAGAAACGCGAGTGAGCCGATGTGGAGCCCGTGCTGGAAAATGGGCGAGCCGGCGACGATGATCATCATGCGGCGCTCGGCGGCCGCGCGCAGCGGCGCCAGGCGCTCGTCGTCAGGGTGAATAGCGCACGAGGCGGCGAGGTCCAGTTCGTAGCCAGTGAGCGAGAGCTCGGGAAACACAAGCAACTGCACGCCGGCGGTGGCAGCCCCGGCCACGAAGCGGAGATGATTCGCCACGTTGGCCGCGAGGTCGCCGGGCACCGAGGCCGACTGTGCAGCGGCGATGGCCCAGCTCATCGTGCCTCGATGAGCGCCTGGAGCCGCGTCACCGCCTCGGCATCGCCCGCAGCTTCAAACGTCTGCAAGGCACGGCGGTAGAGCGCCTGCGCTTCGGCCTTGGCGACGCCGCGCGCCGAGAGCAGGTCGCCCAGGTTCGACGCACAGTTGGCGGACTTCAAACTCTCCGGCCCTAACGCCGCGTCGAGCACAGCCAGCGCGCGGCGCAGCACCGGCTCGGCTTCCGCGAACCGGCCGCGCGCGCCCAGTGCTCCGGCGAGATTGTTCAGCGTAATGCCGGTTTCGGCGTGCCTCGGCCCGAGCTTCCGCTCCTGAATCGCCAGCGCGCGGCGGTACAGCCGCTCTGCCTCGGCAAACGCCGGCGGCGTCTGGCTTTCCAGCGAGAGGCCGAGATCGTTGAGCGCCACCGCCAGCCCCTCGGTCTCCGCCGCACCCAATGCTTCCCACACGCCCACGGCCGCGCGGTACTCGTCGAGTGCGGGCTTGGGCGCTCGATGCGCTTCGTACCAGTTGGCCAGCCGGGTGTGGAGCCGCGCGCGCGGCGCGTTCGGTTTTGAGTGCAACGCAATCGCGCGCTCCAGGTGTGTGAGTGCATTTTCCGGAGCGAGTGTCGCGAGCCATTCATGCGCAGCCGCCGATTCGCGCGCGGCCAGCGACTGCTCCGCATATCGGCGCGCCACGGATGTCTGACCGGTGGAATGAAAAAACTGAGCCGCCACGAGGGCGGCGTCGGCCACCTGCGGGCTCGATGCCCCGTGTTGCTTTACAACGCGGAGCACGTTGTCTTCGTAAAGCGGTGAAAGTTGCCTCGGATGCGCCGGTTCGTGAATCTGCGCGAGCACAACACCGAGAAATACCCCCGGAAAATGCATGGCTCCATAAAGTTTAGCTGAGAGAGTGCGGTTCACCGGAGGACTAAACCTATAGAACGCTGTTCTGGGGTCAACGCTCTCCTCCACTGTTTCCCGGGTGCCTTCATGGCTGCTTCGCCGCACCGTTGGGGGCGCGGCGAAGCCGGCGGACGCGGCCGCCTGGCACTTGTTCCAACAGGCGGCCGCTACCACGGCGAGATACGGGGCCACGCCCATGCTGGCCGATGCCGTGGTCGAACTGGCCGAGTTCTTCGGCGCCCATGCCGACTTTCTGAATCCCGCTGCTGCGATTCCCGAGCCCGTGGCGCTGGAGACATGTTGGGGCGAGCCGCTTCCCGGCCGCGCCTTGGCTTGCCGCCCGTGGTTCCGCATCGCTTCGCCCGTGGAGATCTGTATGGACGATGCGCCAGCGCCGGCTGTTTTTGAGGACATCGACGTGCTGGCTGCGCCTGCCGGTATGCTGGCGGAGTTGTGCGCGCGCACGCCCAAACTCGCCGCGCCCGAGTTCGGCATCGTTGCGTTCACGGGCGTGGGCCAGACGCCCTTGACGCGCGATTTGCGTGACAGGCTGTGGGACGTTTGGCGTGTGCCGCTGTTTGAGCAGTTCCGCGGATTCCAGGGCGAGTTGCTGGGCGCCGAGTGCGAGGCATTCGCCGGGCTGCATTTCGATCCAACGCTCGTGCAATGGGAACAGCGAGGCGGCAGCGGCGAACTGCTATTGACAAGCCTGCGGAACCTGCGTCACCCGGTGTGGCGGCTGGCCACGGGCCGCGCCGGGCGCGTAGTGGAAGACGAGTGCGACTGCGGATCGCCGCGCCCGCGCGTAGTCTGGACGGAGTGAATGTTATGCTCAAAGAAGCGCGCGCACACTCCGGGCGGATGTGGCGAAATTGGCAGACGCGCCAGACTTAGGATCTGGTTCCCGCAAGGGAGTGGGGGTTCAAGTCCCTTCGTCCGCACCATCTGATGCGATGCGTGAGCTTGCATAGCGGCAGGGCGGAATGAAGAAACGGATAGGTGTAGGCGCAGTCATGGCCGCGATCCTGGCGGCGTTTAGCAACGGTTTGCTGCCGGTGGACGGCGCTTCGAACGGCCCTGAGTTTGTTGCCTTCGAAAGCGGCCCGGTGCGGCCCCTGGCAATCACTCCGGACCGGCGAAGGTTGCTCGCCGCCAACACCCCGAACGGAACTCTCGAAGTCTTCGACATTACCTCCGGTACGCTCGTCTTTGAAAGCCGCGTTGCGGTGGGCCTGGAGCCCGTGGCCGTGGCAGCTCGCACCAGCGACGAAGTCTGGGTGGTGAACTATCTTTCCGACAGCGTCAGCATTGTGAGTCTCGCCGGCACGCCGCGCGTGGTGCGAACGCTGCTGGTGGGCGATGAGCCGAGCGACATCGTCTTTGCGGGCGATCCGGCGCGTGCCTTCATCACCACGGCGCACCGCGGGCAACGGCGCGTGGCGGCGGAACTGGCCAGCGTGCCGGGGGCGGGCGATCCGCAGTTCACCACGCCCGGCGTGCCTCGCGCCGATGTTTGGGTCTTTGACCCTGCTTCGCCGGAGAATGCGTCCGCCGGCGGGCTGCCGGTGAGTATCCTGAGTTTCTTCACCGATACGCCGCGCGCGTTGGCCGTGAGCCCTGACAGGAAGACGGTCTATGTGGCGGGCTACAAGACCGGCAATCTAACCACCACGGTGAGCGACGGCCGCGTGTGCGAAGGCTTCAAACCCAGCCAGCCGTGCACGATGCGCGATCGCTCGATGAGCCCAGGCGGCAATCCCGGTCCGGCCACGGATGCCAAAGGCGAGCCTGCTCCTGAAACCGGGCTGATTGTGAAGTTCAATCGCGGCACCGGACACTGGGAAGATGAGTTGCGCCGCAACTGGGACAACTCGGTCAAGTTCAACCTGCCGGACACCGACGTGTTTGCGGTGGACGCAAGCAGCCTGATGCAGCGCGAGGCGTACGCGCATGTGGGCACGACGCTGTTCAACATGGCCGTGAATCCGGTGAGCGGCGCGCTGTATGTCTCCAACACCGAGGCCTTCAACCACGTTCGCTTTGAGGGGCCGGGCAAGTTTGGCGGCAGCACCGTGCAGGGCCATCTCGCGGAAACGCGGCTTACCGTGATTCGCGATTCGACGGTGATGCCGCGTCACCTGAACAAGCATATCGACTACGCCAAACTGGCCGGGTCGCCTGGCTTCGATCTCAGCGCGCGCGAACACAGCTTGTCCACGCCGCTGGATCTTGCCGTGAGCGCCGACGGCAGCCGGATTTACGTCGCGGCTTACGGATCCAGCGCGGTGGGCGTGTTCAACGCCGAAGCCGTGGAGCAGGACAGCTTCGATCCCCGGACGGCGAGCGCCGGCTACATCCGCGTGAGCGGCGGAGGACCCGGCGGACTGGCGCTGGATGAAGACCGCGGCGTGCTCTACGTGCTCACGCGCTTTGACAACGAGGTGAAGGCCGTACGGCTCGACTCGCGCGAAGAGACATCCGCGGTGGCCATGCCGAATCCCGAGCCGCCGTCGATCGCCAAGGGACGCCCGCTGCTCTACGACGCCACGCGGTACTCCGGCAACGGCGAGGCGAGTTGCGCGAGTTGCCATCAGTTCGGCGACATGGATGACCTTGCGTGGGATCTCGGCAATCCCGATGCGGAGGTGACCAAGAGTCCGATTCCGATCAACTTCGGCCCTTATCTCAATCCGCTCTTCCAGCAACTGCTCGGCATCGACATCAAGATCAATGGGAGCGGCAAGGCTGAGGACTTCCATCCGATGAAGGGCCCGTTCACAACGCAAACGCTCCGCGGCATGCGCTTCTCGGGCGCGATGCACTGGCGCGGAGATCGCGCCACTGGACCCGCCGGCACCAGCGCGTTCGATGCCAACATTTCGTTCCTGAATTTTGCTGGCGCGTTTGAAGAATTGGTGGGCAGCCCGGACCGGCCATCCAAGGCCGAGATGCAGGAGTTCGCCGACTTCCAACTCCAGGTGTTGCCGCCTCCCAATCCCGTGCGCAATCTCGACAACTCGCTCACGGCCTCCCAGCAACGCGGAGCGGCGTTCTACTCCGGCGCGCGGGCTTCGGACGGCGTAGTCTCGCCGCTCCTGGACACGCTCGTGGGCAAGGCCTCGTTCACCTGCGCCGAGTGCCACGAACTCGATCCGGCCAAGGGCTTCTTCGGCACTGGCGGCAAGGCCAGCTTCGAGGGCCTGCCGCAGATCGTGAAGATCCCGCATCTGCGGAACATCTACGCGCGCGTCGGCATGTTCGGCACGCCGCAATTGAACTTTTACGACGCCCCCGGCACCGCCCACCTCGGCGACCAGATTCGCGGCTTCGGATTCACGCATGACGGATCCACCGATACCATGTTCCGGTTCTTCACCGCGACCGTGTTTCGCCCCACTTCGAACTCTGGCTTTCCGCAGCGCGATCCGGATGGGGCGCGGCGCGACATGGAGCAGTTCATGCTGGCATTCGACTCCGACCTTGCTCCCATCGTGGGCCAGCAGGTGACGCTCACCAAAGAGAACGCCGTGGCCGCCGGGCGGCGCGTCGATCTTCTCCTCAGCCGCGCCGCGGCGCCGTTCGTCTCCAAGGCGTTGAACGGTTCCGGGCCCGTGCGCGAGTGCGACCTCGTGGTCTACGCCGTACGCGACGGCCGCGTGCAGGCGTTCCTGTACGATGCGGAGGCGAAGAACTTCATCCCGTACGATGGCAGTGCGCGTTGGCCGGAGTCGAGGCTTCGTGCGCTCGCCGTGGAGGCCGGGCAGCCCGTGACGTACACCGCGGCCACGCCGGGCTCGGGCCGCCGGATGATCGCGCGCCGCTAGGACCTTGCGTCCCACCAGGGGTGAGGCGGCGATACCTGCTGTCGCGCCGGCGTGTGGGCCGCGGCCATCAGCGCTTCCAGTTTCGCGGCCACCTTCGCCGCGCTCTTGACCAAGTCTTTGGATTCGCCCGGGTCCGCGGCAAAGTCATACAGTTCCACCGGCGCGTCGGGCTTCGGACGCACAATCTTCCACTTGCCTTGCCGCAGCGGCTGCATCGGCTTCTTGGCGTGATCGAACTCTCCGGTCTTGGCGAGATACGGCGGCAGTTCCCAGTAGAGATACTCGTGCGGCTTCTGGCGGCGGCCTTGCAGCGTGGCAGCCACGGAGATGCCATCGGTCTTCGGCGCGGCGATGCCTGCGACCTCGCAGGCGGTGGCGAGGAAATCCTGGAAGCTCCAGGCTAAGTTGCTCACCGCCCCTGCTTTGACGCCTCCGCCCGGCCAGCGCACCAGCATCGGCACGCGCAGCCCGCCTTCGTACAGGTTGGTCTTCTGGCCGCGAAGCGGGCCGTAGGAGGCGAAAAACTCATCGCCCGTGGAGCGATAGACGCCGCCATTGTCGCTGGTGAAGAACACGATGGAGTCGTCTTCCAGCTTGCGTTCGCGCAGCAGCGCCAGCACTTGGCCCACATAGCGATCGAGGCGCGACACCATGGCCGCGTAGGCCGTGCGCACATCGGGCTGCGCGGCGAGGCGTCCGTCTTTTGCCTGGAACTTTGGGCCGTCCGCGCCGAGCGTGCCGCGGTACTCCGCCATCGAGTCCCCGGGCGCATGCGGTTCCCAGTGCGGCACCGTGAACGGCAAATAGGCGAAGAACGGCGAACCGGAGTCAGCCGCGCGGCGGATGAAGTCGAGCGACTGCGCGGCGATCACGTCGTTGGCGTACGTTTTGCGGCTGGTGTCGGAGTTGCCCTCGAGGCGAAATTCCTCGCCGTTCTTGTATAGAAAGCGCGGATAGTGGAAGTGCGCGTGCGCCTGATGCAGGAAGCCGAAGAACTCATCGAACCCCTTCTTCCACGGCACGCCCTCGGTGCCGATATCGCCGAGTCCCCATTTTCCGAAGCAGCCCGTCTTGTAGCCCGCATGTTGAAGTAGTTCAGCCACCGTGCGCTCACTGGCGAGGAGACTTGCGCCGCCGCCATTGGAGCGGATGGGCGTGTGTCCGCCGTGGAGGCCGGTCATCAGCACGCTGCGCGATGGGGCGCAGACGGTGCAGCCGGGTATCGGTGAAGCGCAGGCCGGCGGCGGCGAGCGAATCGATGTGCGGCGTGCGGATGTGTTTCTGGCCGTAGCAGCCAAGATCGCCGAAGCCCAAGTCGTCCGCCATGATCAAGACGATGTTGGCTCGGCGCCGGCGGCGGGACTGCGCGGTAGCAGCAGCGGTGGCGGGCAGGGTGGCAAGGATAGTGCGGCGTGTGAGCATCGGATCAGAACACACGGCGCGAGAGCCGGTCAACGGAGAACTTCGCGGTATCGGCAATCGCCATCACCGTCATCACGCCGGCCTGCACGGGATCGGTAACGACGAGGTCCGCGGCGTCCGGTACTGAGCCCGCCATGTTGAGGCTCACCACCAGAAGTCCCTTGGCGCGCACTTCGCGCACAGCACGCTCGATCTCTCCACCCATCAATGAGCCGGCCAGCACCAGGGCCTTCGCGCGCGGCAACCTCGCCACGGCCCGCACTGCTTCAGCCAGTTGCTGCTCGCCGACGAGCGGGATGGTGTCCACCGAGATGTGCTCACCGCGGATGTTGTGACGGTCTGCCTCCATGATGGCGCCGATGGCGACTTGCCCCACCTGCGCGCCGCCCCCCATGATGATGATGCGCTTGCCGTAGATCTGCTGCAGGCTTTTTTCGACGGTCACCTCGCGCACCACGCTCAGCTCGGCGAGATCGGCGCGCAACGCGGCCGGGTCTTCGGTGGGCAGCGTGAGTTCGAAGAAGGTCTCAGCGCCGCCGTCGCTGATTCCCACCGACGTGATGTCGCCCTGATGGCGGGCGATGACGCCGGTGAGTTGATGGAGCACGCCTGGGCCGTTGTGTACAAGCACACGCAGGCTGAGGCGCAGAATGCCAGACATGGGGCTAAGGATAGCGCGGAGCGGGCTCGGCTTACAATGAGAGCTTATGAGTTACGGTCTCACTATCCGCCCAGACGGGGCGAACGATTTTGTCTCCTTGGGCGCTTTGATACACCGCCTCGATCCGGGCGTGATCCCATTCCGCAAGGCGACCGAGTGCCAGATCCATGTGAGCGGCGGCGAGTTCAATTGCGCGGCGAATCTGGCGGATTGCTTCGGCTTGAACACCGGCGTGGTGTCGGCCATGTCGGAGTATCCGATCGGCGATCTGATTGCCGAACGCGTGAAAGCGATGGGCGTGCGCGCCTACTACAAGCGCTTCAAGCACAACGGCGTGAACGGTCCGAACATGGCCGCCGTCTACAGCGATCGCGGTTTGGGCGTGCGCGCGCCCATCGTATTCTACAACCGCTCCAACGAAGCGGCGGCTTTGTTGAAGGCCGGCGATTTCGACTGGAATCACATTTTCGCGGGCGGCACGCGCTGGTTTCACAGCGGCGGCATCTTCGCCGCGCTTTCGGCCACGACGTCGGACGTGATCATCGAGGGCATGAAAGCGGCCAAGAATCAGGGCGCGACCGTGTCGTTCGATCTCAACTACCGCGCGAAGCTGTGGAGTCTCTGGGGCGGCGAGTCGAAGGCGGCGGAGGTGATCAACCGCATTGTGGAGAACGTCGACGTGCTGGTGGGTAACGAAGAGGATCTGCAGCTGGGGCTCGGCATTCCCGGACCGGAAGTGGAAGCCAAGTCCAAGCTCGATCCGAGTGTCTTCTTCGGCATGATCGACAGCGTCACCAAACGCCATCCGCAGATCAAGGTGGTGGCAACGACGCTGCGCGAGGTGCACTCGACCAATCGCCATACCTGGAGCGCGGTGGCGTGGATGAACGGCAAGACCTATGCCGCACCGAACTGTGAACTCGACGTCTATGACCGCATCGGCGGCGGCGACGGCTTCGCGGCGGGGTTGTTCTACGGGATGCTCACCGGCGAGTCGCCGGAAGAGTGCGTGAAGCTGGGATGGGGCCACGGCGCGTTGTTGACGACGTTTCCGGGCGACACGACGATGGCCACGGTGGATCAGGTCAAGGCCTTCGCCAAGGGCGGCTCGGCGCGCATTCAGCGCTAGCTTGTGTCATGTAATTTAATTGCATTTAAATAACTGCGGAACTGTGCCATACTTGGCCATGGCACGCCCTGTCTCGACCATCGAGCTCACTCCAGAAGTGCGATCCACGCTGCGCCGCCGTGCTCACTCTCCCACCAGCGCGCAGCGCGACGCACTGAGGGCAA
>VFZP01000088.1 GCA_016871115.1 Acidobacteriota bacterium
GCTGCCGCGGCGCTTGAGCAACAGACCTTCGTTGCCACGCGCACGGGCCGCCGCAAAGAGCGCGTCGAGCGCCTCGTGTGAGTCGATCGATTGCTGCGGAGAGATGAGTAGGCGCGGCGCGCCGGCAGCGAGCAGTGCTTTGAGAGCGGCGCGGCGTAATTCGACCGGTGAGTCGAGCACCAACGCCCGGCCGCGGAACAGCCGGTCATACGCCATGAAGATCACCGGTACCTCTTCGCGCAGCGCGGCCGATACCTTTTTGCGTGCGAGCCGCTGTTGGAGCGCGGCGAACGGCAGCGCACGCCCATCGCGCCAGCCGAGCACTTCGCCGTCGAACACCGCGGGCTCGGGAACGGCGGCTGCGGCTTCCACAATTTCCGGGAACGCCACGGTTGCGTCCTCAGCGCCGCGCGTGAAGATGCGCACCTGGTTCGCGGCGTCCACATGCAGTTGCGCGCGGATGCCGTCGTACTTGTCTTCCACCAGCCACTCGGCCGGCGCGGCCACGTTGGCGATGGCCTCGATGAGCTTGGCCAGCATGAAGTCGAGGGGTGAAACAGGCGAGCCTCGATGAGATCCAGTTCGTCGCGCCGCGCTGCTACGGCTACCTGCGCGAGGTTCCCCAGTTTGTTGGACGCTTCGCGAAGAGCGGCCACGGGCAAGCCGTGCGCCGCCGCTACGGCCTCTTCCACCATCTTTTCCTGCAACCCGATGCGCGGGTTGCCAGACGCGAACTTGATGAGGTACGCCACCGCCAGCGAGCGGTAGCGGCGGAAGGCGTCGGCGAGCAGCCGCACTTTGTCCTGTGTATGGCGCGCCAGCAGGAGCCGCACGTAGAACTCGTCGGCCTCGGCCAGCGGCAACGGTTGCTCGCCAGGCGTGTGGCGCAATAGATGCCCGATGCCTTCGCCCGCATCGCCCGTTTCGCGCAGGCACAGCCGTAGCGTTTCTTCACCCCACGGCATCACTTCGAGCGCGGCCGTGCGCAGCGTGGAGTAGCCCGCCGAAAGCCGCGCGTTGGGCTGCCGCACGATGGGGTAGCCGCACAGGAAGCTCACGGCGCGTTCGAGATCGGCCGCGGCTGTGAGTGTGCGGAAGTACGCCGAGAGCAACTCGACTTTGCGCAGGCGGCTGTTGGTGGCGGCCACGCGCTCGCACGCTTCTGCCAGCCGGTCCATGCGTGCTTACTCGCTCACGGTGACGTGTAACGGTGATGTGCGCACACCCGCGTATTCGACGGCAAATTCGCAGTTGCCCAGCGGCTGATCGGCGCGCACCATGGCATTGATCTGCCGGTAGTGGTCCGCCTCCGGCGCGCCCACGTAGTCCACCGATTGGCGGCGGCCGTTGAGCCACACGCGGACGTTGTTGCGGTCGCAATTGCCAGAAAGCCCGAGGATCCAGAAACTCGCGATGCCGCCGCAGCGCAAGCGAGATTCCTCCCACGAGTGGCCGTCGAAGACCGCGCGCAGCGTCAGGCCGGAGGTAGTGGGCGGCGTGTCCACGCACAGCCGCGCGGCGCGTGAGAAATCGCTGTCGCGGAGGCGCAGCCGGGCATCTTGCCAACCGGCCGCAAGACCCGGCGGCAAGCGGAAGTTCGCCATCCAGCGCCCCAGCGTTTCTTCTTTGACATGCAGCGCGGGCACGCCGTAGCCGCCGATTTCCATGCGCAGTTCCGGCCTCACGACGGTGCGTGAGGCGGGCGCGTTGAACCAGCAATCCACATACTCGTCGCCGCGCGAGCGGAAGTTAACGCCGTAGTTGCGGGCGTGCGCCACCGCGATCATCTCCGGCGGCGCGCTGGCAGGCTCAGCCGGGACAGGCTCCCAGCGGCGGTGGCACGCTAACGCGGCGTGGCCGTGATCGATGGGGCCCAATCGCTCGACGCGCGCAAAACCGGCGGCACGGCACATCGCCTCCAGGCATGCCAGCGTAGGCCCGCACCAGTTGTCGAGTTGATTGCCGAGTTCGTTCAACTCGTAGAACTCCATCCACGGAATGCGCGCGGCATCGGCGCTGTCCGCTTCAACGTCGATCACGTAGCTGTCGACGATCGCTGTTTCCTTCGTCAAAGCGCACACAATCTCGAGCGCCAGCAGCGGATGCTTCAAGTGGTACAGCACGCCGAGGAAGAACGTGTAATCGAACGGAGCGAGGCCAGCCTGCGGCAGATCGTAGAAGTCGAGAATGCGATAGTCCGCCTGCGATGCAAGCCGCTCGCGCAGCACCAGGAAGTTCTCAATCTCCACACAGTCGACAGCCGTGACGCGTGCGCCGCGACGTTCAGCTTCAAACGTGAACCAGCCGTCCCACGCGCCGATATCGAGCACAGTGCGGCCCGTCAGATCCGCCGGCACGGGGAAACGGGCGTAGCGCGCGCGGAGATGGTCGAGCGAGTCGTGCCCGTCAAACCGCGTGCCATCCGGCAATTCGAAGCTGTGATACCAGCCCTTGAGTGCCTCCAGCCGGGGACTGAAGTCTTTGCCGCGTGTGACCATGCTTCCTTCCATTGTGGCCGACTTCCTATAATGAAGCGAATGGCACTTCACCCTCCGGCCGTGCCGCCGGCCACCTTTGAGTTTCTAGTGTTGAGCTTGCGGGCCCAAGCCGAGATCCAGATGGGGCTGATCCATTTCGGGCCGCCTTCGGATAAGCCGGAGCCGCAACCGGCGCTGGCGCGCCATGCGATCGACATGCTCACTCTGATTGCCGGCAAGACCAAGGGCAACCTGACGCTCGATGAGCAGCGGCTGATTGACAACACCCTCACGGAAATGCGCTTTCATTACGTGCGGGTGTTTGGACAGCCGGCGGTGGCCGATTCCAACGAAGCGGCGAAGGGCTAATGGCGGCTGCCTCCACTCCGCGCACTTTGAAGTTGACCGTGCTGGGTTCTGGCACCAGCGTCGGCGTGCCCATCATTGGCTGTCACTGCGACGTGTGCACCTCCACCGATCCGCGCGACAATCGCCTGCGACCGTCAGTGTGGGTGCAGTGCGGCGACATCTCCATCCTGATTGACACGACGCCCGACTTCCGCCAGCAGGCGCTGCGCTACGGCATCAGCCATATCGACGCGATTTTCTACACGCACGCGCATGCCGACCATATTCTGGGCCTCGACGACATCCGGCCCTTCAACTTCCGCCAGCGCGGCCCCATTCCTATTTACGGCTCCGAGGAAACGCTCGCCAGCATCCGGCAGACGTTCCACTACATCTTTGCGACGAAGCCGTCGCAATCGTCGATGCCTAAGATTGAAGTACACACCATGACCGGCGAGCCGTTTCCGATCAGCGGCCTCATGTGCCAGCCCGTGCTGGTGCATCACGGCAACGGCCGCGCTTACGGTTTTCGCTTCGGGCCGCTTGCCTACCTTACCGACCACAGCGAAGTGCCGCCGGCAGCGCTGGCGCAATTGGACGGGTTAGACGTGCTGTTCCTCGACGCGCTGCGCCACAAGCCGCACCCCACGCACTCCACCGTGGATCAATCGCTGAAGATCGTGGAGCAGGTTCGCCCGCGCCGCGCGTTCTTCACGCACATTTGCCACGACCTGCGCCACGAGCGTACCGAGGAACTGCTGCCGCCGCACGTGCGGCTGGCCCATGACGGACTCGAAGTAGAGGTTATGCTGCCGGATGAAGACCAACATGCCGCACCTGTTTCGTAGCGAGGCGGAAGCGGCCGCGGGCAGTTTCGGCCCCTCGGTGCTGTCGGTCGGTAACTTCGACGGAGTGCATCGCGGACACCAGGAGTTGTTCCGCCGGTTGCACAACTGGAGCCGCGAGCATGGTGGCCGGCCCTCGGTGCTGACGTTCGATCCGCACCCGTCGCGCGTGGTGGCGCCCACGCGTGCCCCGCGCCTGCTGAGTACGCTGGCTGAACGGGCGCGCAGGATGGGCGAGCACGGCATCGAGCAGTTGCTCGCGCTGCCGTTCACGCTCGAGTTTGCAAAGTTGTCGCCCGAAGAGTTTGTGGAGCGGGTGATTGTGCGCGCCGCCGGAGCGCGGCTGGTGGTGGTGGGCGACAATTTCTGTTTTGGACACAAACAGGCGGGCAATGTTTCTACGCTTCGCTCGCTTGGCGGCCGCTTTGGGTTTAAAACAGAAATCGTGTCTGCCGTCACCTACCGCGGCCGCGCGGTTTCGAGCACGGCAGTGCGTGCGTTGATCGACGCCGGTGACGTTGCGGCGGCCTCGCGCCTGCTGACCCGGCCTTACGCGTTGCATGGCCAAGTGGTCTCGGGCCGTGGCGTGGGCCACAAACAAACGGTGCCGACGCTGAATCTGGCCACCGCCGCCGAGGTGCTGCCGCGCCACGGTGTCTATGTGACGCGCGTGCGCGATGCCGCGACGGAGCGTGCGTGGCCGGCTGTGACCAACATCGGTGTGCGGCCCACGTTTGATGACGCCCCCGATGCGGTGTCGATTGAGAGCTTCATTCTCGCTGGCTACACGGAGCCCGCGCCTGAGCATATTGTGGTGGATTTTCTCGAATTCCTGCGGGAGGAGCGCAAGTTCTCAGACCCGGCGGCGCTACGCCAGCAGATTCTGCGCGATGCCGGACGAGCCCAAGCTTTCCACCGCCGGGCCGGGAAGTGGATCGGCGCGGCTAAATTCACAAGGAAAAGGTAACGGAACGAAGCCGGGAAGCATCCAACGGCTGGTGGGGGTGGGCGATGAAGGACATGCGGAAGCGGTTGGAAGAAGCAGCGTCGAAGCTGGCGATGATCGACGCCACGCGTGAGAGCTGCCACAATCCGGCGTTCGGTGAGAACACCGAGCACCTGATCATCAGCAACGAAATCGCTGAGATTGAGCGCAATATCCTCGAAGACCCCGGCGAGTTGGAACGGTTCCTCGTTCGTATCCGGTAGAGGCGGTGCTACTGTGGACGAGAGGCTCACTATGTCTCGCTTATTGCTGTTGCTGACGGTTTTTGCTTTCACTTCCTGCCAGAGCTCCGCGCTCGTGGTTACTGGGAAAGCGCCCGCACCGGCGGCGCAGCCATGGAAGGCGTCGAAGCCCCTCGATCCGGAATTCTGGAAGGTATGGAGCGACGGCCACGCCGAGATTGCTTCCTATGATCTCACCTACCCGCGCTATGGGAAGCCGCGCACGGGCCTTGCGGTGACCATTTTCGTCGCCGAGTCTTTCTCCTGGGAAGTACGTGTTAAGGCGGATCCGGGAAGACACTCGGCCGCGGACGTCTTTCCAGTGATGAAGATGAACCTGATTGAGGATTTTCAAACTGGCATCTACGACTACAACGAACAAACGAGCGCCTTCCTGGCTTTGGCAGACCGGCCCGAGCAACAACAGGCGCTCGGGCACCTGACCAAGGTGTCTTTCTCCAGCCAGGAATGGTGCGGGCACTCGTGGGCGCAGTGGTTGTTCCAGCCCGCCGGCCTGCGCTTTAACGGCCACAGCTATTTTGACGGCGAAGCTGATGCGGCGATGGACCTGCCGCGGCCCGAGGGTGGCGTCAGCGAAGAGCAGTTGTTCTTCTGGGCGCGGGGCATGGCAGAGCCGAAACTGGAAGCGGGCGCGAGTGTGGACGTGCCATTCCTGCGTTCGCTCCAGTACACGCGCCATGCGCACAAGCCCATTGCCTGGACGTCGGCCAAGCTGACGCGCGCGACGGCGGATACCTACACCGCGGAGATCAAAGACGGCCCGAAGATCACATTCCAGGTGGAAACGGCCGCGCCCTATCGCATCCTGCGCTGGGAAAGCACGGACGGTGAACGCGCGGTGCTGGTGAAATCCGAACGGTCGAAATACTGGCAATTGAATAAGCCCGAGGGCGATGCGGAGTTGTCGAGGCTGGGATTGCGCCGCCGCCCGGTACGGACGCCGTAGTGATGCGATATGTGATCGTGGGCAACGGCGTGGCGGGCATCACCGCCGCGTTCACGTTGCGCGCGCGCGACCTACGGGCGGAGATCACCGTGGTGAGCGGCGAGAGCGACTATTTCTTCTCGCGCACGGCACTGATGTATGCCTACCTCGATCGCATGACTCTGCGCGATCTTGAGCCGTATGAACGCGAGGTCTACGACGTACAGCGCATTACGCGGCGGCGCGCGTGGGTCCGCTCGCTCGACACGGCGCAGCACCGGTTGACGCTGGATGATGGCAGTGCGCTCTCCTACGACAGGTTACTCATCGCCAGCGGCTCGTCACCGCGGCGGGCGGACTGGCCGGGCCTGGCGGATGCCCAGCAAGGCGTGGTGACGTTCGTGAGCTTACAGGATCTGGCACAGTGCGAGGCGCTCACGCCCTCCACGCGACGCGCCGTGGTTGTGGGGGGCGGCTTGATCGGCGTGGAACTGGTGGAGTGCCTCGTGCACCATGGCGTGGAGGTGGAGTTCCTGGTGCGCGAGCCTTCCTACTGGCCCGTAGCGCTGAAGCCGGACGAAGCGCTGCTAGTGGAAGAAGAGATTCGCGCGCATGGCGTCGATCTGCGGATGAGGGAAGAAGTGGCGCGGGTAAAGGTAGACGCGGCAGGGCGCGTGGCGGGGATTCAAAGCTCCACGGGCCGCGCCACCGAATGCCAGATGCTGGGCGTGTGCATCGGCGCGCAGCCGAATGTTGCGTGGCTCGGCGGCGCGCTGGACGTGGGTCGTGGTGTGCGTGTGACGTCGGACTTTCGCGCGTCCGCTCCCGACGTCTGGGCCGCGGGCGATTGCGCCGAAATCGGGCGGATCCTCGAACAAATCTGGTACTCGGCCAAGCGGCAAGGCGAACTCGCCGCGCGCTCGATGCTGGGTGATGACATCGACTATCGGCCGCCGCTCTTCTACAACTCGGCGAAGTTTTTCGAGCTCGAGTACACCACCGTGGGCGAGGTAGCTAGCGCGCCATCCGGCTCGCGCGAATATTTCCACCGCGTCCCCGGCCCCCGTGCGTCGGTTCGGGTGGTGGAGCATGAAGGCGCGGTCGTCGGGTTCAACATGCTGGGGTCTCGCTGGAATCATCGTGTGCTCGAACAGTGGGTGCGCGAACGGCGGAGCCTCGAAGCCGCAGTGGCGGACTTGCCGCGTGCCCAGTTTGACGTGGAGTTCGGGCGCGTGCGGGTGACAGCATGACGAAACAGGGCACCGCGGGTTGGCTCCTTCACGATGTCAAAAACCGAGGCATCACGGCGTGGATCGTGGCGGCGCTCCTCACCGGCTTCTACATCGCACTCTACTTCACCGAAGCCTTCGCTCGCATCGCGCGTGCGGTGGGGCTCTCCAATAAGTGGGACCTGTACGGCGCGCTCTACACCATCGCAGTGGTGGCTGGCGGTATTCACGTCATTCGGAAGTACGCGCATAACCGCTACCAGGTGATTCGCACCGTGGTAGTGATGATTGTGCAGATCACACTAGGCTTTTCGATTCCGCAGTTGCTGAAGGTGCTGCGGCAGCCCGAGTACTACTTCAGCTACCTGTGGCCGCTCAAGCTCGACTACTTCAACCCGGGCTACCTCTTCTCGCTCCCGTTGCCTTACATTCTCTATAGCTTCGCCGGGTCGCTTCTGCTGGTGCCGATTCTGGGACTTTTCTTCGGCAAGCGCTGGTACTGCTCGTGGATCTGCGGGTGCGGCGGCCTCGCCAACACGTTCGGCGAGCCGTGGCGGCATCTTTCGGATAAATCCACGGCGGCGTGGCGCTTTGAGAAGGTGGCGATCCACTCGGTGCTCATCGTCACGCTGGCGCTCACCGGGCTCTTGTTCGCCAGCTACGGTGCGGGCAAGCGGTACCCGGAGTTACAGCAAGCCACCATTCAGTTTCAAACATTCTACGGATTGATTGTTTCGTCCGTGCTCGCCGGCATCGTGGGCGTGGGGCTCTATCCGTTGGGTGGCACCCGCGTGTGGTGCCGGTTCTTCTGTCCCATGGCGGCGCTGCTGGGCCTGGTGCAAAAGGCCGGTCGGTATCGCATCGCAGTGAAGGAGAACATGTGCATCTCTTGCGGCATGTGTTCGAAGTATTGCGAGATGGGAATCGATGTGCGCGCCTATGCGCAGGCCAACGAGAGCTTCACGCGCGCATCGTGCGTAGGCTGTGGGCTGTGTGCCGAGGTGTGTCCGCGCGGCGTGCTGCGCCTAGAAAACGTGCGCGGCGCCGCTCCGCAAACGCAGATGCTTGTGCAGATCACGAATGCGCCGGGCGGCGGCGCGTTCCCACCAGCACGCCCCAATTAGACATGCAGAACGGCACGATGCAGGTGAGTAGGCCCTTGCGATACGTCGCGGAGGTGGCGGTGCCGCTCCACACTGCGTCGGAGTGGTTGCTCAGAAATAGTAGTGAGCCGATGCCGAGCGCCATGCCGATGGTTGTGCGTAGAAACGGCGGGTGCAGCACCACGCGCGGGATTTCGCGCCAAGTGCTCCAGGTTGGTTGTTCGCTGGCCAAGACCGATTATAAGGCGAGTTGACGGGTGCGGCGTGAAACCGCGCCCGTTGACGGAAACCGTCTAGTTTGTCGCGAAGCAGTAGAACAGGCCCGCGCCGCCGGTGGCCGTCAGGCTCTACTGGCTGCAGCCGCTCGACGGGTGCGTGGATTTCCAGGAAATGCCGCCGCCGTTGTGGTCGTGGTGACCGAGTCGCGCGGTACCGTCGGTTTCGCTGGTCCTGTTCTTGCAGGTGTGGTCCGCGGCGCCGGTGTACGCCCGGCCATCGGGCTGCGAGCCGGTGAGGATGTCATGCATGTTGGGCTTGTCCCCCACGCCGTTGACGATCGCGCCCTTTTCGCTGATCGCGTTGTTCTTGGTGATGAGGTTGCCGATACGGGCCTGTTCGAGGGTATCGCCGTGCAGGTGCCCGAGATCGCGTGCCACCATCGTGCCGCGGTGGTTGGGCCACGGGCCATTGCCGATCCGGTCACGTGCGTTCATCGCCGGCTGGCCACCGGCCGCGGCGGCGCTCAGATACGCGCGCCAGGTCTTGTTGCCGGCGCCGGCAGCTTCAGCCAGTTTCTGGCAATGGGCGTCCGCGCCGGCGAGTCCGCCGAGGTTTGCGCCTTTGCTGCTGCCGACGCTGGTGAGGAAGAACGACATCGGTGCAGGCGGTTGCTTACCCTGCGGGGCTTGCGCGAAGAGAGAAGCGGCCGTGAGGCCGAGTGTACTAGTGAGAAGAATTACTTTTATGATTGGGTGCTCCTTCGAATGAGGGTGCTACACGACGGTGGCATCCACGGGCAATTCTCAATAGCTCTCGCCGAAACGAAAACGCACAGATCCGGCGACGCGCTAATATCTACCCATGAAGTACTACACAATCCCACTCCTCCTGTTGGCAGCCTTCGCACTCCGTGCAGGGGAATGGACCGGCGCAATTTCCGAATCGGGCTGTGGTCTGAAACATGCAGACGGCGGCGCCGCCGCGGAAAAATGCGTGACGGGTTGCGTGAAGAGAGGCGCGGCCCCAGTGTTCGTCACTGGCGGCAAAGTGTACAAGATCGCCAACGGCGAAAAGGTCATGGATCATCTCGGCAAGAAGGTGAAGCTCACCGGCAAGCTGGAGAATGAAACCGTGACGGTGGACTCGCTCTCCGCGGCGGAATAGCGCGCGTCGCCTAGTCGAGAAGCTGCTGGGCCGTGAGAACCGCTTCGGGCTTGGCCAGCGGTGATAACGCCTCGGTGCCCGCAAAGGCGCGCACCGAGGCATGCCCATGGTGGCGCGGGTCGCGATGTTGGTGAATGAGGCGCGCGTTCAGGTCCACCACCCAATACTCTGCAATACCAGCGCGGGCGTAGAGATTGGCCTTGGGGCCGAGGTCATGATCGATCGTGGTGTTGCTGATCTCCACTGGCAATACGATGTCGGCTGGTTGTGGATTCCCCGCGAGACGATCTGCCGGCTGATTAAGCACGGTGATGTCTGGCTCGGGCTCGCTGGTGGGATTGTCTTCGGGTGCCACGTCGATGCTGCACGCCGGCAGGATGTGGGAGGTGGGAAAGACCCCCGAGAGCCACACGTCAAAGCGTTTGGCGATCATTGCGTGCGGCCGGTTCGTGCCCATCTTGCTGACGATCTCTCCTTGAACGAGTTCCCAACGCTCCGGGAGCATCCCCATGGCTTCGAGACGGCGGCAGTCCTCGCGCGTCCACATGACGGCCTTGCGAGCACGCGGCGTGGTCGGCGCTTCCATCGTGGCTGGCACGCCATCAGTTTGCCACAATGGGAGGCGGTCGACCTCATTCATGGGTTTCTACATCCGGGTCCTTGGTCAGCGCCTGAGCGACATTCCGTTGGCAGAGTTGCGCGCGGCGGCCTGCCCCGCGGTCATCGAAACGGACGGCAGCGGCGAATGGGAGGAGTTCACGCTCCGGCATGGCGATGGGACCGCGATTGCGGTTGTAGAGAGAAATCCGGTAGCCGAACGAGAATTGGGAGGCGACGAACTGAAGGAGTTTCTTGAGGATTTGCCGCACTACCGGCCGCAATCGTCCGTCGACTGGCTTCGAGAGTATCTTCCAAGCGTCAGGGTCATTTACAGCTTTCAGTTGCTGAGCGGCACCGAATGTAACGACGGATGGACACCGCCTCATGGTGTCTATGAGTTTGTGTGGCAGCACGCTGGTGGCATCCTCCAGGCGGACGGCGAGGGTTTCAGCAACGAAGCCGGCTACACGATCCTCTGGCAATTCACCGAATCTGCCTCGGGCCCATGGAACGCGGCTTTGCTCACTGATCGCAAGTGGGAGAATTTCGAAATGGACCTGGGCAATCCCCACCACCGCGAAGCGTTTTTGGCCGGACGCGTACCGTAACTATCGCGGCGACACGCGCGGCCAGGCGATCTCGATACCCTGCGCCGTGAGCAGTGCCTGGAAAGCTTCGAGCCGCTTCGCGTCCTTACGAATCTGCCGCGGTGGCTTACCCGTCGCCACTGCGTGCGCGGCGAGCGCTCCGGCTGACTCGCCGATGTTCCACTCCACCGGATGCAGCCGGTAACAACCATTGGTGATGTGCGTCACGCCAAGGTTCTTCGCGCCCGCAATCACGTTCTCCACGCGCCGCGGGATCAACGCGCCGAGTGGAATCTGGAAGGGCAGGGAACTGACGTCGATGTAGTTGTCGCCGCCGGAACTCGGGTGCAAGTCGATGCGGTAGCTGCCGACGCCCACGCTGTCCGAAAACGTCGCCGCGGTAACGTCCTCGCGCGACTTGCCGGTGGCCTTCATGCGCGCGTCGGTGCCCACGTGTTCTTCCACCACCGTGAACTCCGCGGCAATGCGGCGCGACTCGCGTATGTATGGATACTTCGCCAAGCCGTCCGCCGTGCCCGTGACATCGGGGCGGATGCGCAGGCCCTTCCATCCCGCGCCGCCATCCGGACGCGGCGCTTCGGTCTGCATCCAATAAAGCAGCGACAGGCTCAACTGGCGGCCTCGTGCGAGGTGCCGCGCAGCTTCCTCTTCGCTCATGCCATGCAGGTTGCCGAGCCAGTAATCGTTGTGCGGCCAGTTCACCAGCGTCACGTCGCTTGTGACTGCGCCCGGCGCGTAGTTGCAATGGTTCACGATGCGGCGATAGAGAAACAGATTCACGGGCGAGTTGGGCGGCGCAGGGGGCGCATCGGGGCGTGGATCGAACGCCATCGGCCGCTCGGCGAGCGTGATGGGATGCGCCATGGGCCACGCGAGCAACTTGCCCGGCCACGGGGGCGACATCTTGGGCACGTAGTCACGCCAGAAGGCATACTCAGCGGGCTTGTCGATAGTGTGGTCTTCGCCCGGATGGTATCCCATCGCAAAGCAGATTGTGAAGGCCTGCTGGTTGGCGGGCTGTGCTTCGGCGGGCGCGTGCAATTCGCCGGTGTCACGGCGCGACTCAAAGCCGGTGACGAATTCCACGCGCGCGAGCGGCAGCAGGTCGCCTTGCTCGGTGGCGTCGATGAAGTAGGGCGCGTCGATCGTCACTTCGGCGGCGGGTCCGTGCACGATGACTGCGCGCACGCGATCGCCTGTGACGTCGGCGCGCGTGACGCGGTGTTCGAGCAAAAGCGTTAGTTGCCCGCCCGTGAGGTACGGCGCCAGCATCTGTTCCAACACGGCGAGTGAAACGCGCGGCTCATGCGTGAGCTGGGAAACGAGCCCATCGCCGGGATTGAGATACGTGCGGCGGCGCGCCTCGGCGGTGAGCGGATAGTGCTGCGCGTAGTATTCGCGCACGCGGCGGCGGTAGGTGCGATAGAGTTCGGTGCCGCCGAATTGTTCAACCCATGGATGCTCGTCGGGCGGCACGGCTTGCGCGGTGAGTTGCCCGCCCACCCAATCGGTCGCTTCGGTCATCACCACGCGCATGCCATTGCGCAGCGCGGCCAGCGCAGCGGCACAACCGCCGGTACCGCCGCCGATCACGGCCACGTCTGCGCGCAACGCGCGCGGCGCACCGGAGACGGCGGCAATGGGAAGCGTGGCCAGAAACGCGCGGCGGCAGATCATCTAATGATTAGATCGCACCGGGATCGGGCAGATCGTCCGTCATGTTCTCGAACTTGGTGAACTGGCGCAGGAACGCGAGCTTGGCCTTGCCCGTGGGGCCGTTACGTTGCTTGGCTATGATCACTTCAGCGAGGCCCTTCAAATCCCCGCGGTCCGGCTTGTAGTATTCCGGCCGGAAGATGAACCACACCATGTCGGCGTCCTGCTCGATTGAACCCGATTCGCGCAGGTCGCTCAACTGCGGAATATGGTCGCCTTGCGGACGCGTTTCCGTGGCGCGGCTCAACTGCGAGAGCACCAGGAACGGCACCTTCAATTCCTTGGCGAGCAACTTCAACCCGCGCGAAATGCCGCTCACTTCCTGCGTGCGGTTTTCCTGCCGCCCGCGTCCGCTCATCAGTTGGAGGTAGTCCACCACCACCAGACTCAAACCATGCTCGGCCTTGATGCGCCGGAGCTTGGCGTGGATGTCCATGATGTTGGCGCCGGCGGTGTCGTCAATGAACAGCGGCGCTTCGGCCAACTTCACGGCGGCCGATTGGAGCATCCGGCGCTCGTCGTGATTGAGATAGCCGAGACGGAATTTCTGCTGATCGACATGCGCCTCGGCGCAGATCAAGCGGGTGAGCAACTGCTCGGACGACATTTCGAGCGAGAAGACGGCTACCGGGCGCGGGTCCGGGTCGCGCGTGGCGACGCGCTGGGCGATGTTGAGCGCCAGCGCGGTTTTGCCCATGGCGGGGCGTGCGGCGAGAATGATGAGTTCGCCTGGGTGGAAGCCGCTCGTCATTTCGTCGAGCTTGAAGTAGCCGGTGGCCAGTCCGCTGACGCGCTTGCTCGGATCGAGAAAGGCGCTAATGCCGCCCTCGAACTGCTCAATGATGTCGCCGGGCCGCAGGATCTTGTCTTTGGCACGGCCGTCGCTCAACTTCAGCAACGATTCTTCGGCGTCGCCCAGAATGACGGACGGGTCTTCCTGATCGAGCATGGCGCGCTCGATGATGGTCTGCGAGCTGAGAATGAGGCGCCGGAGGGTGGACTTCTCCTTGACGATCCGCGCGTAGCTTTCGAGGTTGTAGATCTGCGGCAGGCCGTTGTCGAGCGAGACCAGGTACGCGATGCCGTCCACGGACTCAAGCTGCCCGCGCCGCATCAACTCGTTCGCCACGGTGATGCGGTCAATCCGCTCACCGGCTTCGTTCAGCGCCACCATGGCGTTGAAGATGCGTTTGTGTTTTTCGAGACTGAAGTCGTCGGCCTCGAGAATGGCGCCGATGATGACGAAAGACGAGTCGTCGAGCATCACCGCGCCAAGCACAAGTTGCTCGGCGTCGGCGTTGGACGGGAGTCCCCGCTCGAACGTAACGTCTCGGGTGGCCATCGGTTCAGGGTAACGGTTGACGCGCAATGTTTCAATAGCGCGGGCTGTGACTATCAGAGGTTTTTTTACGTGTTGGCCAAGCCGCTGATTCAGCGGTTCAGAAGCTCAGATTTCCACAGGTTTTCCGAAAACAATCCACAGCTATATTGTTTGTACCAGAGTTCGGATCCGCACGCCAGTGGTTTATGCCGAAGCACATGCCTCAGCATGAGGTGGCCCAGCCCACGTTCACCTACAGGCGCAGGATCGGCTCACTGCCGAGGCGGACTTCGGGGGACACGAACAACTGGCCGCCTCCGGGAAAGTAGCGCACGCCGAACCCGGCGCTCAGCGTGGGTGTGGTCCCGGTGAAGCGCGGGCGAAATCCCCACAGGTAGCCTGCGCCGCCTATGAAGTACGGCACGGTGTTCCCGCGCGCGGCGCCGAGGGCGCGCAGGTAGCTCACACCCAGCACCGCGTCTTTGTCGGCGCAGTCTTTGTGGAGATACAGCACCTCGCCCTCGATGGCGTTGCGCCGCGTGACGTAGAAGCGCGCGGCTCCGCCGGTGAGCAGATGCGACTGGTTTGACTCATCGATGAAGGTGGCGTAACCGAGGGCTCCGCTCACATGCACGCGGCTCGCGGCGGCCACCATCTGCCCCCACGCGGACGCGCAGGCGAGCAAGGCCACCGAGAGCCGCCGCGTCATGAGATCAATCGCTTCCGCAGCATATCGAGCGCCGCCGTCGCGCCCATCTGCCGCACGCGCTCGCGTCCGGGAATCATCTGCAGCCGGCGCACTTCCGCTTCGCCGTCCGGCGTGGCAAGGCCCAGATAGATGGTGCCCACCGGGTCTTGTTCGGTGCCGCCATCAGGCCCCGCGTAGCCCGTGACCGAGAGAGCATAGCTCGAACCCGTGTGTTCGCGCGCGCCGCGCGCCATCGCTGCCGCTGCCTGTTCACTCACTGCGCTGTGCTGCGCGAGCAACTCCGCCTTCACGCCCAGCAACGCTTGCTTCATCGCGTTCGTATAGGTGAGAAAGCCGCCTACAAAGTACGCGGAACTTCCGGGCGTGGACGTGAAGCGCTGGCCCAGCATGCCGCCCGTACAACTCTCCGCTACGCTCACCGTGGCGCCGCGCGCCGCCAGGAGCCGGCCGACTGAGGTTTCCAGGTCAGCGCCGTCGCGAGAGTAGATGCGGGTGCCCAAGAGCTCTTCGATCTTCGCAGCCAACTCATCGAGCATCGCCTCGGCCGCCGCAGCATGGGCCATGCGCGCGCGCAGGTGGATTTGAATGTCGCCGGGCTTGGCCAGCACCGTTGTCGCAATCTGCGAGTACTGCATGTAGACGGGCGCGATGAGTTGATCGAGATCCGACTCGCCCATGCCCGCCACGCGAAACTGCCGCAGCCCGATGTGCAGCGCGGGCAGAATCTGCCGTAGGCGCGGCCTGATCTGCTCGGTGTACATGTCCTTGATCTCATGCGGCGGCCCGGGCAGCAACACGATGAAGCGGCCGTCGGCCGTGGCAATCCACTGGCCTGGCGCAGTGCCGCGCGGATTGGCGAGCGCCTCGGCGCCTTCGATGAGATAAGCCTGGCGCTTGTTGTTCTCGGCCATGGAGCGGCGCAACTGACGAAACCGTTGGGCGATGGCTTCAAGCAACTCAGGGCGGAAATGCTGGCCGCGGCCCAGCACTTCGGCCACTGAGTCCCGCGTGATGTCATCCTCGGTAGGGCCGAGGCCCCCGCTCAGCAAGACCAGATCGGCGCGGCGCAGCGATCCGCGTAACACATCGGCGAGGCGCGCGCGATCGTCGCCCACAATCGCCTTGGCGGTTACTTCCACGCCCAGTGTATTGAGCTGGTCAGTGAGCCACAACGAATTGGTGTCAACGCGCTGCGGCGTCAACATCTCTGAGCCGACGGCAATGATTTCGCAGTTCAACGGGTCACGCCCTTATTGGTCGAGATTCGCCATGGGCAAGCCGCGTACGCCAGCGTTCAACCGGTACAGCGCGCTGGTGGTGGCAATGTAGAGCAGCCCGCCGGGAGCAAAGGCGAGCCCCACAATGTTGGGGCCGGAGACGAACATTTCGGCCTCTTGCCCATCGGGCGAAAGCCGCACGATGCCGCGACGCCCGCGCAAAGACGCCGCGACGTAGAGCCGCCCGTCGGCGTCGAAGGCCAAGCCCTGCGGACGCCCGAGGCCGCGGTAGAACACTTCCACTTCACCGGCAGGCGAGATGCGCTGCACGGCGTCATAGCTGGACGTAGTGGGTCCGCAGACGTAAAGGTATCCATCCGGCCCGAACGCAAAGTGATAGGCGGCGATGGATTGTTCAAGCGTGGCAAATACGTAGATCTGGCGTGTACGGCTGATCTTGAAGACCGTTCCCTGTCGGTCTCCGACGTAGAGGTTTTCGTCTTTGTCGAACGCGATGCCCGTGGCCACGCCCATGCCTTCCACGTAAAGCGACATTTCGCCCTCGGGTGTCACTTGATAGATGATGCCATCCAGGCGCGAGGAAACGTACAAGAGTCCTTCGCGGTCGATGGCGAGGCCCGAAGTATTCATCAGGTCTGACAGGAACGGCCGCATGTTCATGTGCGGATCAATGCGGTACACCGAGACGGGCGTCTTCTGGCCGCGCGACCCGGAGAACGTGCTGTAGACTGTGCCGGCCGCGTCGACGGCGGGGTTGGCCACCGGGTGCAGGCCATCGGTCACCTGAATGCCGATCTCGCACATCCACGGGCTGCTGCGCTGGCGGTCTGACTCAATCACCATCGGCCCCACCGCGGCGCCTTCGGGCACGCGGGCAATCAGCATCGATTCCGAGCCAACAATCACGGGCGCGACGGCGTCACCGAACCACACGCGCGGGCGGTCTGCGCCCAGCAGTCCACTGCCGCGGATTTGAAACTCTCCGCCCGGGATCGCGGCCGGCGGCTGCACTTGCGTAATCTGCGGTTTCTTGAGAGGCAAAAAATAACCCTTCTAATAAAGATTGAACCATCCGGCAGCCAGCATGACAAGCGTGGCCCAAACGCCCGCGGCCAGATCGTCGGCCACAATGCCCACGCCGCCGGCGAGTTGTTCGAGTTGGCGGACGGGGAACGGCTTCCAGATATCGAACAGGCGGAAGAGTCCAAAGGCCAGGGCCACACTGAACGGGGTGAGGTGCAGCGCGCCCCACAACGCCACCCACTGGCCCAGCACTTCATCGACAACCACAATGGACGGGTCATCGTCGTTGGTCATCTCTGCGACGCGGGTGGCGGCCCACACGGCGGGGGCGGTGAGCAGAATCGGCGCGGCCATCAGATGCGCGCGGTTCCAGCCGAGCCAGTAGGCCGCGGCGCCGGCGGCCGCCAGACCGCCGAGCGAACCGGCCGTGCCGGGAGCCTTGGGCGCGAGTCCGCAGCCGAACCAGGTTGCCAGCAGCCACGCCACGCGGTCTAGCATTGTGGTGGGTGTTCCGTTCAAAGCGGGTCGTCCGGACCGGGGGGCGGCTCCGGCGCGTCAAGATCGTCGGAGTGGACGCGGTCGGAGATCACGTATTTTTCCGCGGCCCAGTTGGCGAGGTCTTGGATGCGGCAACGGTCGCTGCAAAACGGCTGGTCTGGCGAGCCGGCGGCAACGGGTTGGCGGCAGATGGGACAGCGCATGAGTCTCTACGATTGTTGCCCGCGGGAAATCGCGAGCGAATTATGGCCGCTCAAGATCGGGAACGCTGGTTTGGCCGGTTCGCGATACGCGCTCTCGGGTTCGTCGATGATTTCGCCCACCAGATCGTAGTCGTGCGCTTCGCCGATGCGCACGCGCCGGATCTCGCCGCGGCGCAGCGGCAAGCCATTGTCGTCGTTGATGTAGCA
>VFZP01000089.1 GCA_016871115.1 Acidobacteriota bacterium
CACCTCGCCGAGCTGAAAGTGGCCAACGACAACTGACCCGAAAGCCTGGGATATGATCATATCCCGGTCCTTTGCTTCAGCCCGAAAGGCTGCCAGCGGATCTATGCCGCTGATTCAACGAGGCTTTTCCATCGTCACAAAGTAGGCACACCACCGGCCAGTGGCAATTCACGTAGAATTAGACCCCAGCCATAAACAGTCCACGGTACAGTTGCCCCCAAACGAAAGCGTGCGCCCGCAGATGCGGCTAGCATAATCGCAGCGGAGGCTGTATGACTTACAGAACAGGGCGGGCATGGGCACTGCTGGCGGCAGGCGTAACATCGGCGGCCGCGCAGGTTACTTCGGTGAACGGGCAGATTGCGTACACCGTGTGCAGCGCGGGAGCCAGCGGCATCTGCGATGTGTGGACGGCGAACGGCGATGGGTCCGGCGCGCGCAATCTCACCAATACACCGATGGTGTCCGAGATTCAGCCGGTCTGGTCGCCGGACGGCGCGCGTCTGGCGTTTGTCCGGGACAATGGCGCGGGCGACAGCAAGATCTGGACCATGAATGCCGACGGCACGAGCGCGGCGATTCTGCCTGGACAAACGTCGCGGCAGTTGACGCCCGCATGGTCACCTGGTGGGACCCAGATCGCATTTGCCCGGGAGATGCCCGGCGTGGCTGTCGGGTTTCAACTCGATCTGTTTGTGACCAACCTCGATGGAACGGGCCAACTGAACATCACGCGTTCGGACGGCAATGAACTCGAGCCGGCCTGGTCGCCCGATGGAACGAAGTTGGCCTATGCCGCGGTGCGGCAGGCGAACGGCATCCTGGACCTGGAGGTGGCCGTCGCCAATCCGAATGGAACCGGTGAAAAGATCGTATCGGTCACCGGCGTGGCGGACCGCCGGCCGTCGTGGTCGCCGGACTCGCAGCGCGTCATCTACATGAGTCAGGCGGCCGGCCCATGGCAGATCCGGGTGGCAGGGCAGGACGGCTCCGGACGCGCGGATGTCCTCAGCAGCGCGTTCAACGATCAGCAGCCTTCGTGGTCGCCCGATGGCTCGCTGGTCACTTTTGCCAGCGAACGTTCTGGCGCCGGCACGTTCGATCTGTTCACCGTTACCAGCTTTCCACGCGGCGTGCGCTGCGGACACAACTGCTCTGAACCGCTGCCTGCGTTCTCCACCATCACGTTAACCGCCAGTCCCGCGAACGGTTCCGCGTTTACCGGGTGGGCCGGAGCGTGCGAGGGACAGACCGGCGAAGCGTGTACAGTCGCGATGAATGACGTCAAGCTCGTCGAAGCGCGATTCACCTCCGCGCGATAGTTCGCGGCCGGCTTCCCCAAGGGTCCGGTATGATAGACATCCCGGCCATGAACCGCCCCGTTCGTTCGCGCAACATCTGGCTCGGGATCGCTTGCACGGGCGCCGCCGGGCTGGCGGTGGCCCTCAGCGGTCTGGCGCCCGAGCGATTGGGGCCAGTGCCATTTTTCATAGCGGGAGTGATTCTGACGCCGGTCAGTGTGGTCATGACGCCGGTCTCGCAGTCGACTATGAATGCAATGCGGCGTCTGGCGCAGGGCGAGGAGACGATCGCCGCGTGGCGCGTGACGCCCGAGGATTGGCGCGCCCTTGTGACGCTCAATACAGAGTGGCATCGACAGGAAGGTGTGACGCCGAACTCGCTCGACCTTGAGCAGGCAACTCCGTCCGGCGGGGTGGAGATCGTGGCGTCGCCGCGTTCGGTGCGCGTGGGCGGCGACTTCCACGATCTGCGCCAGTTTGCCACCAGCTATCACAGTGTGAGGTGGCTGCATACGCAACCGCCGGCCGTCGAACTGCTGGGCCGTTTTCAGACCAAGGGTTCCAGCATTCCGCGGGCCTTGCGCATTCCGGTCAGCGCCGTGTAGCAGAAGGCCGCCGTCGATTTGCACGGCGCGTGGAGCTACGTGTGGTTGCTCCGCCATGCCGGCTCAGGCATGTTCCGCAATCCGGTATGGGCGAGGAATATCTGCGCGGCGCTGGCCGCGGCGGGGCTGGCGCGGCTCACCGCTCCGTTCCTTTCGAGCGGTCTGCCGCAGGGGGAAATGCTGCAGCGCAACTTCTACGGCCCGCAGGTGGCGCTGGGGTTCACCGCCTCCGTCCTCTGCGGCGTCATCGGGCTCATTCTGCATTTTCGCGACAGCAAGAGATACCGGGCGTTCCTGCGGGAGACGGTAACGCGGTGGACTGTCAGCGATGGCGTCTGGCGAGAATTTCAGACGTTGGACCGCGTGCGGGCAGCGCGGCCCGACGTCGCCTTCAACTTCCTGAGCCTTCCCCGTAAGATTCCAGATCGGGGCATCGAGATATTGGCCGGCGAGCGCGGCTTGATGGTGGGCGGCGAGTTGGTGCTGTTCACGGCGATGGCAACGGGCGGCAAGCTGCAGACGGTGTGGCTGGAAGGGCCGCCGCTTTGTCTGGAGATCTGGTGCGTGTTTCAGACGAACGGCTCCAGCGGCGCGTGTCCGCTGCGGCTGCCTGTGGACCCGGCGGTGCGGCCGGCAATGGAGAAGTTGTGTGCGGTTTGGAGCGCCCGTAGCTAAACGCCGGGCGGCGGGCCGGGCCAGAGCGTTTTGCGCCGCAGCATGCGCGGCACCAGCCAGGCGAGCAACGCCCCGAACACCGCGCCTTCGAAGTAGTAGAGCCCGGTGAGGCGCATCTGTTCTTCGACGCCCTGATCGTCACGGTGCGTCCACACTTCGGCGATGCGGCCTTCGGCGTCAAAGCGCAGGATATCCACCACCACCACTTCGACGGCCGGGCGCGCGGCGACGAGGCGTTCCCACCATCCGGTGAGCGGGCGGATGAGGCGCCAGCGCGTCACCACGCGGTCACCGTCCGATACCTGCATGTCGATCCGCCCCCGCGCACCGGCGGACTGCTGGCGGATGAGATCCTTTTGCGCCTGGCGCGAGAGCTTGCGGCCTTCGGCGCGGGCCTTGAGGTCTGGGTCGCGCAGTTCGTGATTCAAGAATTCAGCCGCGAAGACTTCATCGACAATCCCGGCCTTGCCCCCAAACCAGCCCTGTTCATAGAAGCGCCGGGCGGTGGCTTGATGATCGGTGGCGGCCGGAAGCAATGCGGCCGCCGCCCAGAGCAAAACGGGCAGGCGCCGGATAAGCGCCTGCCCGCGGATTGACTGCATCGTGCGAGTTACTCGACTTCGGCCACGGGCAATTCCTCGCCCGGCTCGTCGCCCAGACCGCCGGCAAAGAGATTGCGCGTCTCTTCGTCGTAGCCTGCAATGCCGTTGTCGAGGCCCGCCTCGTTCTCCGGCAGCAACTCCTCTTCGACCACATCTTCACCGGCGATCTTCACGCGGCGATAGTAGTCCATGCCGGTGCCCGCCGGAATGAGACGGCCCATGATGACGTTTTCCTTGAGGCCGCGCAAGTAGTCCACCTTGCCGTTGATGGAGGCTTCGGTGAGTACGCGCGTGGTTTCCTGGAACGACGCCGCCGAGATGAACGAGTCCGTCGACAGCGAGGCCTTCGTGATACCAAGAAGGATCGAAGCGCCCAAGGCCGGACGAGTGCCGGCGGCCAGCGTGCGATCGTTTTCCTCGCGGAAGCGGAACTTATCCACCACCTCTTCGGGCAGAAACTCGGTGTCGCCGATGTCGGTGATTTTGATCCAGCGCATCATCTGGCGCGTGATCACTTCGAGGTGCTTGTCGTTGATGTTCACGCCCTGCAACCGGTAGACTTCCTGAATTTCATTGACCAGGTACTTCTGCAGTTCCTTTTGACCTTTGACACGCAGAATGTCGTGCGGATTGAGCGGGCCGTCCATCAGCGGTTCGCCGGCGGTGACGCGTTCACCTTCCTGCACGCGGATGTGAACGCCGCGGGGCAGTTGGTACTCGCGCTGTTCGCCGTCTTCAGCGATGATGTAGACCTTGCGATAGCCCTTGCTGATTTCGCCGTACTTCACGGTGCCGTTGATTTCGGCAATCACGGCCGTTTCGCGTGGCTTGCGGGCTTCGAACAATTCGACCACGCGCGGCAGACCGCCCGTGATGTCCTTGGTCTTGGTGGTGGCGCGCGGGATCTTGGCCAGCACGTCGCCGGCGTGGACCTCGTCGCCATCGTTCACCATCAAGTGCGCGTGGGTCGGCATCAGGTAGCGCTTTTCTTCGCTGCGGAAATGATGGCCGGCCGGCGCCACTTTGATGGCGGGCAGTTGCTTCTGATCGAGCGTGTCGGTGACGACCCACTGCGACAAGCCGGTGATTTCGTCCACCTGCTCGGTCATCGTGACGCCGTCCACCATATCCTGGAACTTCACGACGCCCGACACTTCGGTGAGAATCGAGAAGGTGTAAGGATCCCACTCAAGCAGGATCTGGTTGGCTGCCACGGCCGCGCCGTCTTCCACAAGAATGCGCGCGCCGTACACCACCTGATAGCGTTCCTTTTCGCGGCCCTTCTCGTCCACCACGGCGCAGATGCCGTTGCGGTTCATGGCCACAATGTCGCCCTTGGCGGTGCGGACGTACTTCACGTCGATGTACTTGGCAAAGCCGGCGCTCTTGGCGTCCTGCGTGGATTGCTCGGCCGCTCGCGTGGCCGCGCCGCCGATGTGGAACGTACGCATGGTGAGCTGCGTGCCGGGTTCACCGATAGACTGGGCGGCGATGACGCCCACCGCTTCGCCGCGTTCGACGAGGCGGCCCGTGGCGAGGTTGCGGCCGTAGCAAAGGATGCAGACGCCGCGGCGAGACTCGCACGTCAGCACCGAGCGAATCTTCACCCGCTCGATACCGGCCTTTTCAATCTGGCTGGCCAACGTTTCGGTCACTTCGCCGTTGGCGGGCACCAGCACGTTGCCTTCGTAGTCCATGATGTCTTCGAGCACCACGCGGCCTACGATGCGATCGCCCAAGCGTTCAATGGTTTCGCCCGCTTCGGTGATGGCCTCGACTTCGATGCCTTCCGGCGTGCCGCAGTCGCGTTCGGTGATGATGACGTCCTGCGCCACGTCGACGAGGCGGCGGGTGAGGTAGCCCGAGTCCGCCGTTTTGAGCGCCGTATCGGCCAAGCCCTTACGCGCGCCGTGCGTGGAGATGAAGTACTGCAGCACGTTCAGGCCTTCGCGGAAGTTGGCCGTAATCGGGGTTTCGATGATTTCGCCGGACGGCTTGGCCATCAGGCCGCGCATACCGGAGAGCTGGCGGATCTGCTGGCGCGAACCGCGGGCGCCCGAGTCAGCCATGATGTAGATCGGGTTGAGATAGGCGCCGGTCCGGTCGTCCGTCTCCATCTTCTTGAACATCTCTTCGGAGACGCGCTCGGTGACTTTCGACCAAATTTCGATGATCTTGTTGTAGCGTTCGCCGTGCGTGATGGCGCCTTCGAGGTACTGCGACTGCACCTCCATGACGGATTTCTCGGCGTCGGTGACGAGCGCCTTCTTGGTGGACGGCACCACCATGTCGTCGATGCCGATGGAGATGCCGGCGCGCGTGGCGTACAGGAAGCCCAGCGCCTTGATCTCGTCGAGCATGTGGACAGTGGTGTGCAGACCAAAGCGCAGGTAGCAGTGCTGCACCAGTTGCGACAGCCCCTTCTTCTTCAGCAGGCCGTTGATGAACGCCATGTTCTCCGGCAGCACGTCATTCAAAATGACGCGGCCGACGGTGGTGTCCATGTACTGCTTGACGTAGTCGATGGGCTCGGCCTGGTTGATGGCTTGGTTGTCGAAGGCCTTCACCAGATCGATGACCTTGCCGGTGTAGCGCAGCTTGATGGGCGTGAGCGTTTCCACTTCACCCATTTCGAGCGCAATCAGCACGTCGTCGGTGGAGGCGAACATGCGGCCTTCGCCCTTGGATCCCTTGCGGGACTTGGTCAGGTAGTACAGCCCCAGCACCATGTCCTGCGACGGGACAGCGATCGGCGCGCCGTGCGCGGGCGACAGAATGTTGTTGGCCGCCAGCATGAGCGTGGAGGCTTCAATCTGCGCTTCGGGCGACAGCGGGATGTGGACGGCCATCTGGTCGCCGTCAAAGTCGGCGTTGAACGCCGTGCAGACGAGCGGATGGATGCGGAGCGCCTTGCCTTCCACCAGCACAGGCTCAAACGCCTGGATGCCGAGACGGTGAAGGGTAGGAGCGCGATTCAGCATGATCGGGTGATCGCGAATCACTTCTTCGAGGATGTCCCAAACCACCGCGTCCTGTTGTTCGACGAGTTCCTTGGCTTGTTTGATCGTCGTGCAATGGCCGCGCTGTTCGAGGCGATGATAGATGAACGGCTTGAACAGTTCAAGCGCCATCTTCTTCGGCAGGCCGGCCTGGTGGAGCTTGAGCTCCGGGCCCACCACGATGACCGAACGGCCCGAGTAGTCGACGCGCTTGCCGAGCAGGTTCTGGCGGAAACGGCCCTGCTTGCCCTTGAGCGTATCGGACAGCGACTTGAGAGGGCGGTTGTTGGCGCCGCGCAGCACACGGCCGCGGCGGCCGTTGTCAAACAGCGCGTCGACCGCTTCCTGCAACATGCGCTTTTCGTTGCGCACGATCACGTCCGGCGCGTGGAGCTCCATGAGCTTCTTGAGCCGGTTGTTGCGATTGATGACGCGGCGATACAGATCGTTGAGATCGGACGTCGCAAAACGGCCGCCGTCGAGCGGCACCAGGGGACGCAGTTCCGGAGGGATCACCGGGAGCACGTCGAGAACCATCCAGTTCGGCTTGTTGCCGGACTTGCGGAACGACTCGGTGACGCGCAGGCGCTTGGCAAACTTCAGCTTCTTCTGCTGAGACTGTTCGGTCTTCATCCGCTCGCGGATTTCCACCGAGAGCGACTCGACGTCGACCTTCTTCAGCAGTTCTTTGATGCCCTCGGCGCCCATCATCGCGGTGTACTTGCCGCGATACTCTTCGTCGAGCTGGCGCTTGCGCTCATCGCTGAGCACTTCGCCCTGGCTCAACTCGGCGACTGCGCCCGGATCGACCACGACGTAGGCCTCGAAATACAGCACGCGCTCGAGGTCGCGCAGCGTGATATCGAGCAGGTAGCCGATACGCGACGGCAGGCCCTTGAAGAACCACACGTGCGAACACGGGCTGGCGAGTTCAATGTGGCCGAGGCGTTCGCGGCGAACGCGCGACAGCGTGACTTCGACGCCGCACTTATCGCAAATAACGCCGCGATGCTTCATGCGCTTGTACTTGCCGCACAAGCATTCCCAGTCGGCCACGGGGCCGAAGATGCGGGCACAGAACAATCCATCTCGCTCGGGCTTGAAGGTCCGGTAGTTGATGGTCTCGGGCTTGGTTACTTCGCCATGCGACCAGCTACGGATTTTCTCCGGAGAAGCAAGCGAGATTCGAATAGAGTCGAAATCCGCGATCAGGTTCGATCGATCATACGGTGAGGACCGGTACATGTCGTCTCCTTTAGTTTCCTGGCTTCTCAAACACTAACTAGTCGGCCGCCATCGCCGTGTCGGGAATTTCCGCCGGGCGCTTCATCAGCTCGACGTCCAGACACAACGACTGCAACTCGCGAATCAGCACGTTGAACGACTCGGGCACGCCGGGTTCGGCGGCCGCTTCGCCCTTGACGATCGCTTCGTAGATCTTGGCGCGTCCGAACACGTCGTCGGACTTGGCCGTGAGCAGTTCCTGCAGTACGTAGGCCGCACCGTAGGCTTCGAGCGCCCACACTTCCATTTCGCCGAAGCGCTGGCCGCCGAACTGCGCCTTGCCGCCCAGCGGCTGCTGGGTGATGAGCGAATACGGCCCAATGGAGCGGGCGTGGATCTTGTCGTCCACCAAGTGCGACAGCTTGAGCATATAGATGTAGCCCACGGTGACGGGCTGCTCGAACTCCGCGCCGGTCATACCGTCATGCAGCTTGATCTTGCCCGAGGTCGGCAGGTTGGCCTTCGTCAACTGCGCCTTGATATCGGTTTCGGCGGCGCCGTCGAACACGGGCGTTGCAAAGTGCAAGCCGAGCGCGCGGGCCGCCCAACCGAGGTGGGTCTCCAGAATTTGTCCGACGTTCATGCGCGAAGGCACGCCCAGCGGATTCAGCACGATCTCCACCGGCGTTCCATCCGGCAGATACGGCATATCCTCTTCGGGCACGATGCGCGCGATGACGCCCTTGTTACCGTGACGGCCGGCCATCTTGTCGCCGACGGAAAGCTTGCGCTTCATGGCGATATAGACCTTGACCATCTTGATCACGCCCGGGGGAAGTTCGTCGCCCTTCTTGAGCTTGGCGATCTTCTCTTCGGTGATTTTTTCGAGCACGGCAATCTGCCGTGACGTCATGTCCTCGATCTCGTCCACCTGCTCGTTGAGCCGCGCGTCCTTTTCCTTGATGCGCATGCGCTTCAGGTCGCGGGCCTTGAGCTTTTCGACCACGTCGCGCGTGACCGGGGTGTCCTTGGAAAGGAGCTTCTTGTTGGTCTTTTCGTCGTGCAGATCGGCCAGCAGGAGCTGGCCTTCGAACAGCGCCATCAAACGCTTAGCGCGCTCGTCGTTCAGGATGCGCTTTTCGTCTTCCATGTTGCGATGGAGACGCTGCACCTGAAGTTCGAGAATCCACTTGCTGCGTTCGTCGAGCTCAGCGCCCTTGCGCGAGAAGACCTTGCAACCCACCACCGTGCCTTCGATGCCGGGCGGGCAGTAGAGCGAAGCGTCTTTCACGTCGCCGGCCTTTTCGCCGAAGATCGCCCGGAGGAGTTTCTCCTCAGGCGTCAACTGCGTTTCGCCCTTGGGCGTCACTTTGCCGACAAGAATATCGCCGGGCTTCACCGAGGCGCCGATGCGGATGATGCCGCTCTCGTCGAGGTTCTTGAGGAAGCTCTCAGAGATATTCGGAATGTCGCGCGTGATTTCCTCGCCGCCCAGCTTGGTGTCGCGGGCTTCGAGTTCGAATTCTTCAATATGGATCGAGGTATAGTAGTCTTCTTTGACCAGCTTCTCGCTCACCACAATGGCGTCTTCGAAGTTGTACCCGCGCCAGGGCATGAACGCCACCAGCACGTTGCGGCCGAGGGCGAGCTCACCCATTTCCGTACAAGGACCGTCAGCGAGCACGTCGCCTTTACGCACGCGCTGGCCCACATGAACGATCGGCTTCTGGTTGATGCAGGTGTTCTGATTGGAGCGCTTGAACTTGGTCATCTGGTAGATGTCGGCGCCCACTTCGCGCGACATCTGGCCTTCGTGGACGTTGCCTTCCACGCGGACGATGATGCGTTCGGAGTCGACCGAGTCCACGATGCCGGAGCGCTTGCAAATGACCACAGCGCCCGAGTCGCGCGCCGTCACCTTTTCCATGCCCGTGCCGACAAACGGCGCTTCAGCGCGCAGCAGCGGCACGGCCTGGCGTTGCATGTTCGAACCCATCAGAGCGCGGTTGGCGTCGTCGTTCTCAAGGAACGGGATGAGCGAGGCGGCCACCGAGACAAGCTGCTTCGGGCTGACGTCCATGAACTCGATTTCGTCGCGGTTCTTCAGCACGAAGTTGCCGGCCTGGCGGGCGTTGACCAGATCGGCGACGAGCCGTCCAGTTTGATCCACCTGCACATTGGCCTGGGCGATGATGTACTTGTCTTCTTCCCACGCCGAGAGGTACTCGCAGTGGGCTTCGAACTCAACGGCGTGCTTTTTCTTGCCGCCGAGATCCGCGTTGAGCTTCTCCATCTCGCCGCGGCTCATGACGTCGTTTACCTTCGACGCGGCGTCGCCCGGGTTGAGCACGCGTACTTCGTCGGTGAGTTTGCCGCCTAGCACCTTGCGGTACGGGCTCTCAATAAAGCCGTACTCGTTGATGCGCGCAAAGCACGACAGCGAGGAGATGAGACCGATGTTCGGACCTTCCGGCGTCTCAATCGGGCAGATGCGGCCGTAGTGCGTGGGGTGGACGTCGCGGACTTCGAAGCCCGCGCGTTCCCGCGAAAGACCGCCCGGTCCAAGGGCCGACAAACGCCGCTTGTGCGTGATTTCCGACAGCGGGTTGGTCTGATCCATGAACTGCGAGAGCTGGCTGGAGCCAAAGAACTCGCGGATGGCGGCCATGACAGGTTTGGCGTTCACCAAGTCGTGCGGCATGGCCGTCGACATTTCCTGGTAGACCGACATTTTTTCCTTGATGGCGCGCTCCATGCGCACGAGGCCGATGCGGAACTGGTTTTCGAGCAGTTCGCCCACGGCGCGGACGCGGCGGTTGCCGAGGTGGTCGATGTCGTCCACGCGGAACGGCGAATCGGGCTGGCCGGCGTACTTGCGGAGCTTCAGCAGGTAAGTGATCGTGCGGATGAAGTCATCCTGATCGAGCGTACGCTTGTCGAGCGCGGTGGCGTCGGCCTTGTCGCAGAGCTTGATGTTGAACTTCATGCGGCCCACGCGCGAGAAGTCGTACTTGCGCGGGTCGAAGAACATGCCCTGGAAAAGCTGGATGGCGGTGTCGAGCGTCGGCGGGTCGCCCGGGCGCAGCTTGCGGTAGATTTCCAGCAGTGCGTCGCTCTGCGACTTCACGCTGTCCTTGCGGAGGGTGGCGGAAACCACGTTGCCCGCGTCGTCGCGGTCCGGGAAGAAGATCTCAAAGCTGGTGATGCCCGAGTCAATGAGACGGCCGATGGCGGCGGGCGTCAGTTCATGGTTGGCTTCGCACAAAACCTCGCCGGTTTCCTGATCGACCACGTCGGTGGCGATGTAGGCGCCTTCGATATCGTTGGGGGCTACCTCCACCTGCTCGATCTTCTGCTTGGCGAGTTCACGGAACACCGAGCTGGTGATCTTCTTGCCTACGGCGACCACGGTTTCGCCGCCCTTGGTGATGGCGTGCGAAAGCTTCAGGCCGATGAGCGACTCGGACACCTTCCACATCAGCTTGGAGTTCTTGATCTTGACTCCCGTGCAGTTGTAGAAGGCATGCAGGATGTCGGTGTCGGACTTCAGGCCCAACGCGCGGAGAAACACCGTGCCGTAGAACTTGCGCTTGCGGTCAATGCGGACGTAGAGCAGGTTCTTGTTGTCGTACTCGAATTCCACCCACGATCCGCGGTACGGGATGATCTTGCCGAGGAAGTAGCCCGCCGAGGCGACGCGTTCAAAGAACGCGCCGGGCGAGCGGTGCAACTGGCTGACAATCACACGCTCGGTGCCATTGATGATAAAGGTGCCGTTGGAGGTCATCAGCGGAATTTCGCCGAAGAAGACTTCCTGCTCCTTGATATCCCGTACGGCTTTGGCCCCAGTTTCGGGGTCCTTGTCGTAAACCGTCAGGCGGATGGTGACCTTGAGGGGCGCGGCAAAGGTCATGCCGCGCTCTTCGCACTCGGGCACGTCGTACTTCAGTTGCAGACCCACCGGGTCACCGCAACGGTTGCAGAAAGTGACGACGTTGCGGTTGAAGGTACCGCACTTGTGGCAAAGAACCTCGCCGGCGTGGAAGGGATCGGTCTTGATGGACGCGCCGCAACCGCGGCAAGTGGAACGCAGATGGTGCAGGCCTTTCAGCGAACCGCACTTGCACTCCCAGTTGCCGATCGAATAGTCCACGAAGTCGAGCTGCGAAAAGCCGCGAAAATCGGTAATCGGGAAGACAGAATTGAACACGCTCTGCAGCCCGAGGTCTTCGCGCTCGTTGGGCAGCAGGTCCATCTGCAAAAAGCGCTCATAAGAGTTCTTCTGCACTTCGATCAGGTTAGGGATCGGGATAGAGGTCTTGATCTTGGAAAAATCCACGCGCTCGCGGCTGGAACCGTTTGCTGAACTCATTCTTAAGCTCCTCGTTCCGTTGACAACTCAACCGGCATCACTCGTCCTTCTCTCATTAGAACCAGAACACCGTTTTCAGACTGCGCTGGCTTTTCGGCCGGAAAAGCGAACAAGCGGCAATCGCTCTGGACTCGAACTACTACCCGCACGTCGCGGCCGGGACGCCTGGGTTTAAGACAAGTGGGGCGCCGGCCGATCTGATGGACTGATACTGCTTTTCGGTGGAGGGACAGTTCCCCTGCGAGGGTGCAGAGAAAACACAAAAAGTCCAGCAGACAGACGCACTGCCCCCAGACTGTTGAAACTGATTGCTCACGTACGCAAGGTCCGACTATTGACTCCGGCCGAAATCAATCCAAGTGTAACAAATGAAGGGTAACAAACCAAGCTTCCCGGCGTCAAACGGCATATCCCCACGTGCCTTTGGGGGCAGTGGGAACGAGGGCGTCCGTTGCCGGATGATTGCGCCGCCCGCATTGAGCGGCGCATTTTCAGGCTCGCGGCTACTACTTGACTTCGACGGTGGCGCCGACCTCGGTGAACTTCTTCTTGATGGTCTCGGCTTCGTCCTTGTTGACGCCTTCCTTGATCGGCTTGGGCGCGCTGTCCACCAGATCCTTGGCTTCTTTGAGGCCCAGGCTAGTGACTTCGCGAACCGCCTTAATGACGTTGATCTTGTTGGCGCCGGCCGAGGTCAAGACAACGGTGAATTCGGTTTTCTCTTCGGCCGCCGGAGCTGCCGCGGCAGCCGCGCCCGGAGCCGCCACGGCCACGGCCGCAGCCGCCGCCAAAACGCCCAGCTTTTCTTCGAGCAGCTTCACGAGCTGCGAAGCTTCGAGCAGCGACAAGCCCTGAATCTGATCTGCGATTGCGTTGATGTCCGCCATGTTCTCTACTCCTGAAAATTCTTAAAACTCTACCCGCGTCAGAACTACGCGGAAAACTTGTTTTCCTTGACGCCCTGATCGATGACCACAGCCAGATTGCGTCCCACACCATTGATCGCGGTCACCAGGCGCTGTGCCGGAGCGTTGATCACATAAAGGAGCTTGGCGTAGATCTCTTCCTTGGAAGGCATCGACGCCAGCGCCTCAATATCCTTGACATTGTTGAAAACCCGGCCTTCGACAATGCCGGCCTTAAAGGTGAAAGCCGGATTGTCCTTGGCATACTTGGTGAGCGCCTTGGCCAGCGCCACCGGATCGGTGGCGGTATAGGCGATCGACGTCATGCCCGCCAGCGTGGCCGTAACCGACTCCGCCGGGGTGCCAGTGCCGGCCTTCGCCGCCAACGTGTTCTTGATCACCTTATAGAGACCGCCCGCCGCGCGCACCGTCTTGCGCAGTTGGTAATCCTGCGCGACGGTCATTTTCTCAAAGCTGGTCACGAACACGTTGGGCGTGGTCGCCAGCAAGTCGCGCAACGCGACGAGGTCAGCCTGTTTTTCCGATTTCTTCTTCATGACTCTACCTGTCTACAATTCCCGATTGCGGCGCCCGAGCCCCGGCTACGCCTGCTTGGCGTTGTACGCCGTGGTGTCGAGCGAGATGCCAGGCCCCATGGTGGAGCAGACAGTGACACTCTTGACGTACTTTCCTTTGGTGGCCGCGGGTTTGGCCCGCACCACCGCATTAATCAAAGTGTGGGCATTCTCCAGCAACTGCGGAGTAGCGAAGCTGGCCTTGCCGACCGGCGCGTGAATCACGCCTGTTTTGTCGACGCGGAATTCCACTTTGCCGGCCTTGGCTTCCTTGACAGCCTTGGCGATGTCGGTGGTGACCGTGCCTGTCTTGGGATTGGGCATCAGGCCGCGCGGACCGAGCACCTTGCCGAGACGCGCCATGGAGCGCATCATGTCGGGCGTGGCGATCACGGTCTCGTAGTCGATCCAGTTTTCGGACTGGATCTTGGTGACCATATCCTCTCCACCCACAAAATCGGCCCCCGCTTCCTTGGCTTCGTTCACCTTGTCAGCGCCCACGATGGCGAGCACGCGAACGTTCTTGCCCAAACCGTTGGGCAGGACGACGGTGCCGCGTACCATCTGGTCAGCATGCTTGGGGTCAACGCCGAGGCGCATGTGCACTTCGACGGTTTCGTCGAACTTGGCGAACTTGACCTTCTGCACGAGAGGGATGGCCTCATCGAGCGTGTAGGGCTTGGCTTGGATCTGCTTGGCAGCGGCACTAAACTTTTTTCCGGCTTTGCGAGACATGAATGCTTTGACTGGTCCAAACGGCGGCCACTAAGACGAACCTGTTTGCACAGGTGCCGGCACCCGCCTCCCAAATTTGATTTTCGCTGATCCACCGGGACGCGACCGCAATGGATCGCGCGAACACAGTGGGACGAGACTTAGAGTCTACCACAGTTGGGGGAAAGTGCAACTGGCTTCGATCGTCAGGCAGCACTGCGGGGGCGCACGTCACGCCGGACGGTCTCGCCCAACTCGTCTTCGGCCACCTCCAGCTCCCACGAGGCCTGAAGGTTCATCCAGAACCGGGACGTAGTGCCGAAGTAGCGCCTAAGGCGAAGCGCCGTATCGGCTGTTACCCCGCGCCGCTCGTTCACGATGTCGTTCATCCGGGTGGTGGGCACGTGCGGAGCCATCGCTAATTGGTGTGACGTCATACCGGGCGGGACTAGAAATTCTTCGCGCAGGACCTCGCCGGGATGCGTGGGAGCATGAAGTCGTTTTTTCGCCATGAGCAGTCCTCAGTGATAAGCGGCTATTGCCGCCGCCGCCAGCCGAGCCACCAACGCTAATGGTACCGAACCTTCAACTGACTTTCCGGTGGAACAACTCTTCGGCCTCGCGGCAAGCCGCCGTGCGGTATATTCGGTTTCGATGAAAGCGATCCTGGCCCTTCTGACGTTCGCCGCCCTGACCCTTGCCGCCGCGCCCGCCACCGACGCGCGGTTGACGAGTCCGCCCAACACAAACACGCACTTCCGGATGCCGGAGTACAAAACGCTGGCCGAATGGGAAGCCCGCAAAAGAGTGCTACGCGAGCAGATCCTGTTCTGGGCTGGTCTTGACCCGATGCCGGAGCGCCCGCCCGTGCGCAGCGAAATTTTCGGGCGGATCGAAAACGGCGGCTACTCGATTGAAAAGGTGCTGGTGGAAACGCGTCAAGGCTACTGGCTGGGCGGCAATCTCTATCGCCCGCTCGGTAAGCCCGGCAAGCATCCGGCCATCGTTTCGCCGCACGGCCACTGGACGTACGGGCGGCTGGAGCATTCGCCCACGGGCTCGCTCCCCACGCGGGGCATCAATCTCGCGCGGCAGGGGCACGTGGTGTTTATGTACGACATGGTGGGCTACAACGACACGGTGCAGACGCCGCATGCGTTCGGCAACAAGACGGAGCAGTTGTGGAATTGGGGTCCGCTGGGGCTGCAGTTGTGGAACTCGATCCGCGCGGTGGACTTCATGATGACGCTGCCCGACGTGGACCCCGAGCGCATCGGCGCCACCGGTGCCTCAGGCGGCGGCACGCAGACCTTTCTGCTGGCTGCGGTGGATGAGCGCGTGAAGTACACGGTGCCGGTGAACATGATTTCATCGATCATGCAGGGCGGCTCGCCTTGTGAGAACGCCCCCGGTCTGCGCGTGGGCACGTTCAACGTGGAGTTCGGCGCGATGACCGCGCCGCGGCCGATGCTGATTGTTTCGGCCACGGGCGACTGGACGAAGAACACGCTTGAAGAAGAGTACCCGGCGATTCAGGGCATCTACGATCTTTATGACCGCAAGCCGTATGTGGAAGCCGTGCGGATCGATGCGACGCACAACTACAACAAAGATTCGCGCGAGGCAATGTACCGGTTCTTTGCCAAACACATGCTAGGCGCCACGGATATGAAGCCGTACGCCGAGAAGGGCATTCGCCTCGAAAAGCTCCAGGACATGCTGGCGTTGCACGGACGCACAGCGCCACTGGGCGCGTTGAGTTATGACGGGCTGTTCATTCAATGGCGCACCATCGTGATGCAGCAGATGGACCGGCTCAATCAGAATCTACCGGAAAAGCGCCGTCTCTTGAATCTGGCGCTGGGCGCGGCGTGGCCGCGCGAGGTGACGGCGGACAAATCCGGCGAGACCGTCGTGTTGTCGCGGCCCGGCGTGAATGATCGCGTGCCGGGTGTCTGGATCGCGGGCAAAGGGCAGCCGGCGCTGGTGGTGCATAGCGAGGGTGCGACGGCGGCGCGCGCGACCGACGATGTAGCAGCGCTCGTGAAGGCGGGCCGGCCGGTGCTGATGATCGATGTGTTTCAAACGGGCGCGGCCAAATCCACGCGCGTGACCAACGTGCCGCATTTTGAGACGTTCAATCGCACGGACTCGCAACTTCGCGTGCAGGACATTTTGACAGCGCTGCGCTGGCTGGATGCGCAGGGGATGAAAGACGTGGAGATGGTGGGTTTGAGCGACGCCAGCGTATGGACACGCTTTGCCGCGGCCGTGGCGCAGGTACAGGTGAAGCTGAACGTGAAACCCGTGTTCCTCAACGGCGCGGACCCAGAGTTTGTGAACCAGTTCTTTGTGCCGGGCATCCAGCGCGCGGGTGGCTGGAAGACGGCACTGGCGCTGACTTCGGGACTCTGATGCGGTAGCTCGGGGCAACCATGAAAGCCGCCACGATTTTTGCGCTGATGTTTGGCTCGCTCGCCTTGGCGCAGGCAGTGCCACAGGAAACGGCCGTGGAGCGCATCCGGCAAAATGAACGCGCGAAGGGTGCGGCGTCAGTGTGGCTTTCGCCGCGGATGCTGAATATCGGGCCCGTGCAGCGGTGGCTACCCGCAGGCCACGATGGCCCGTGCTATGTGCGCATGCCGGGGATGGACGCGATGAAGAACTGGCAGGGCGATCCGCGGATGGCTACCTCGCCCGCTGTACCGCAAACAATGCCGCAGGCTAGCGTGCCCGCACCGCCGTGTCCGGCTAAGTAGCCGTCGCCTTGGCGATGGCCTGGTCGAGGTCAGCGATGAGATCGTCGGCGCGCTCAAGGCCAATCGACAGCCGCAGCAGATTCGGTGGCGTTTTGCTGGCGTGGCCTTCGACGGATTGGCGATGTTCGATCAAGCTATGCGTGCCGTCGAGGCTGGTGGCGCGGATGAAAATCTTCGTGTGGTTCGGCGCGGCTTTCGCCTGTTCACGCGTAGAACGGATCTGCACGGAGAGCATGCCGCCGAAACCGCCCGGCATCTGACGCGCGGCGATTGAGTGCCGCGGATGCTGAGCGAGGCCGGGGTAGTGCACAGCTTCCACGCGCGAGTCCGCCGTGAGCCACGCGGCAATGCGCCCGGCCGACTCCTGCGCCGCCCGCACGCGCACCACCAGCGTTTCAATACTGCGCAGCAGCAGCCAGCAATCGAACGGCGAAGGCACCGCGCCGCCGTAGCCTTGCGACTTGCGCACACGTTCGAACAGGTAGTTGTCATAGCGTGTGGCGAGCGAGCCGCCCATCACATCGCTATGGCCGCCGATGTATTTGGTGGTGGAGTGCATCACCATGTCGATGCCTTGCTCAAGCGGGCGCTCGATGACGGGCGGCGCGAACGTGCTGTCGCAAATACTGATAGCCTCGGCGGCACGTGCGATCTCAGCGAGCGCGGCGAGGTCCACCACTTTCATCAGTGGGTTCGAGGGCGACTCGGTCCACAGCAGGCGCGTTGAGGGACGCACCGCCGCGCGCACGGCGTCTAGGTCCGTCATATCGGCATAGCTGAATTCGAGGGGCCATTGGCCGAACACGTCGGCGATGGTCTTGCGCATGTCGTAATACAGATCGTCGGCCAGCAGAACATGGTCGCCGGGTTCGAGGCCCTGCAGCACTGCTTGCACGACGGCGAGACCGGAGGCAAAGCACA
>VFZP01000090.1 GCA_016871115.1 Acidobacteriota bacterium
GCTGCCGGTGCGCCAAGTTCTCTGGCAAGCCATCGACGACCACGAAGGCGGGCCGCTCATCAACGGCGGCATGGACGAACAGGATCAACGATCCTTCGATGCCACCTGTCGTAAACTACGCCGTTTCCTCAGTAGCACGAGTTAGCCCAAACGCCCACAGATTCCTCGGACGAGGCGATAAAGTGAACGCCCCAGCCAAGCTTCACTCCCACGAGTGCTCGTCCGTCGGGAAAGGGGCGTGCGAAGGTGAATCGCGCCGGGATCCACATATTGCCGGCATCGCCGGCGTAGCCCCAAAGGTTACCAACCTTGACGGGCAACCATGCCGGATCTTCGGGCTCTTTGGAAGCCGATTGAAAGGCCGTTGCCGCTAGTAAGACCGACGCCGTGAGTAGCCGCGCCATCCCGACAGCGTATCACTCTGACAGAGCAGAGTAAATCGGCTTCAAGCGCGGATACAATGCCCTGTACGCGGCGTAAGTCTTCCCGTAAGCCGTCGCTGTTTCCGGTAACGGATCGGGCCGGCGCTCATCCACGATCTTGACCGTGGCGCGGCAAGCCTCCGCTACCGAGGCAAACGCGCCCGTGCCGGTCATCGCCAGTAGGGCCGCGCCGAAGGCTGAGCCTTCCTGGGTGCCGAGCGTCACCACGGGGCGCGCGAAGATATTGGCCAGCATCGTGCGCCAGAACTCGCTTTTTGCGCCGCCTCCCGACAGCCGCACGCTGCGGATACCCGCACCCAGTTCATCGATGATCCGGAGGCAATCCATCTGCGAGTAACTCACGCCTTCGATCACGGCGCGGATCATGTCCGCGCGCGTGTGCTTGGCCGTCAAGCCCACCCAGGCCGCGCGCGCCATCGCGTCAAGGTGCGGCGTGCGCTCGCCCATTAAGTACGGCAGCCAGACGAGGCCTTGCGCGCCGATCGGCGAACGCGCTGCTTCCGCGGTAAGTTCGTCGTAGCTCAAACCCGGCGTCAGTTGATTCCGGAACCACTGCAGACTCAGCCCCGCGCCCTGCGTCACACCCATTACGTGCCACTTGCCAGGCACCGCGTGGCAGAACGTGTGAACGCGGCCCTGCGGATCGTAAGCCGGTGAATCCTGATGGGCAAACACCACGCCCGATGTCCCCAGCGTGCAAGAGGCAATGCCGGTTTCGACAATCCCGTTGCCCACCGCGCTCGCTGCCTGGTCGCCGGCGCCACCCACTACGGGCGTGCCGGCTTTCAAACCCGTCGCCGCCGCGGCGGCCGATACTGCGCCGGTCACTTCCTGCGACTCGCAGACTTTGGGCAAGATCCCCTTGTCGAGCCCCAACTTTTCCACCAGCGGCCAAGACCATTGCCGGCCCACTACATCAAACAGCGACGTGCCCGACGCATCGCTCACCTCGGTGGCAAATTCGCCGGTGAGTTGGAAGCGGATATAGTCTTTCGGCAGTAGTAAGTGGCGGATGCGGGCAAAGTTCGCCGGCTCATGATCGCGCACCCACAGCAATTTCGGCAGCGTAAAGCCGGTCAGCACCGGATTCGCGGTCCACGCCAGCAGGTTCTGCGCGCCCACGTTGGCGTTGATCCAGTCCACCTGATCCTGGCTCCGCTGGTCGCACCAGATGAGCGCCGGGCGCACCACCGCGCCTGCGCTGTCGAGCAGCGTGAGCCCGTGCATCTGCCCCGACAGTCCGATGCCGAGGATCTGATCGCCCTTGACGCCCGCCTGCGCCAGCACGCCGCGAATCGCCAACTGCGCCGCGTCCCACCAGTTCTCCGGGCGTTGCTCGGCCCACAGCGGGCGCTCCATCGTCATGTCGTCATGCCCTGCGGTGAACGCTGCGCGCACGACGCCCTGTCGATCCACCAGCAGTGCGCGGCTGCCGCCGGTGCCGATATCGATGCCTAACCAGTACATTGGTTACTTATCCTGCTTTGCCTGAAACGGCAGATAAGCCGCGCCATAAAGCCCCGCTTCGTTGCCGAGCGTGGCTTTCTCAATGCGCGTGTTGGTGTTCTTGTAAGTGAATGACCGCGCGTTGACCTCGTCGAACATCCCCGGCGCGAAGAAGTCCCAGGCCGGCAGTACGCCGCCGCTGAGCAGATACAGCGGGAAGTTGAAGATGTTGATCAGCGTTGCCAGGCCCAGGCCCAGCGCCCGGCCCATGCTCTCGAAGATCCGCTTGGCGCGTTCTTCGCCCTTCATCGCCAACTCGTAAACCTGCCGGGCCGAGACGTTTTCGCCGAGCGCCATCAGGTTCGCCATGCTCTCGATTGCCGTGGCGGAGGCGTGTTTCTCGAGGCACCCCCGGTTGCCGCAGCCGCATGGATTGCCGTACGGCATGATCGTGATGTGGCCGAGTTCGCCGGCCATGCCCACAAACCCGTGCATCACCTTGCCGCGTGAAATGATCCCGCCACCGATGCCCGTGCCGAGCGTCAGCAGCACAAGATCGCTCACACCCTTGCCCGCGCCGATCCAGCTTTCGCCCAGCGCCGCGGCGTTGGCGTCGTTTTCCAGCACCACCTGGCTGCTTAGGCGCTGTGAGATGTCGTCGCGCACGGGGTAGTTATCAAAGCCCGGCATGTTATGCGAACCGACAATCATACCCTTCTCAAGCAGGATAAATCCCGGGATACCGATGCCGACGCCGGTGAAGCCTTCCGCGCCCACGCGGTCAAGCAGTTCGCGGATGTTGGAGACGAGGTCCAGAATCACGCGGTCGCGCCCGGCCGCCACGTTGGTGGTGCCCGAGATCTTGTCGATCATCTCGCCCTCGCGCGTTACCGCCGCGGCGCGGAGGTTCGTGCCGCCGATGTCTACGCCAATCGCATACTCAGTCATGCACACGTCAGAATAGCATCGGGTGGGCATGTGCCCGCGTCATAGCTTGAGCCGCAGATAAAGGGCCCCGGGCGTAGGATCTTCCGATTACGGACCCACTTCGGAGAAGCCCAATTCCCGATAGAGGCGCAGGGCTGGCTGCATGGAAGGCAGCGTGTCGCCGTACATCCACTCGTAGCCGCACGCGCGCGCTTCCGCAATGAGCCGCGTCAGCATCGCCGGCGCGAGGCCGAGGCGGCGAAAACTCGGGTGAACGTGTAGCCGTTTCGCCTCGCACGCTGCTGGCGCGCCGAGCGGGCGGAAAGCCGCGGTGGCCGCCGGCTGGCGATCCTCCGCGCGGCGCGACAGCAGCAGACATCCCGCCGGCGATTGATACTTGCCGGGCAGCGAGCGCAGTTCCTCGCCGAAGCCTTGAAAGCCGAAAGGGAGCCCGAGTGCCGTCCAGTATGCGGTCCACAGCTCGTAGACGGCTGCCACCGATTGCTCATCGCCGGCACTCACCGGCTCGATGGCCCATTTCATACGAGTACCGGAAACGCCTCGCGCTGCCGCAACCCCGCCGCCGTCACGCCGCCGACCTCGACATCCATCAGGCAGTTCGGCTTAATGCCCGCTTGCGTCAGTTCGATTTGCAAATAATTCGACGACAACGCGCGTCCGGCCTCCAGCGTAACCACGCTCAATGTGCGCCCCGCAAAACGCCGCCGGAAAGCCAGGTTCTTCTCCGCGGCCAGTTCGCGCAGAATCCGGTTCCGTTCCTTGCGCACCGGTACGGGCACGGCGCCTTCATATCCGGCCGCCGGCGTACCCGGGCGCTCCGAATAGGTGAACACGTGCAGATAAGTGAACGGCATGGCTGCGATGAAGCGGCGGCTCTCTTCAAACTCCGCGTCAGTCTCGCCGGGGAAGCCCACCATCACGTCCGCGCCGAAACCCGCGTCCGGCAAGAGCGAAGCGGCGCGCTCCATGCGCTGGGCGTAGTGCCGCGAGCGGTAGCGGCGCTTCATGCGCTTCAGCGTGGCATCGCAACCGGATTGCAGCGGCGCATGAACGTGCGCGGCAATGCGCCCGCGGCTGGATGCCATCAGTTCCAGCACATCGTCTGAAAAATCCATCGGCTCCACGGAACTGAGCCGGAGCCGCTCCACGGCCGTTTCCTCCAGCAGCCGGTGCACCAGGTCTGCCAGACGCAAGCCGGGACCTCCGCGCTCGCGGCCCCAGCGCCCGAGGTTGATGCCGCTCAACACCACTTCGCGGTACCGCCCGGCGAGCGAGGCCACTTGCCGCAGCACATCGCCGGCGTCTGCGCTGCGGCTCACCCCGCGGACGGACGGGATGATGCAGAACGAGCATTGGTTGTTGCAGCCGTCCTGGATCTTCAGGTTCGGCCGCGTGCGTTCGCCGGAGGCATCTTCCACCGGCGCCGAGAGAAAGCCGCGCTGTTGGGTGATGTCGCCCACCAGTACTTCGCCGTGAAATTCCTCGGTGGCGAGCGGCGTCAACAAATCCGGAATCTGCGTCTTGTGCGAGTTGCCCACCACCCACCGGACGCCGGGAAGCGTACGCAACTCTTCAGGCGAACGCTGCGCGTAGCAGCCCGTCACCAGGATCTCGGCGGCAGGGTTTTCGCGATGGACGCGCCGCACGGTTTGACGCACATCATCGTCGGCGGCAGCCGTCACGGTGCAGGTATTAAATATGACGAGGTCGGCGTCAGCGCGCTCGGCGGCCTCTGTATGACCAACGTGCGACAACTGTGAACTAATCGCCGCGCCGTCGGCCTGCGTGGCCCGGCAGCCGAAGTTTTGAATGTAGTAGCGTCGCACCCTATCCTTCCAGTGTAGCGGAAGGCCTATATTGCCGTCACCCGCTCACGCCGATTCAATCCACAATGGCTCTGGATCGCGTTCTCTCCCAAGAGGAAATCGACAAAGTATTCCGGAACTCGCGCGACACGCAGCCGGAGGAAGATCCCGCCAAGAAGGCGCAGTCCTACGATTTTCGCCGGCCGGACCGGATCGCCAAAGACCAGTTGCGCGCCATCCACATGCTGCACGAAAACTTCGCGCGCAGTCTGGCTTCGTCGCTATCGGCCTACCTGCGCGTGTACGCCATCGTCAATCTCGTATCGGTTGAACAGCTCTCGTTCATGGAGTTTTCCCAATGCCTGCCGTCGCCCACGGTCATCACGGCGCTGGCTATGCGTCCCTTTGACGGCAGCGCGGTGCTGGAGATGAACCCAGGGTTTGTTTTTCCGGTCATCGAAATTCTGCTGGGCCGGTCGGGCATTTCAAGCAACGTCAAGATGGAGCGCGAGATTACCGAAATTGAGGAGAGCATCCTCGAAGGGCTCTACCGCATCGTGCTGCATGATATGCGCGAGGCTTGGCGGTCAGTGACCCTGTTCGATTTTGAAAGACAAACCACCGAAACCGATCCGCAGATGCTGCAGATTCTCGCGCCGAACGAAGCCGTGGTGGCCATCAGCATGGAAGTCCGGATCGGCGAGGCCGTGGGCCTGATGAACATCGGCATCCCGTCGATCATCATCAAAATGCTGCGCCAGAAGTTCGATCAGCAATGGTCTGTGCGCAAAGCTGAGATTACCGAGGCCGAAGTGAACCGCAATATGCATTTGATCCGCAACTCCACTATCGGCATGGATGTGCGGCTTGACGGCCCCACGATCTCCACGCAAGATCTGCTGCGGCTGGAACCCGGTGACGTGTTGAGCCTCGATTTCTCGGTGGACAAGCCGTTACGGCTGAAGATGAACGGGCTGCACCGGTGCAACGGATTTATCGTCGAGCGCGGCTTTCGCCGCGGTTTCGAGATTGAACGCTTCGTCAATCCCGCGGATTAGCCGCGCGTCTCGCCCGCCGCGCGCAATCCGTCCAGCACAGCTTCGACATACTCGCGAGCACGCAACGCCAGCGCGTCGACGCCTTCCGGCGTCCGAGGGCGGGGAACCAGCGGCTGGAAGATATTCTCAAACGCCAGCGGCATCGTCAGCCCGGTGCGCATTACCGGGGCAAACAGCTTGTAGTGGTCAATCTCGCCATAGCCGGGGCCGCAGTCCTAATCCTTCGGTGTGTCGCGATGGTCCTTAATGCAGAACGCCCGGATGTCGCGCCCGCACTGGGCAATGTCCTTGATAGGGTCGTGGCTTTCGTAGTCCAGCACGTTGCCCGCGTCATAGCACATCTTCACGACCTCGTCGGCCACTTCGGCAATGATGCGTGAGCAATCCACTCCCGTTGCGGTGTTACCGCCATGCTGCTTGATCAACACCTGCACCTTGGCCTGCCGCGCCAGGGGGCCGGCCTGCTTCAGCGTCTTGATCGCGTTTTCATAAAATCCACGCTCGGTCTTGCCAAACGTCAGCACGTAGGGGATGCCCGCGGCGGCGGCCTGCTCGATGCGCCGGGCATGCGCCTCGGGGCCGTCCTTCGCTTCGACGTTCACCATCGCGAACATCATCACCGGTTCGAGGCCCGCGTCGCGGCACTGGCGCGCTACTTCGGCGGCGCGCGAGGCCGGCTCACGCCAATCGATCACCGGCTTGGGTTTGCCCGTGGCCGCGTCCGGATGGGTGGTGCCGAGCGCCACGTGCCGGTAGCCTGCTGACCGAATGCCGCTCAACGCGCGGACAAACGGGAACGGGCTTTAGGGCAGCGTCATACACGCCATCTGAAACACCGTAGGCGCAGACTGGGCCGCCGCCGAAGAGCCAAGCAGCGCTCCGGCCATCCAATCGCGGCGTCGCAAGGTAGTCATTGGTCCATTACCTCTTCGCGGCAAACACCGCGCGGGCGCGAGCGAAAAGCGCCAGCACTTCATCTTTCCGCGCCACCGTGGAAAAGCGGCCGCGTTGGGCCGTCCGCGCCGACAACTCGTCGATCCATTCCATCCAGAACTGCGCATCGGCGGCGGACCGGGCGAACTCGCCGCCCACCTGCACATAAACCGGGCTCGTATTCGCAAACACCGACGTATCGTTCAATGCCGAGCGGCGCCATGGCCCAGTCACCCGTGCGGCGACGCACGCGCCGCGGTCCACTTCGATCTCCGGCGTCACCGCGCGGGCGTCGCCGTTGACGATCAATTCCACTTTGTTCCCCGCCGCTTCGCCCGGCGCATATTCGACGTCCACCTTCACGCGTAGCTTGTGGCGGCCGGCCGGTAACACGATCTCCTCGCCCGGCTCGCGGCCGTTCACCGCCAGCCGCACCATCGGGCCGTTGGTCGCAAACGTCCGCCCCGCCTTGTAAGCCGTGATCCACTCGCTGTATTTCAGGCGCTGCTGCCGCGTGTGCGCATACACGCGATGCCCGCCCGGCACGTAGTGATCGGCCAAGTTGGTGAAGCTATCCGTGCCAGCCGAGATTCCAAGGCGCAGGCCCGTATTCAACAGCCGGTACCAGTTGGCCATCCCGATCTCTTCCGGGTTGTTCGACATCACATCGAGCGCGTCCACTTCGCCGAGCGCCACATCCACCGGCAACTCGCGCGCCCAGAAGCGCTCAAACGCGGTGGTGTAACCCGGATGAGCATACGTCACCGCGCCGCCCTGCACACGCTCCGCGCGCGCCTGAGTGCAGTTGGCCGGGTAGTCGTCAGGGAACGGCGGATCGCGAAAGCCCGTGAAGACCGGCTCTACCAGCGTCTTCAGTCCGAAGAAACACATGTGGCCGTAGAGCCCGGCGTTGCGCACCTCTTCGCTCCACCACAGCAGGTACGGCGCGCGGCTCAGCGCGTGCAGGCCGCCGGTGAAGTGCTCGCGGTCATGCACAAATGCACCGCCGGAGTTCGCCACCATCAAGTTGGGGATGTGCAGATCTTCGGCCAGTGTGAAGTTGAGTGCGTCCTGCGGCGTGACTACCCGATGGTGATCGGCCTTGTAGTTGGCGTGAATATGTGCGTCGCCGGAGAACCAACCGCGCGCGGCCATGTTTATCCAGCGGCGCGGCGAGAGTTTGACGGTGGTGGGCCGACGAAGATCGATGCTTTGCGAGGTCCAGCCGTATTCACTCCCGCGCGTTGCCTCAATGGTCGTCTCGCCGGCCGGCAGATCGATTTCAAACGACTCGCGTGCGTGGGAGAATGGCTCCGCGGGCAGCGGCGCATAGCGCGCGATGGCGCCCTCGGGCGCATAGCCAAGCCCGTCGGCGGCGGTGAGATAGATGCGCGCCGGCTCGGCCAAATGCACGCGCAGCCGCACCAGCGGCCGCACGTCGAGCGTTTACGTGCGCCCAGCCACTTCGCGCTGCATCACGCCCGGGTCGCGTTCGAGAATCCGGTGCACGCGGCCGTTCGCCGGGTCCACCAGATTGAATACGCGGCCCTGCGCGATGACCAGACGCTCCGGCGCGCTCGCTGCGGCGATCGGCACAAGCGTCGCGGGGTCAGTGGAGCGAAAGACAAAGCGGTCGCGCAGAGCACGGATGGCCTGGGCATTCGCGCGGCGCCGCATCAGCAGCCGAGCCATGTCGCCGAATCCCACCGGGCCGTCAACGTCGATTTCGCCGAGCCCGTGGTGATTCACCCAGAACGTGAGATCTTCTTGCCCCGCTCGGGAGTGCGGAACTGCGGCTTGCCCTGCGGCGGAAGCCGAGGGAATGCGCCACCAGGCGAGCCCGAGCAGGCAGACAGTCAGGACCGCTACCGGACCACGCCCGCGCAGCAGGTTCATGACTGACTACTGTAGCGCGGGGCTTGGGAACTTTTGCCCGTACTCGTCGCCACTGCCTGAGGCGGCGTCGTGGGCTCGCTGAAGCGCCAGCCGTTGTTGCCGCTATTCTTTGCCCTTACCCTTGCCTTTGCCCTTGTTGTCGCCGGAGTTGCCGTCTTCACCGTTCCCGTTGCCGCGTTCGGGATCGTTGATCTGCCCGCGCAACTCGCCGCCGGCAAACGCCGTGGAATGCACGTTCACATACGTTGCCCCGGCCTGCATCGCGCGAATCACCTTGGCGATGTCCCCGGCGGCCACGCCCTGCGCGGCCAGCGCCTGAATGTTTGCGCCCGTGATGGTGGCCTTTACCGTACCCGCCGTGGCGGGGCAAGCCGTCTTGCCCCCTTCCGCCGCAGAAGAACGCAACCACTCCGCCATTGGTGCGCCGCGTGCCCAAGTGAATGTGGGCCATCGTGGCGTTGCCGCCCTGTACGCCCTTATAGGCCAACTCAAATTCAACCGCCGTGCCCGCATCGTTAATCTTGGCGTTAAAGCTGCCCGTTGCCGTGGTCGCAACCGCCGGCACTTCCTGATACGTGGTGAGATTCGCGCGAAGCGATTTACCATTGCTTTGGCCGTAGAGCGTCATCAGCGCGGCGCTCATCGCCAGAAATGCGAGGGAGGTGATTGTCTTCCTCAAAGTCCTATCATAGGCACGTTTGCAGGTTTATTTCTTGGGCGGCGGGATGGCGTCTCCTAGGTTCATCGAACCGCCGCCCTCGCTCACGTAGTTGCGGTTCCAGTTTGGAATCTCCACCACCACGTCGCCGTTCACAACGGCCTGGCAGCCCAGGCGCGAGTGCAGCGTTACGCCCGCGGCCTGATCCACCCGGTCCATCTCGTCGTCGCTGGCCTCGCTCAGATGCCGGTCGCCTTCTCTTACCACCACATGGCAGGTGGTACATGCACAGCTTCCGCCACAAGCATGTTCAAGATGAACGTTGTGGTTCAGGCAAATGTCGAGAAGCGACCCCTGCAGGCCATGCTCGGAATAGGGCATGGTCGCCGGATCGTATTCGATCGTGATGCCGGCGGGGAGGATGGTGACCTTGTGTGCCAAAACCAAGTATACCAAGGCGAACGGCAAGGTAGGTAATCTCTAGTTGTTTGATCGGAATTGATATGCTATGCTTGCTTCGTCATGGATTCGCACGCGCGGAGTCTAGCCAAAGCGTTCAGCTACCGTGTGTTGGGGTCGCTTTCCACAGCCGGTCTCGTGTTCTTTTTCACCGGGAGCGTGAAGGCTTCGCTAGGTGCGGGTGCGGCGGACTCGGTTGTCAAAATCATCCTCTACTTCGCCCACGAGCGCCTGTGGAACTACATCCCGTACGGCCGGCCCAAATCCCCGGAATACGAGATCTAAGTAGTCCACTCCGAGTAGTAACCGCTTCACCGGCGTTGCTGTCTCCCTCTCCGTGGCCAAGGGGCCAAATAGAGGAGAGTGAATGAACGTTTATTCATTCGTGCGGATGGCTGGTTTGGCGGCGATTCTCTCGGCCGCCGCGATGGCCGCAGACGTTACCGGCAAGTGGGTGGGCAAGATGGAAACCCCCAACGGATCGCGTGACGTGAACCTGACGCTCAAGCAGGACGGCGAGAAGTTCACCGGCGCGATGTCGGGCCGCCGAGGCGACACCCCGATTTCCGACGGCAGCGTGAAAGGCGACGACGTGGCTTTCTCCATCGTGCGCAGCTTCAACGGCAACGAGATGAAGATGAACTACAAGGGCAACGTCGAAGGCGGCGAGCTCAAAATGAAGTTCCAGATGCGCGACAACGAGCGCGAGATCACCTTCAAAAAGGCTGAATAACTCAGCCCCGTACCTTCCATCGCAATAGGCGCCGCTCGGCTGCGTTCACGGCGGCGCCAACCACCAACACAACCGCCGATAGCACCGTCATCCCGGCAAACACGCCCGTGATGTCGAACACCCCTTCTGCCTGCGCAATCACGTAGCCGATTCCCCGCGCCGAGCCCAGATACTCGCCCACCACCACGGCGATGATGGCAAACCCCACGGAAACATGCAGGCTGGAAAAGATCCAGGCGAGCGCGCTCGGCAGCAGCACGTGTTTCACCAGATCGCGCTCGCGCGCGCCCAGCATGCGGGCGTTGGCGATCAGCACCGGGTCCACCTCGCGCACGCCTTGAAACGTGTTGAAGAAGACGATGAAGAACACCACCGTCACGCCGAGCGCGACTTTCGACCAGATGCCAAGCCCGAACCACAGCAGGAAAATCGGCGCCAGCACCACGCGGGGCAGAGCGTTGCCGATGCGGATGTAGGGATCGAGCAGCGCGCCCAGCCAGGACCGCCGCGCGAGCAGAAAGCCGGTGGCCACACCGAGTGCCCCGCCGATCAGGAACGACAGCGCGGCTTCGAGCACCGTGGTGCCGAGGTGCGGCCACACCGAGCCCGACGCAATCCACTCGGTCACGCGCGCGGCGATGTCGGAGGGACGGCTGAAGTAGAACTTGTCGAGCCAGCCGGCGCGCGAGCCTACTTCCCAAAGCGTGAGCAGCGCCGCGCCGAGCAGCACTTGCCAGACGGGCATCCAGCGCGAATCAGTTTGGCTGCTGTTCATGGCTCTTGATCACTTCGGTGCGCAGCGCACTCCAGACCTGCGCGTAGAGTTCTTGAAAGCGCGGCTCGGTGCGGATGTCCAGCAGCGGGCGGGGCCGCGCGAGGTCCACCGGGAACCGAGCGACGATGCGCGAAGCAGGCCCCGCTGACAGCACCACCACTTCGTCGCCCAGCGCGATGGCTTCTTCGAGGTCATGCGTGACGAACAGCACCGTCTTGCCGGAGCCGCTCCACAGCGAAAGCACGTCGCCCTCCATACGCACGCGTGTGTGCACGTCGAGCGCGCTGAACGACTCGTCCATCAGTACAATGTCCCGCCCGGCAATCCACGTCTGGGCCAGGGCCACGCGTTTGCGCATGCCGCCGCTGAGTTGCGCGGGGTAGTGGTTTTCAAAGCCCGCGAGACCCACGCGCGTGATCCACTCACGGGCTTCGCCGCGCACGTCGCGGCCGCGAAAGGCAGGGCCCAGCAGCACATTCTCCATCACGGTCTTCCACGGCAACAGCGCGTCTTGTTGAAACAGATAACCCGCACGCGCGTTGATGCCCGCCAGCGGCGCGCCGAAAGAATCGATGCGACCGGCGGTGGGCGGAGGAGCCCGGCGGCCATGTTCAGCAGCGTGGACTTGCCGCAACCGCTGGGACCCACCACCGACACAAAACGCCCGGCTTCGATGGCGAATGAGATGCCGGCCAATGCTTCGTAGCCACCGGCAAAGCGGTGGCCGGCGTCCACAAAGGCCAGTGCGTCAGATGCGTTCACTTGCGGAAGACGAGGTATTCGGCGGCCAGAAAATTCAGAATCGACCTGAGGGCAATGGCCGCCAGATTCGCCGATCCATATGGTACCGAAAAGCGGTCCACCAGGAAACGCGTGAAGAGGACATTAGAAACGATCGATAGAAATCCGGTGGTGAAGTTGAAGCGCACGAGCCGGCCGAGGCGCGCGCGCCAGCCGCCGCTGCGCTCGTTCCACGTCCAGCGTTCGTGCCAGAAGAAGTTGTGCAGTACGGCCACTTCGACCGCTGCCGCTGTGGCAGGTTCGAGACTCCAGCCGAAGCCGGACTTGAACAGCCACAACGCTGCGAGTTGCACAGCGATGCCCACGCCGCCCACGGCATTGAACTTGAGCCAGCGCAGCCCAACGCTCACTGCGGCGGCAAACGCTCTTCGTTGTAGAGGTGCACGGTGTGGCGATAGACGGCCCACAGCAGCATCGCGGTCATGCCGATGATGCCGGCGATGCCGCCGATGTCGAACAGCAGAAATTCGCGATCACCGATCTTGCCGCGCACCTGCCCGGCCAGCAGCACGAGGTTTCCGATGCAGAGCAGAATACGCAGTTCCGTAGGGCTGAACTTCCAGAACGAGAGGTGGAACGTGCCGATGGTGTACGTGGTGAGGTAGACCTCGATCGACAGCATGAAGTAGACGAGGATCAGCCCCGCCGCCACCGAGTGCGACATGAAGCCGGACAGCCCGAGGCCGCCGAGAAGGAAGAAGGTGCCGAACATGTCCACGACATGGTCTACGTAGAAGCCGTATCGCGGGCGCTGCCGGTTACGGACGCGCGCGAGCGTGCCGTCAAGCGAGTCGCCGAACCAATTCATGATCAAGAAGCCGATGACCAGCACCAGGCCGATCTGATTCGTCGCCGAGTACTAGTAGCAGATGCCCGCGGCGATGAGCGAGAGTAAGCCGAGCGCGGTGAGATGGTCTGAGTTCACCCACGCGGGCATGCAGTGCGCCAGCCAGATGAGCGTGCGCTTTTCGAGCGACGAGAGCATGCTCACCTGCGCGCGTTGCGCGTCCTTGAATTGCTTCGGCGGCTGGGCGGATGTGGCCAGCATGGTGGCTATCGTATTACAAAGCTCACGACACCGGAATACCGTGGAGGCGTGAATCCTGCGCCGCCGGGGCCGGTGGTGATCCAGGCTTCGATGGTGTAGCGGCCGGCAGGAAGCGCCTGGCCGCTGTGGTTGGCGAGGGGAATCGACTCGAGGTAGTTGCGCTCGGATTGTGCGATTTCTTCGCGCCCGAGCACCGCGAGGAAAGCCCGCGCGGCTGACAATTGGTAGACATCCTTGCCCGCCGCATCGCGAATCACGGCGTCGTAGCGCTGGCTGGAGGTGATGTCCAGCACCAGTGGCGCAGGCGAGGAGTTGCGTAGCGTAAGGCGCAACTCCAGGGGCTCGGCCGAAGCGTAGGTGGACTTGTCGATGCCCACCGTCAAGGCGACTTCGGGCGCGGACAGCACCGTGACGCCGCCCACGCGCGCGTAGACGAGTTGCGCCTTGTGCGGTCCGGCGATGGTGATGGAGGTGCGTTCCACCAGCCCGATATAGGGCGCGTAGATTTCGCTTTCGAGGCCCGCGTCGGCACAGTTCGCTGCCTGGTACCGGATCTGCAACGCATTGCTGAACTCGGCGGCGGGTACGGTCGCCTTCGCTTCGCGCGATTCGATCCGGGCCGTTTGGCTGCACTCGTCGAGCGCCGTGCGATACGTGCCGCCGACCTCCGTGTTGAACTCGGCCCACACTTCTTCGGCGCGTGTCTGGGGGTTGTAGCGGATCAGGCTACCCGTGTCGGTTTGCCGCAGCAGCGCCTGCTGGCCATTCGTGGGAAAGTTGCGGACGACGGAATAGGTCTGTCCGCCGACAGCTTCGTGGCGGAGAATGTCGACGGTGGTGTAGGAGTGGGCGCGGGCGAACGCGGTGCGGTAAATCCATTGATTCTCGGGATGGAGCGGGAAGTAATCCTGGGCGTGGAGCGCAGAAGCGCCGAGGGCAGCGGTGCAGAGGAGAGGCAGCGAGAACTTCATACTGGTTAAACGTGGCCAGGGGCGTTTGGGTTGCGGCTCCAACGCCATCAACGCGGCGAAATGGGGTGGTTGGCGGCAGGCGATTCGACATACACGCGCATCGGCGGCCTCTCCCATGCTGCGCCGGAGGCTACGCAGGGACCCCTCCTCGCAATTCCTCGGTATCGTCGCGGATAAGGTCCTTCATCATAATCGCGAGTTGTTCAGGTGTACGAAGGCCGATAGCTGTCTGTGCATGGACCCCATCCCGATACAAAATCAGAGCCGGGAGGTTGATCACATTGTGGGCGAGAAGAAGCGGTGAGTGTTCCGCCACATCCACATCCATTTCGCCGAACGGAATCCGTAACCTGATTTCCTCGGGCAGTTCACGCAGGCGTTGACGCATAGTGACGTCGTAGTTATTCCAGACCGCCCAGCAATGCACCACGGCGCAGCGATGGTCTCGTACAAAATCAGGGAACGCTTTCGCGGTGAGTTCTACAGCCTCCACAAGAACACCCCAAAACTCACCACCCCGCTCACCAGCGCCACCCAGCCCCACCCGCGCACCACGGGCAGGCTGCACCACATGATCAGCCCCGTCACCACCCACAGCAGCAGACCCAGGCAAACGAGGTCCACCATCACGCCCCACACGTTATGCCAGCCGCCTTGGTCAAAGCCGCCCTTGGCGTGCATGCCGGTGAAAAAGTGATCCCAACGGAAGCGGCGGTCTTCCATCACCAGCTTCTTCTCTTCGAGGAAATACTTCACTTGCGTCGACTTCCAGAACGTGTACACGTAGACGTTCACCTGCTTGGGGCTCTGCCGATATGCGCCATAGGAGCCGCTGAGTCCCACTAGTTTCACCACCTGATCCGCGAACGGGCGCAATTCAGGGCCATCGGGCACCGGTTGCTCGAACGGAATCTCGGCGCGCTTGGTCCACGGCGGAATGCCCTTGGCCTTGTCGAGCTCTTCGAAATACTGATTGTGGCTGAACGGAATCGAACTCACTCCGTACATCCAAAACCACGGCGAAAGAAACAGCGCCAGGTACAGGTGCGTGCGGCGATTGAGGTGATGGAACGTCATGTTATAGCACCTTGAGGAAAAACGCGAAGATCCCGAAGCCGCCGATGAGCGCGAGTGCGCCCAGCCGCCGCGCCACCTTCAACTCCCACCACAACCAGAATCCGGACAGCGTCCAGAACAGAATGGCGGCGATGAAGAAGTCCACCGAAAATGCCCACGTATCTTCGAGCGCATAGGGATGCTGGAATCCGCGCCGCCGGTGCATGCGCTCCAAAAACGCGGCCGCTTCCACCACCTGCTTTTCCACCAGCAACTGGCGCGACTCCGCTGTGTACGTCAATCGCAACGGCGTGATGGCGGCGTTGCGCTGGATCACCAGCTTGCCGTCGCGTTCGTTTGCCTGATGCGCACCGTCAAGGCCCTGCGTGGTGAGAATCATCCGCGCCTTCGCCGCGCGGTCCGCGCCCTCGGGGAACTGGCCTTCCCACACCTGTTCGCTCACCTTTTCCCACTTCGGTGATGCGGGCGGCTTGCCGCGGAACCACTCACGGTGATTCATCGCAAAAGTGGACAGCGTGTAGACAAGCACCCACGGCGTAAGGAACAACGCCAAGTACAGGTGAATGCGGCGGAGAAGTTTGGAGACCACGGCTTCTCATTGTAGACTGAGCGGTTCATGGTTTCCGTTCATTTGGAAAACGGTACGGTGAGCGTGCGCCGGCGCGGCGCGCGGCCGCGCCGGCCCGAAGGCTTCGCGCTCATCCGGCTGCTCGCAGCTGGCGTCTGTAATACCGATCTCGAACTGCAGCGCGGCTACTATGGCTTCTGCGGGCGGCCCGGACATGAGTTTGTCGGCGAATTGGAGGAGTCAGATACAGCATCACTGCGCGGCCGCATCGTGGTGGGCGAGATCAACCTCGCGTGCGCTCGGGCGGACTGCGAGTGGTGCGCGCGCGGGCTCGGGCGGCATTGCCCCAAGCGCACGGTGTTGGGAATCGTCAAGCATCCCGGCGCGTTCGCCGAGTACCTCACGCTGCCGGATCGCAACCTGCACGTGGTGCCGCGCGGTGTGTCGATTGAGCAGGCGGTGTTTGCCGAGCCTGTGGCTGCGGCGTGCGAGATTCTCGACCAGGTGAAGATCCCGAAGGGCAGGGAAGTGGCGGTGTTGGGCGATGGCAAACTCGGGCTGCTCATCGCGCAGGTGCTGCAGGCGCATGGCGCACGCGTGATCCAGTTCGGCCGGCATCGTGACAAGCTGCGCATTGCCGAGGCCGCGGGCGTAGTCACCGAGTGCCGCCCCAAGCATCTGCCCTCGCGCGCGTTTGACTATGTGGTGGACGCGACGGGTTCGGCCGTAGGCCTGCAGTCCGCCGTCTCCATGACACGCCCGCGCGGCACGGTCATCATGAAGTCCACCGTGCACGGCGCGGTGCCGCTCAACACCGCGCCCGTGATTGTGGACGAGATCACGCTGGTCGGCTCACGTTGCGGCCGTATGGAGCCGGCGCTGCGTTTACTTGCGCGAGGCACGCCACGCGTGGACGACATGATCGCCGCGCGTTTTCCGCTGCACCGCGCGGCCGAAGCCTTTGCGCACGCGGCCACCAGCGGCGTGTTGAAAGTGCTGCTGACTGCGACGGCTTCTTCCCGTTGAAGATCATCCCCGCAAACTCAGCCAGGTTCCGCCGCCACACCAGCCACGTATGCGCGCCCGGCGATTCAAGTTGCGTGAACGGAATGTTCCTGCTCTTGAGCCACTCCTTGAACTTGCGGTTGGCGTTAATCCAGCGGTCCTCGGTGCCACACGCAATCCAAAGCACGCGAAAGTCCACCGCCTTGGCGTCGAGCTTCGAGAACGTCGCGGCGTGGTCGTCACCCAGGCCGCCGGAACTGGACGCGCCCACATACCCAAAGCGTTCCGGGTGATTGAGCGCGGTGAACAAAGTCTCGGCGCCGCCCATCGAAAGCCCGGCCAGCGCCCGCCGCGCAAGATCCTTCGCGGCGCGATAGTCGCGCTTCACGGCCGGGATCACTTCGCCCAGCAGCGCATCGCGAAACTTCTCCATGTTCTTTACCCGCGCGTTCGGGTCGCGCGGCCCGCGCGTCACAATGGACGGCACGCCGTAGCCGAGCGGCATCACCACGAGCATCGGCTTCGCTTTGCCCTGCGCGATCAGGTTGTCGAGAATCGTGTGGGCGCGGCCCACGTCCGTCCAGCCGCGAGCATTGTCGCTGAAGCCGTGCAGCAGGTAGAGCACCGGATACACAGTCTTCGCCCGCGCATCGTAGCCGGGCGGTGTGTAGACATATTAGTCGCGCTCATCGCCCACGGCGGCTGATCGATAGGTGTGGCGATGCAAGGTGCCTTTCGGCACATTCGCCGGTTCCCACGGCAAACTGCCGTCTCCGCTGAGTACCATCACCGCGCTGGTAGTTCCCAGCAGGTTGGGCTTCATTACGGGATTCACCGGATCGATCAACGACACGCCATCGGCGACGAACAAATAGCCATACAGGTCCGGCGC
>VFZP01000091.1 GCA_016871115.1 Acidobacteriota bacterium
AAGAAAGGGCAATTCAAATTTAGCAAACTAGGCGGGGCAGGGGCGACGATGCCGGAGATCTGGCGAGCCGCGTTGGCAGCGTGATCGGCATCGGGTTCGATCGAGACATCGGCAGCGACCGAATTTGGCCCGACTAGGATTTTGCACCAGAGCCTGACAGGGAACTTGGTATGGGCAATCGTGCCGGCAACTACGAAGGTGGCAGCGGAGTGGGCAACCACAGCAGTTCCATGCTTTCCGGCCTGCCCACACTGGATGGCGCCATCGTGGACCTGAACGTGAGCGGCGGTCAAGGCGAAGGCGCTGGGTTCGCCGGGCTAGGCAATGGTCCGCTCGACACATCGAGCCCTTACCCTGTGTTTCGCGGGGCGGGTGCGAGCAGTACAACGGGTAACGGCGGCGACACGGCTAGCCGCAGCGAAGCCGCTGCTGCCAGCAACGGTGCAGAGGGTACGCAGAGTGGCCCCGATGCGCCCGGTGCTGCTGGATGAGTTGACGGTGATGACGGCGCCGGATGTGCCGGAGCCAGAAACCTACGCGCTGTTCGCCGCGGGCCTCGCGCTGATCGCGGTGCGCCGCCTGCGGGCGAGCTAGCCGGCCAAGCGCGCTGCGGCGCGCAACGCGTCCACACACAACACGGCGGCGTGTTTGGATTCTGGAATCAAACCGCCCACCGCTTCTTCCAGATCGGCCGCACGCGCCGCGAGCACTTGCTCGCGCGTACGGCCGATGATCCATTCCACGGCGGCGCTGCCCGTAGCGATCGACGCCGTGCACCCACGGGTTTTGTAGGCAGCATCGATCGCGCGCCCGTTTTCCCACCGCACCGAAAGCCGCATGATATCTCCACAGGCTGGGTTCATCACTTCCACCGTTGCGGCCGGCGGGGGCAGCTCGCCCACGCGGCGCGGGTTTTGAAAGTGTTCCAGGAGTTTCTCTGAGTGCATCGCGTATGTTTCAATTATCGTATGTCTCACCGCCTAGTCCAGATCGCCGAGGCGGTGCGAGATCGCGTACGCCCCCGCCAATTCCAATCGCTGTTTCTGTTCGTCACCTCGCGGTGCAATTCGCGCTGCCGCACCTGTTTCTATTTCGACAAGCTGAACTCGCGCGACGATCTCACGCTGGACCAGATCCGCCGGATTGCGGAAACCGCGCCGCCGTTTCGCAAGTTGTGGCTGTCTGGCGGCGAGCCCACGCTGCGGCCGGAGTTGGGCGAGATCGTTACGATGTTTGCGCGCCGCAACGGCGTACGCAACGTCAATCTGCCCACCAACGGATTGGTATCCGCCAAACTGTTTGCCGCGGTGGATGAGATCCGCGCCGGCGCGCCGGAGACGGCGCTTGACGTCAACTTCTCACTCGACGGGTTGGCCAACGCGCACGATGCCATCCGCGGGGTACCCAACAATTTCGCCGTCACGCTGTCGACGCTCGCCGAGGCAAGCCGCCGTTACCGCGGTGACCGCAAGGTGCGGCTGAACGTCGCCTCGGTGATCACGCGCGAGAACTACAGTGAGATTCTGCGGCTGGGTCTACACATGCTGGAGAATGCCGAAGCGGACGGGCATTACTTTGAAGCCGTGCGCGGCCAAGCGCCGGACCCGTCACTCAAGCAAATGTCAGAGACCGATCTGGCGGCGTTGCACCGCCAACTGATGTCGCTGCACCGCAAGCACGCGGACCGTTTGTTTGCGCATCTGCCCGCCGGCATTCGCCACCTTGCGCAGGTCTACTATCTCGGCAACTTGAGGCTGCACTTCGATCTGCACGAGCAGAACTTCACCGCGCCGCGCACCTGGCCGATGCGCTGTACGGCGGGCGAGACGGCGCTGGTGGTGGACCACAACGGCAAGTTCCGCGCCTACGAACTGCGCGGCATCGCCGGCGACCTCGCTGACTACGGCTACGACACCCGCGCGGCGCTCGCTTCTCCGGCGATGCGCCAGGAGGTCAGCGCGGTGCAAGCAGACCAGTGCTGGTGCACCCATAGCTGCTTCATTCAAGACTCCTCGAAATTTTCGCCGCGCGTTCAATTGTTCACCATCCCTTATGCCTGGTGGCGTCAGCGCTGGGATCGCCTGGAAAACGCACCGCTCAGTGAGATCGAGCGATTTCGCGCTTTGGAGTTGCATTAATGGTCTCGCCTGAGTCGCCGGCTCCAATCCCGAATCTCGACCGCCGCCAGCTCACCGTGGTGGCGGCACTCATCGAGCGCGACGGCAGAATCCTCATCGGACAACGCGCCATGGGCGGCTCGCACCAGTTGAAGTGGGAGTTTCCGGGCGGCAAGATCGAACCGCACGAATCGCCGCGCGAGGCGCTACGGCGGGAACTGCGCGAGGAGTTGGAGATCGAGGCCGAGATCGGCGGCGAGGTAACTCGCTACGAATTTCAGTACCCCGGCAAGGCGCCCATCCAGTTGATTTTTTTCCGCGTCACGCAATTCAGCGGCGAGCCCTGCAACATCGTCTTTCACGACATCCGCTGGGAGTTCGCCGCTGAATTTCCGCGCTACACCTTTCTGGATGGCGACGTGGATTTTGTACGCCGCCTGGCGCGGGGCGAATTTCCTACGACAGGCGCGCCTTCAACGCCGCATCGATCGCGGCCATGAAATCTTCGGTGGTTAGAAACGGATGATCGGCGCGAATCAGCGTCGCCAAGTCCTTCGTCATACGGCCGGATTCAACGACATCGACGCACACCTTTTCGAGCGTGTTCGCAAATTGCACCACTTCGGGCGTGCCATCCATCTGCCCGCGATAGTAGAGTCCGCGCGTCCAGGCGTAGATCGAAGCGATTGGGTTGGTAGACGTGGGCTTGCCCTGCTGGTGCATGCGGTAGTGCCGCGTGACGGTGCCGTGCGCCGCTTCCGCTTCGATCGTCTTGCCGTCGGGTGACATCAACACGCTGGTCATCAGTCCCAGTGAACCGTAGCCCTGCGCCACGGTGTCAGACTGCACGTCGCCATCGTAGTTCTTGCAGGCCCACAGGTAGCCGCCGTTCCACTTCAGGTTCGACGCCACCATGTCGTCAATCAACCGGTGCTCGTAGCTCAGGCCGGCGGCCTCAAACTTCGTCTTGAACTCGGCATCGTATATTCCCTGGAACAGGTTCTTGAAGCGGCCGTCGTAGGCCTTCAAGATCGTGTTCTTCGACGACAGGTACACGGGGTAGTTGCGGCCCAGCGCGTAGTTGAAGCAGGCGCGCGCAAAGCCCGCGATCGAGCTGTCGAGATTGAACATGCCCATGGCGATGCCCGGGCTTCTGGCCTGAATGATCTCACGCTCAATCGGTGCGCCGCCGTCGGCCGGAGTGAAACTGATCTTCAGCGTGCCGGCACTGGGAAAGTGGAAATCCTGCGCGCGATACTGGTCTCCGAAGCCATGGCGGGCCACCACCACCGGCTTGTTCCAGTGCGGCACAATGCGCGGCACATTCGTGCAGACGATGGGCTCGCGAAAGATCGTGCCGTCGAGAATGTTGCGGATGGTGCCGTTGGGGCTCCGCCACATCTGCTTCAGGCCGAACTCCTTCACGCGCGCCTCGTCGGGCGTAATCGTCGCGCACTTCACGGCCACGCCGTATTCGCGCGTGGCATTAGCCGAGTCGATCGTGATCTGGTCGTTCGTTTCGTCGCGCTTTTGTACCGACAGATCGAAGTACTTCAAATCGACATCGAGATAAGGCAGAATGAGACGCTCACGAATCCACTGCCAGATTATCCGTGTCATCTCATCGCCGTCCATCTCCACGATCGGGTTCTTGACCTTGATCTTAGCCATTCAACAATAACTCCTGATACTTGGATGAAAGCCGGACTGAGTATTATCGCGCAAGCGGCCCCATCAGGAGCGCGGTTGCTGCTGCTGGGCCTGCTCAATGCGGATGGCCGCCATGTTGGCCATCAGCGTCATGAGCGTCAGGTCCTCGTGCAGGAAAAAATGCACTTCGTCTTGCGAGTCGACGTAGATCAGCCCCATCACACGATCCTGCGTCTGCAGCGGCACGGCCATCAGACTCCTCACACGCTGCCGCTGGATGGTGGTGGAAGAACTCAAAACTTCATGTCGGCTCGCGTCAAGCACCAACACCGATTCTTTGTCCTTTATCACCCGGTCACGCACGGCTTGACTGATACGAAAGCCGGTGCCGCGCATCGCTTTTGGCACAAGTTGACCCGCTTCATCGACCATGATGACGCCGCGGCTGCCGCCCACCGCACCCAAGACCAGATCGAGAATCACGCGAAACAGATCGTCCAGCGGGCGGTCGCTGGAGATCAGGCGGCCCGCGTCGAGCAGGGCCTGCACGCGCGAAGAGCCGGTGATGGCCGGACTCTTCTGGACTGCCTCGATCGTTTGCGCGCCCGTACCCGGAGAGTCGAGTTGAAATCCCTGCCCGGGGCGTATCGGCCGCTCCGTTTCAGACACGAACACTACGCCAGGATCGGGCCCCGATGGCATTCCATAAACCAGAGTGATGCGACCGGCCGTGACCGTATCGCCCAATTGCAGGCGCTGCCGGCCCTGCAGGCGCAGTTCATTCACGGAGGTGCCGTTGGTGCTATTGAGATCCTCCACCCACCAATCCAAGCCGTCGAAATCAAACACCATATGGCGCCGCGAAAGCACCGAGTCATCCGGGTAGGCCAAGTCGTTTTCAGAAGAGCGGCCAAGCGAGACCCGCTGGCCCTGCAGCGGCACACGCCGTATGCCGCCATCGAGCAGCCGGATCGACAATTCACGGGATTGCATGGGGAAGGTGGCCGTTTCCCTCTAATATAGCAAGGCACCCTAGAGTCCAGGCGCGGAAGCGGCCGGACGCGCGGTTTGCGCCCGCAGATACGCCATCAGGTCGGTCAGCTCCTTCACAGTCAGGATCTCGTCGAATCCTTCGGGCATCAGCGATACAGGCGCGTGGCCCATCTTCAGAATGTCTTTGCGGGGGATCCGCACTTCGTCACCAGGGCCGGTGATCAGGCGCACCGCATCGGGCGTCGACTTGCCGAGTACGCCGGAATAGCTTTCCTGGGCGGTTTCCACCCGGTAGACTTCGTGGCCAGGCACGAAGCTTTCACCGGGAAGCACGATCGCCTCGAGCAGATCGTGAGCCGAGCGGATGGCGCCGATGGAGGTGAGGTCAGGGCCTACTTGACCACCCTCAAGTCCGATCGTGTGGCAGCTTGAGCAACCGGCCTTGGCGCCGAAATAGATCTCGCGCCCACGGCCCACGTCGCCGCTGGTGTTGGCCGTTGCCGTTTCAAGCTTCTTCAGTTTTTCCAGGCGCGCCTGGCGACCCGCTTCCATCCGCGCAATCAGCGTCTGCGCCGCGGCGCGCACCGAGTCTGGGTACTTGGCCAGGATGTCCTTCACGCGCTGGCTACCCACCGCGCCGAGCGACGATTCCACCTCAGCCAGCGCGCGCGCCAGGGCGTTGCCCACTTGCACATCGCCGCCCGAGCGGAACGCTTCGACGAGGCTGGGGAGCACGATAGGGTCAGCGGCCTTCAGGTGCTTGGCGGCGATCTCTTGCAGTTGAGCGGGCGAGTAATGCGCGCGGGAGAGAACTTGCGCGGCGGCCAGTTTCACATCGGCGGGGATGGCGGGCGCGAGGCGCGAGACCAGATAGGCAAACGACGGCCCATCGAGTTGCGCACGCCGGCTGCCGAGAGCACTGAGCGCAGCCACGCGGAGTTCATCGCGTTCAGACGATTCGGCGGCGAGCTTCGCCAGGTCCGCGTCAAAAGCGGCCAAACCACGGGCGCGAACCAACTGAATCGCTTGGAGACGAACGCGCGCATCGCTGTGCGCCAGAAGCTTCGCCAGGCCCGTTTGCCAAGTGGCGGGAAACTCCTTCGACGAGCAGCGCTCGGCCGAGTCCAGCAGAAACAACTGGCGGGAAGCATCCAGCGATACATCGCCCAGCGCGCGGCCAATCGATTGCCGCATCGCCTCTTCCCCGCAGAACGCGGCGATGGCTTCACCGAGCGGAGTGGACTCTTCCGGAGCAAACCGCGGCGAGCGGTACGCAGCTTCCAATGACTTGGTGGCGCCTGCCGCCCACGGCTTGTGACGCGAAACCACCCACAGCGCCGCGCGCCGCAACGATGCATCCGGATCGGCCAGCAGCGCCAGCGCCTGCTGTTCGCGCAACGGACTACGTTCCATCTGATCGAGCGCGATGAGCGCCGCCTGCCGCACACGCGGACTCTCGTGCGACAGTTGCCGATGCAACGGCGCGGGCACGCCGAGTTGAATCAGAGAATAGATCAGCGAGTGCTCGACGAAGCGGTCCTCGGCATCTGCTGCTGCTTCGATCAACACAGACACGGCTTGCTTGGCATCCAACTGCCCCAACGCCGCCGCGGCTTGACGGCGGACGCCGGGATCTTCTTTCTTCACCATCTCCATCAGCTTCGGAATGGCGGCGTTGAGCCTCGCCATGCCGGCCGAACGCGCGGCGGCCTGGCGCACCTCCCAATCCGCGCTGGCGAGCCCAGCGAGAATCGCCGCGTGCGCTTCGGGCGTACCGATACGATAGAGGCCGAAGATCGCAGCAGGCGTCGCGAGTTTGGCCAGCGCCGCTACATCTTTTTTCTCCACCCACTCTTCCATCCGCGCGTCGCCGGCGGCGGGCTGCGGGTCAGGCTGGCCGCCTTTGCGGCGTATGCGGTAGAGGCGACCTTTGATGTCGGGCTTGGCCACCCGCGATAGAGGACAGCCGTGAATGAACCACGCGCCGGTGTCCACCAACACCAGGCTCCCGTCGCGATCCTGAATCGCGTCGGTGGGATGGAAGTCGGGGTCGGACGACATGAGGAAGTCTTCGTCCTCGGTTTGATAAGTCGCGCCCACGCGCGAGACCTTGTGGCGTTGTACGCGATGGGAGTTGAATTGCGCCGTGAAGAGATTCCCGTCGAAGCCGGCGCCCAACGCCGCTCCGCGATAGCGCAACAGCCCCGCTGGCGCAATGCGCGCAAACTTGGTCATCACAGGCATCAGTTCGCCGGTGCGAGGAAACTCCGCGGTCACCGCATAGGGCTTCGGATACACGCCGCCCTCCACGAAATGCAGAATCGCGTCGCGCTGCCCGTCGGCGGGATCCTGGAAGTACGTCATCGTGCCGAACATGTCGCCGCCTGGCGTAAACACCACCTCCACGGGATTGTCGAAGCCGCCGCCGGCGAAGGTTTCAAGACCGGTGCCATCGGGCCGCACGCGCCAGATGCGCGACGCTTTGCCCTGGTAGTGTTTGCCGTCGCGCGTCTTGATATCGAAGCCGTGACGGCCGTCAGTGAGATAGAGCCAGCCGTCGGGACCCATGATGGGCCCGTGCAGACTCGCGGCGTTGGCCGAGAGATTCCAGCCGCGCACCACTTCGTCGCGCACATCGGCCACGCCGTCATGATTGGTGTCGATGAACTTCCACAACACCGGAGGCGCAGCCACGTAGAGGCTGCCCGCCTGCCACGCCGCGCCGGCGGGAAGCGTCAGTTTGTCGGCGAAAACTGTGCTCTTGTCCCAAACGCCGTCGCCGTTGGTATCGGTGAGTCGCGTAACGACGTAGTCTGGATTCGCGGTCATCTCCGGCGTCTTCATGGTGCGGCCCGAGGATTCGCACATGTACATCGCGCCGTCAGGCGCAATGGTGCCGAGCATCGGATAGTTCACGAGTCCGGGCGTAGACGCCTCAGTCACGACGAAGCCAGCGGGAACACGCATGGCCGGCACGCCACGACCATCGGTCGCAGCCTGCCGGCCCGTGCATGCCGTCCAAAGGAGAACGAAGGCGAAAACGAGAGCGGCGCGCATCATCTAGAGTCCATGATAGTGCGCCCACCGGCGTTCGTGCGTGGGCTCTAGTCACCGCCTCGTATGCCGCCCTGGCCGCGATTGCCGAGCGCGTCGAACTTGGTCTTCTGCTCGGCGGTGAACAGCGCGTAGAACTTCGCGTTGGCTTTGGCGCGAATCGCTTCGATCTGGCCGTGCACCGTGCCCACGGCAGCCGCCAGACGATCGAGCTGCGTGTCCGCCGCGTTGGTCTTCACAGCAGCGGTGAGCGCATCGCGCGCCGCGGCCAACTGCCCCTGCGCGGTGGTGGATGCGGTCGACGCCGCGTCGAAGATGGACTTTGCCTGAGACTTCTGCGAGTCGGTGAGGCCCAGATAGCCAGCGAGAAAGTCCAACCGGGATGACGACATCGTGGCGCCCGCGCCTTCGTGGGGCGGGCGTTGCGCCGACGCCGGCGCGGCGAGGGCGAAAGCGGCCAACAAGGCCGATGCAATGGTCTTCTTGATGGTGTTCATGTCTGTGAGTTCAGACCTCCTGTTGGTGGAACGCGCCCCGCGGGCAACAGGTTGGCAAAGAGTTCTTGACGCTGGCTACGCCTGAAACTGATAGCCGCGGCCGCAAATGGTGAGTAGATGCCGCCGGCGGCGCGGCGTTCCCTCCACCTTTCTCCGCAATGCCGCCATGTGCGTGTTAACCGTGCGCGTCTCCATCTCCGGCGCGCCCCACAACTCGCCCAGCAGTTCTTCACGCGACACCACTTCCCCTGCGCGTTCGCTGAGGTAGCAAAACAGCGCAGCTTCTTTCGGCGTAAGAGGCACGCGGCGTCCACCCACGATGAGCGTGTTGGACCAGCGGTCGGACGTGAACGGTCCGGTGCGCCAAAGTCCCAGCTCATCCGCCGGGTCGGTGCGGAGACCCAGCCCGTTCAGTAAATTGTCCAACTCCGCCCCGTCCTGGTCGGTTTCGGCGGTGACAACGATTCTTCTCATAGAGGTGGTTTTGCACCTCTTGTGCCTGCTGACGCGGCCCACGCACAATGGTACATCAAGCCCACGCAAAGACTCGGTTAGAACGTAAAGGATGAGGCCGTACCTATTCCCAAACGCGCCGGCACAGGTCACCATGTGCATATGAACTCAGCGATTGCCAGACGCCACTTTCTGACTGCGATGACCGCGGGCGGACTCTTCTATACGCAACGCGGCGCCGTTGCTCAAGCGCTCACGCTCACGCCTGCTGAGACCGAAGGGCCGTAATACCCGGACAACCTGCCGCTCGATCAAGACAACGATCTACTGCGCATCAACGACAACATCACGCCCTCCGTGGGCACGATTTCCTGGCTCAGCGGACGCATCCTCAGCGCCTCGGGTTCACCGCTACGCAACGCCGTCATGGAGATCTGGCAAGCGGACAACGCGGGCAACTATATTCACTCCCGCGGAGCGCTCACTGGCGCGCGCGATGCGAACTTCCAGGGCTACGGTAAGTTTGAGACCGGCTCCGATGGGCGCTATCTGTTCCGCACCATCAAGCCGAGCATCTTTCCGGGCCGTGTGCGCCACGTGCATGTAAAGGTGACACTGCCCGGCGGACAGTCACTCACTTCGCAGCTCTATATCGAAGGCGAAACCGGCAATGATGGCGTGTTGAACGGCATCACGAACGCGGCGCAACGCGCTTGGGTGATTCGCCCGTGGACAGCCATCAGTGGTTCTTCGGCGAACACTCGCGCCGTGAATTGGGATGTGGTGATGAACTTCACTCCGGCTGAGACCGCTACGCCGGCGCGGCCCACGCTGGTATCGATGGCCGGCGTGACCAACGGCGCTTCACTACGTGCGGGTGCGGCGTCCGGCTCGTGGATCACCCTGTATGGTGCTGGCCTGACGCCAACCACGCGCACATGGCGCGAGTCTGAGATTGCCGGCGGCAAGTTGCCTGAGTCGCTCGACGGCGTGAGCGTGCGCATCAACAATCAGCCATCGGCGGTCTACTACATCAGCCCGACGCAGATCAATGTGCTGGCGCCGGAAACCACCGCGGCCACCACAACGGCGCAAGTGACGGTGACCTCGAACAACCTCACATCAGATCCGGTGACCGTACAGTTCAAGCAGTTCGATCCGGCGTTTTTCCAGTTCCCGGACCAGAACGTAGCCGCGGTGCGCACCGATGGCGCGTATGTCGGTCCAGCCGGTCTCATTGATGGCGTGCCCACGGTTTCAGCCCGGCCCGGTGAAACAGTGCTGTTATTCGGCACGGGCTTTGGTCCTACTGCCGCGGCCCCGCCGGCTGCCACGGTGAACGCCGTGAAGATCCGTATCGACGGACAGGAGGCGGCGGTCACCTACGCCGGACTGATCAGCCCGCCCCTGTATCAATTCAACGTGACGGTGCCCGTATCGCTCGGCGACGGCGACTATCCGATTGCAGCGGAAGTGGCCGGCGTGCGCACGGCCAAGATCGTCAAGCTGCGCGTGGCACGCACTTCGTCAGCGGCCGCGATCATGCCATCCACTCACCGCAAGGTGAACTCGCATCAGTTGCTGCGGCTCGTCACGGCATAGCACACCCCTATTCTTCGCAGAAGCGCCCGGCGGCAGCGTGTCCGCCGGGCGGGAAGGAATACTGCAGGCCAAAGCGGAGGCGTACCGGAGCAATAGGAACGGGCGGTTCACTACGGCTGATCCGTTGGTAGAAGTCCGTGCGAGTCCCGCAACGCTGCGCACGCACGAACTCCGCGCTGCCCGGCTCGATGTCTGTGAAGTAAGCAGTGATGGCGCCGCGCTCATGCAGCAGATCCTGCAGGCGCGCCACGTCCAGCTTCCCTGCTTTCAACGCCAGATGCGCGGCCAAACCTGCGGCTTGCCCCAGCGCAGTCCATGTAGGTTCCAAACGAATCGCGCTGAAGCCTAAATGCGTTGCCGAGACGGCCACGGGCACTAGCAGGTTCTTGATCCCGCGTGGCACCATCACGCTGTAGGGAATCTGAAACGGCGCGGCGTCAAAGACAAAGTAGCCCTCGCGTACATCTGGATACGGCGGGCCAGGTTTGTCCACACCATGGCTGTTCAACGTGTAGTCGCCGACCGCCACCGCGTCGCGCTGCCATCTTGCGCGAGTGCCGCCGCGAATCGGTTGCGTGTCTTGCTCCGTGAAGGTGTACTCGCCTACGATGCGGCGCGCCTCGCGCACACACAACACCGTGGGAAAGTGGCCGGTCTCGATAAATTCATCGCGGCACAGGCCCCACTCGCGCGCCTCGCGCCGCACGGACTCCGGCAGTTGCTCGTCGTTCTGCATGAACCACAACAAGCCGAGCGCATGGTCTCGATGCTGGCGGCGAATCTCGTCGCGGCGCGCAGGAGCCGCCACGGGCCAATCGAGATTTTCGCCAGGGAGCCCGAAGCCCACCGGCGAGGAATTGATGTCGTTGATATCGGCCTTGCCGTTGGGCAGTCTCTGAATGCGAAAGATGCCGTCGTGCCCTGCGGTGAAAGCGCGCTGCAGCCGGCCGCTGCGGTGCCACTCGACGACCGGCGCATAGCGCCCGCGGTCGTACCCAGCCGGCCGCGCAATGTCCACACGTAAGGCCGGGTCGCGCGTCATGGTCACGCGGTAGTTCGCCTTCTGGATCTTCGCATCACCCTCGCCGGTGGAGCCGGGCAGAATGCGGCCATCCTTGAAATAGATGTGCCCCGCGAGGCGTTCTCCATACTCACGCGTGGACTCGCGCCCAGTGCGCACCTCCGCGCCCGCCATCGCCGCCAGGTCGCCCTCGTACGTGGCATCGATGAAGAACCGCGCGGCGATCTCCTCGCGCCGGCCGGCTGTGTCGAGATTCTCCAGCGTCACCGCGGCGATCCGTCCGCGCACCGCTACCAGGCGGTGCCGCCGCAACAGCCGCAAGTTCTTCTCGCGCGCCACCATACCTGCCAGAATTTCGAGCGACACTTTGGGCTCCGCCAGCGCGCCGAAGAACGAATCGCGCACTTGTGGCGAGTCCAAGCCATAGCGCGCGGCGTAGTAGCGCTCCACCTCGCGCATGTATTCGCGGAAGAACCCCTGCACGGATTCGAGAGACCGGAAGTCAGTGTAGGAAAGTCCGCCCGTGAGCAACCCGCCAATACGCGCGGTTTCCTCCACCAGCACCACACGCTGCCCCATCCGCGCCGCACTCACCGCCGCGGCGATCACCGCCGGCGTCGCGCCCACCACCACCACATCCGTCGCACTCGCGGCGGCCAACAGCAGCGCCAGCATCATGCCTGCTTCCTCTTCGCCGCGCGCTTGCGAAGTTTTGCCTGGCACACGCTGAGATCCACGCGCCGCCCCGTGAACACCACGCCTTCCGACGCGAGCCGCATGCGCTGCTCCATCCCCGCTTCGCCTGGCAACCGGATATGCCCGCCCGCCGCCAGCACACGATGCCACGGCAGGCCGTGCGCCGCGCTGTCACGTAACGCCCACACCACTTGGCGCGCCGCGCCTGGGTAGTCCGCAGCCTCCGCTACCTGGCCATAAGTGGCCACCTTGCCGCGTGGGATGGAGCGGATCACCTTGCGAAGGTCGTCGAACACGCCTTTCAGTATCCCATCGAGCGCGCGAGATGCTGTAGGATGAAAGGGGCCTCTTGCGGGCCCTGGTTTGCCTGCTCCTTGCGGCCACTGCTGGGCTGCCGGCCGAGCCGCTGCTGGACCGCTACTGCCGCGCTTGCCACACGGGCGCAACGCTTGGGGGCGGCCTACGCGTCGACGGCGTGAAGCCGGTGATCGCGGACGAGCAGGACACGTGGGCACGCCTGCTGCGCCGCGTGGAATCGGGCGAGATGCCGCCACAAGGCGCGCCGCGGCCGCCCGCCTCCGAACTCGCGGCATTCACGAAACGCATCGCCGCCGAACTCGACCGCCTTGCACCGCCCGCTTTGAAAGCCCGCCGCCTCAATCGCACCGAATACAACACCACCGTGCGCGATCTGCTGGGTGTGGACTTTGCCCCTGCGGCACACTTTCCGGCGGACGATTCGGCCTTCGGCTTCGATAACATCGCCGATGCGCTTACCGTCTCGCCGCTCCTGCTGGAGCGCCAACTCGCCGCGGCCGAGCGCATAGCGCGCGCCGCCGTGTTTGGACTCTCGATGAAGCCCGCCACGCAGCGCTACGAAGTGCCGATTCCGCGGCGCATGGAAATCACCAACCCGGTGAAGATCGAAGTGCCCGCGTTCTTCACGATGCAGGATTGCGACGCGACGGGCCTTTCGCAACCCGGCGCATATCACCGCACGCATCACTTCCCGGTGGAGGGTGACTACGTGTTCCGCATCACCGGCTCGGGTAATCGCCCGGCTGGTTCGGAGCCAGGCGAGTTGGTCTTCTATGTGGACGGAAAGCCCGTGCAGCGCTTCCCGGTGGAGGAAGTTATGATGTCAGGCTTTGAGCGCCGTCCCGATTTATGGGAAATGCGCACGCGCCTCACCGCCGGCACGCATGACATCGCCGCGGCCTTCCCGCGGATGTTCGAAGGGTTGCCGCCGCGCTTCCGCGGGCCGAACCCGTCGAAGCGCCCGGAGCCGCCGGTGGAAGATCCGGACAAGACGTTCAAACCGCCGCCGCCCGGCACGCCGCCGCACAAGATCGAAGCGCGGCGCTTGGGATTGATCCGCGCGCGCGAGCAGTTCCGCAATCCGCGGTTTGAGGGGCTGGCGGTGATGGAAGTGGAGATCAGCGGGCCGCACAATGCGCGGCGTGGCCCCACGCCCGAAAGCCTCGCTCGGGTCTTCGTGTGCAGGGAACAAACGTCCGCGTGCCGCGAGCAGATCCTGCGGACGCTGGCCGAACGCGCGCTGCGGCGGCCCGCGACGGTGAAAGACCTGGCTCGCCTCACAGCACTCGCCGAACGCGGCGCCACCTTTGAAGAAGGCATCGCCTTGGCCGTGCAGGCGCTGCTCGTCTCACCCGATTTTCTTTTCCGCGTGGAGCCGCCGACCAAGCACGGGCTCGCGTCGCGCATGTCGTATTTCTTGTGGAGCACGATGCCCGACGACGAGCTCCGGCGCGCCGCGGACCCCAATTCACTCGTGAAACACATGCTCGCCGACGCGCGCTCCAGCGCTCTAGTGGAGAACTTCGCGGGCCAGTGGCTTGAGACCCGGCGTCTGGAATCGGTGCAACCGGATCGCGACCGGTTCCCGGATTTCGACGACTATCTGCGCTGGTCGATGGGCCGCGAGACGGAGCTGTTCTCTGCGAACCTCATCCGTGAAGACCGCAGCGTTCTCGATCTGATCGACGCGCCCTACACCGTCTTGAACGAGCGCCTCGCGCGCCACTACGGAATCGCCGGCGTCACGGGCACGCACTTCCGCCGCGTCGAGTGGAAGGACACTGAGCATCATCGCGGCGGGCTGCTGTCGCACGCTTCGATCCTTACGGCTTCGTCCTACGCCACGCGCACGTCGCCCGTGCTCCGCGGCAAGTGGATCCTCGAAAACATTCTCAATGCCCCGCCCCCGCCTCCGCCGCCGGACGTGCCCGCGCTCGACGATCAGAACCTCGGCGCGGCCACATCGCTACGCGCGCAACTGGAGCGCCATCGTACCAAGCCCGTGTGCGCATGCTGTCATGACCGTTTGGATCCGCTGGGATTTTCACTCGAAAACTACGATGCGGTGGGCGCGTTCCGCTCGCACGAAGGAAAGTTCCCGATTGACTCTGCCGGCGCGTTGCCGGGCGGCAAGAGCGTGAATGGCCTGGCGGGACTGCGCGCGTTGCTGCGCGAAGACCGCAACGCGTTCGCCACCGGATTAGCTGAGAAGTTGATGATCTACGCGCTCGGCCGCGGCCTGCGCCGTGCCGACCAAGCCGCGGTGAGACAAGTCGCCGCACGCGCCGCGCAGGCAGACTATCGATTCTCCGCGTTCATTGAAGCCATTGTGGAAAGCGAGCCATTTCAACCATGACGTTCATCACCCGCAAACATCTGCCGCGCCGTACGCTGCTGCGAAGCCTCGGCGCCGCCGTCGCGCTGCCGTTTCTCGACGCGATGACGCCAGCACTCACCGCTGCCGCGAAGCCTCCGGTGCGCCTGCTGTTCGGCTACGTGCCGAACGGCGCGATCATGCCGCAGTGGACGCCGAACCAAGAGGGCCGCGACTTCGGCTTCACGCCGATCCTGAAGCCGCTCGAACCGTTCCGCGCGGATGTGCAGATTCTCACCGGCCTCGCGCATCGCACGAGCGAAGGGCCCGCGGGCGACCATGCGCGCGCGGGCGGCACGTACCTCACTGGGGTCTGTCCGAAGCGCACCACCAGCGCCAATGTAGAAGTAGGCGTATCGGTGGATCAACTCGCCGCGCAGGCCATTGGCAAGTCCACGCGCCTCGCATCGCTTGAACTGGGCTGTGAGGCCACGCGTATGGTGGGCAGTTGCGATGCGGGCTACCGTTGCGCCTACATCAACAGCATGCCTTGGCGGAATGCCACGACGCCGAATCCGCCCGAGACGAATCCGCGTCTCGTGCTTGAGCGGCTGTTCGGAAGTCTCGATCCTGACACGGCGGGCCATCGCGCCAGCGCCCTCGATTTCATTCGCGAGCGCACGGCGGATCTGAACGCGACCCTGGGCGCGGCCGATCGCCGCAAGCTCGATGAATACCTGACCGCCGTGCGCGACGTGGAGCGCCGGCTCGATCTCACCGCCGGCCAGAGCGCCGTCACGGCTGCCACGCCCGTGGAGAAACCGTCCGGCGTGCCGAGCGGATTTGTGAAGCACGTGCGGCTGATGCAGGATCTGCTGTTGATCGCGCTGCAATCGGACCTCACGCGTGTGGTCACACTCATCTACGCCAAGGAACGCAGCAACCGCTCGTATCCGGAACTCGGTTTCTCCGACCCGCACCACCCGCTCACGCACCACCGCAACAACGACGAGTGGATCGACAAGGTAGCCCGCATCAACCGCCATCACGTGGAGCAGTTCGCCTAACTCATCCGCCGCATGAAAGAGATTCGTATCGAAGACGGCGCGACGCTCCTCGATCATTCGATGCTCGTGTATGGCAACAGCATCGGCGACGGCAACGTGCATGGCCATCACAATCTGCCTGTGCTGCTGGCCGGGCGCGGCGGCGGCACGCCGCAGCCGGGCGTGCATCGCAACTATGGCGAAAAACCGATGACCAATCTTTATCTGTCGCTCCTCGAGCGTCTCGGCGCGCCGATGGAAAAGCTGGGAGACAGCACCGGGCGCCTCGATCTCCTCGCATCGTTGTGACGATCCGCGTCATCCTGGAGTCATGCCATCAAAGGTGTATCAGGACTACAAGGATGAACTGGAGCGCTACGAGTTTCAGATGGGCCCCGAGCGCGGACGGCTGGCGATGACGCTCGACCTGCTGACCGGCGCAATGGTGATGGTGGGCCAACACGGCGTCTACTGCCAGAGCGCACGGCACCCAGGCAAGCCCGCGATGGACATTCAGGTGATCATGCGGCAGATTGAGGACGCCAAAGAACTCGTGGCGGGAGTCTTCGAGGAACTGCGCCGGCCAAAACAGCCCTGATCGCTCGCCGCGCTTTCCTGGCATCTTCCGCGACAGTGGCCAGCGCAGCGGCCAAGCCGCCCAACTTCGTGCCGATCACGTGCGATGACATGGGCTACGCCGGCATCGAGCCGTATCGCACCGGCATCACCTACACTCCGCATCTGCAACGCATGGCGCGCGAGGGACTGAAATTCACTTCGTGGTACGCCGCGCCGGTGTGCTCACCGTCGCGCGCCGCGTTGATGACAGGCTGCTACCCAAAACGCATGGGGTTGTCATTCGGCTCCTGGCACACGGTGTTGATGCCGGGCGATTGGCACGGGTTGAATCTAAGCGAAGTAATGGTGGCCAAACTCCTGCAGTCGTGCGGCTACGCCACAGCCTTTATCGGCAAGTAGCATCTCGGAGATCAGCCGGAGTTTCTGACCACGCGGCACGGCTTCGACCGCTACTACGGGCTGCCCTACTCAAGCGACATGCGGCCCACGCAAAACCGGTGGGCGCAAAGGAAAACCCGCATCCTCCGCTGCCGTTGATGCGCCAGGAGCAGGTGGTGCGCGAGGTGACCGATCAGGATTTTCTGACCAGCGACTTCACGCGCGAGGCCGTTGCGTTCATCGAAGCGAATCGCGCGCGCCCCTTCTTTCTTTATCCTAAATCCGGCAGTTGGAATCGGCCAGACGAGTTCGAGAGGCGGTCTGGTCGAACGGGAAGCGCCCGAAATCCTGGAAGATCCGTCGCAGGATCGAGT
>VFZP01000092.1 GCA_016871115.1 Acidobacteriota bacterium
CACGCCCGCCGCGAAACTGGTAGGACCCAGGAGCCGCTCGATCCGATCGAGCAGTTCCAGCATCGTGTAGGACTGCATCAGTTGCTTCAGCACCTGATCGAGCAGATCCCGCGGACCCGCAAAGTACGCCTTGCCGTCCATGTTCCAAGGAAGGCGAAGACTGGGGAGCGCCGCGGTCTCGGATTCGAACCCTCCGATGGACGCGCGCACGGGCCGGAACGTGGGCCGGTCCACCGGCGGTCCGCCGCCGTTTGACGCGAATTCACCCGCACCCCGCCACGGACCTGGAATACGATTGCCTGCCACCGGTGCGATTGCTCCCCCTCTACCATACGCGATAATTTGGGCTCCGGCGGTTCATGGCGTTTGGAGATGATCCCTTCGGACCCAGGTTATCGCGTATTCTGTGGAGGGCGGCCCTGCCGCCGCGGAGGAATCGCTTGCTTACCGTTCGCCCACAGGCAGTGGAATCGCTGCAACAGCAGCGCCTTGACCGAGCCAATGAGCAATTGGCGGACTACGCCCAGGCCCGCTTTCCCAAGATCTTCACGCCGGCGCACCGCGCGCGCACCTTGCAACTGGTTAAAACCCTGCGCGCCCGCGCCTCCGGCTACGGCATCACGCGCGAAGATAACGTTGCCAATTTTGTCGACCTCGCCGCCATGTACGGAATCGGCTTCGATAAGGCTCCCTGGGCGGCCGACGTGCTGAACAACCAGAAGCTGCACGGTCCAGACAAGGTATCGGTGCTGAAGCGCCGCATGCGGAAACAAGGAGTCAAAATCTAATGCCGTTCGATCCCAGCGCACCATTGAAGGACTTCAGCCCCGCCGCCGCCTGCGCCGCGGCCGACGGGTTGCGCGAACTCGCCTCGCAAAGCCCAGCGGGGCTGCTCGATCAGTTGGGCGGGCAGGAGTTCTTGAACGGCATCCCGTCGAACCTGGTGGATCGGTTCGGCCCCATGCTGTCGGATCTGGCCCCGGCAGAAATGCTAAGCGCCATCAACGCCGCGGCGGGCGGACTTACCGATCCCGCGCAACTACAGCAGTTCATGAACATGCTGCCGCAAGAGGAGTTGCAGAAGATGGCGTCCGGCGCTCTGGGAGATGCCACCGGAGCGGCCACCAATGCGCTGGGCGGCGCACAGAGCGCGCTCGGCAATGCCGCCAATCAGGCGCAGGGCGCCGCGGGCGGCGCGGCGGGTGCGCTGGCGTCGGCCGTCAAGAACCAGATCCCAGCATTCCTCGGCCAGCAGATTCCCAACATCCCGAACCTCGCGCAATCGGCCGGGCTCCCCAGCATACCCGGCACGCCCGGCATTCCCGCCATGCCCAGCATCCCCGGGATGCCCGCATTGCCGCCGATGCCGGCTCTGCCCAACCTGCCTGGCGTCCCCACGCTGCCGGGCATTCCCGGCAATCTTGCCAGCATGTTGCCAAACCTTCCCAACATCCCGGGCCTGCAGGCTCCGCCGCAAGCGCTCGCCGGACTCGTCAGCGGTTTGGCCGGACAAGCCGCGGGCCTCTATCAGCAGGCGATGAATCAGATTCCCGTACCGCCCGTGCCGCGGGTGCTGCCGGAAGACGTGCCCCTGCCTGATCCCACCGATCTGACAGAAGCAATGGCGATTTGCGCGGAGACCGCGGGCATGACGCATGAGCAGAAAGTAAACGAGGCGCTGGCCATGGCGCCGCCGCTGCCGCCCGAGGCCACCGAGGCGTTGGGCGGCCCCAGTGCGTTGGCCGATGAGTTCGTGGGAGGCATGGGCGAAGTGGCCAATCAGATGGCCACCTGCCCCGGCATCGGCCAGGAAGCCGCGGGGATGATGAGCCTGCTGGGCGGGCCGGAAGTTCCGCTCGCCGATGTGACGCAGGGGATGGAGGGCATGATGAACGCCTACCAGGGTACGGCGTGCGATGGCATGCAGTCCATGGAGGATCTGGCGAATGCCGGCAACCAGCTTTCCGAGGCCGCGCAGCAGATGCCGCAGGAAGCAATGAGCGGGCTGTTCTGATCGCTTGCGGGCGCCGGTCTCATCGACGGTCTCGTGCCCGGAACACCCCAGGCGAGGTCGCCGGCGTGGCGTGACGGCCGGCCCGCCGATCCGCACTTCCGATCGATAAGGGGCATCCCGATGACCCACCCACTCACGGCTACTTGTCTCCCCGGGCCGACAAGCCCGTGTCGAACAGATTCGTGTTTTCGCCCCAGATCACATTCTCGCCCCAGATCACGTTCTTACCGCTCAGCCAGGAGACGCTGAGGCGGGCAACGCCAGTGGTGGCGTCCATCGTGGCTTTGGGCGAGAGGGCCACGCGGCTGGAGGTGCTCGAATCGTTCAGCGCGGCGGCGATGTCCACGTAGCCGGCGCCCAAGGTGAAGATGTCGTGCTGGCTCACGTAGGTGGCGTTGGTCACCGGGTCCGTGGCGGTGGACTGCCAGGGGAAAGCCTTGCTGGCCGTCCGCATCAGCCGCGCCTTGACGATGTTGGGCGTGAGGGTGGGCTCCTTTTGCAGCATCAGCGCCACCGCCCCGCTCACCATCGGCGTGGCCATGCCGGTTCCGCTCAGCGTGAAGCAGTCCGAGGATGTCTGCGGGCTGAAGTTGATCAGGTAGTAGCTCTTGAGCACTTCGTTGCCGGGGTACGTAGTCATGAGGGTGCTGCCCGCGACCTTACCGGCGATGATCAGGTTGCCCGGCGCCACCACGTCCGGCTTGACGATCTTGTCGATGGCCGTGGGGCCCTTGGAACTGTAGGAGGTAATCACGTCGTCGCCGCGCGTGGTGGTTTTCAGATCGCGCAGCGCGCCCACCGTGATGACGTAGGGGTCGTTGCCAGGCGAGGCGATCGTGCCGTAGCCGTTGGTGCCCATCGAGTTGTCGCGTCCGCCGTTGCCGGCCGCCGCCACCACCACGATACCGGCCTTGTAGGCTTCTTCCACCGCGCGGCACAGCGGATCCTTCGTGTAGGTTTCGAAGATGGGCCGGCCGAGCGACAGGTTGATGACGCGAATGTTGTGCGTGCTCTTGAGCGTGATCGCGCGGTCAATGGCGTCGATCACCTGCGAGTCCGTGCCCATGCCATTGGCATCCAGCACCTTGAGGCTGACGATTTTGGCGCCGGGCGCGATGCCGCGGAAGGTCCGCGTGGCATTTGAGCCGGAGGACGCGGTGGCATTGCCGGCGGCGATCACGGCCACGTGCGTGCCATGGCCAAAGGCATCCGCGGTGAACGTGGAGCCGGCGACAAAGTTCTCGCTCGCCACCAGGCGTCCGTTCAGGTCCGGATGCGCACCGTTCACGCCGCTGTCAATCACGGCGATGCCGATATTGGTGCCAACCCAACCTGAGGTAAAGGCGATCGGCGCATTGAGCGCCGGATTGGCGTAGTCCAGCGTACCCTTCACGCTGCGGTTCTTGCTGGCGCATACGACATCCGTATTCGGTCCGATATCAGCCAAGCTGGCGCCGCTGAGATTGTAGAAAGCCGCCGGAACGTTGGTGAACTGCTTCTTCATCGTGTCGCCCTTGGCTTTTGCCTTGTCCAGCATGGTCTTGGTGGGTTTTGCCTTGAACTGGACGATGACGTCCACATAGGTCCCGCTGGCCACTCCGGCGAGGTCGGACGACAACTGGCCGGCCGCCACACTGGACACCGCCAAAAGAAAGCCGGCCAGCCCGGCGCTGAGATTGCGTTAAAGTTGATTCATGGAACTCCGTTACCCCACAAGGGGGGCACCGATTCTAGAGCATGTCGCGCTCCTTACATAAGTCGTTCAGAATCAGGGATTCCGGCGAACTCTGCCCCCGACAGCGTGGCTGCCGCCGGACAGAATGTCTGGTTTCACGCCAAAGTGCCCCCGGTTCTCGGCTGGGGCGGTGCGGCTGCGGCATGCCGCCTACGGGCGCTCTATTCGCTGAGCCCTTGGCGCCGCGGCTCCGCGGCCCTTTGCGCGCGGGCCGGAAGTTCCGCTCGCAGATGTGACGGGCGATCTGGCGAACGCCGGCAGTCAGCTTTCCGAGGCCGCGCAGCAGATGCCGCGGGAGGCAATGAACAGGCTGTTCTGATCACTTGCGGGGGGCGGTCTCATAGACGGCCGCGTGCCCGGAGCCCGAGGCGAGGCCCAACGGCGCTCCTATCAACGCCTCGATCGCCAGGCCCACCACCGCGAACAGGCCGCGATAGTTGTCATCGGCGCCTTCACGCTGACCGAGCGCGGCGTACCCGCCCATCACGCCCTCACCTACGCCGCCGCCGAGCGCCACGCCGAGCAGCGCGTTGCGCGCCTTCCTCTTCGGCGCAACGGAAACCTGCTCGACCTCGGACTTCGGGATGCTCGTCACACCGCCCTGTAAAGTGATCTGGATGGCCTCGCCCGTCGCTCTGGCAAATTTGCCTGAGATCCGCTTCTCGATGCCCTGCCGCTTCACCCGCGTGTCGGCCCCCTGGCGCGATCGACATCACAAGACTCCATGAGCCAACCGGCGCGGCGGGTCCGCCCGGTTGCTGCGGCGCCAATGCGAGCGAAGCTGCCAATACCAGTGCAATGAGTTTCGTCACGGCTTGGTGTGTCCCACCGAAACCACGTTGGTGAACGTGTCTCCATTGGCGTTCCGCACTTCCTGAGTCGCCTGCACTGCGGTCTGCGGCGCGAAGCCGTCGAGCAACACGCCTGTCGCAGCGTCCACCACTTCCGCGCGAACGGCGATCTGACCGCGCGCCACCCATTGCCCGACGGCTATGGACCGTTCGGCAGTTACCTGTTGGCCCGTTGCCGGATCTGTTACCAGCGTCCGGAGTTTCTGCTCTACCTGCGTGATGGCCGAATCCGCTGGGGTGTAGTGCACCACCGCGACCCGAAGCAGTGCCTCACCATTCGCCTGAACGATGTTGAAGGACTCTCGGAATACCTGATCCAAAGCAGCCTGGATTTGTGTGACAGGTACAGATCTTACGGCCGTCGAGCCCGCGCCGCTGGCTTCTGGAGCGGTGCTGGCTACTCCTGCCTGGCCGAATGCGCCGCCCGTAGCGCCCTTGACGTCGATGGGCCAACGCGAGGGCGCGGATGAAAATTGGGTTGGCGTTTTCGCGGTAGTAGGTTTAGCGCTCGGCGCGGTGATCGGAGCGCCGTTGGGCCTCGCCTCGGGCGCCGGGCACACGACGATCTATGACACCACATCCCCGGTGGCACGCACGGCAGCAAACCAGGGCAGCAACCGAAGGAGGGCTCCGTGATCTGGTGGAAAAGCGCCGTTGGGTCCGTTGCCATACCGCTACTGCTGTCCTTTTCGATGAACCTCGGTGCGGGACGGTTCAAACGAAGCCTTCGCAATTGGCGCGGAGCCAAGGACCGGGCCACGCAGGCGCTCGAAGCGAGTAACACTTTGGGGCTGCGCGTATTTGCTCTCGGGAGCCTGCTCACGCTGCAGGCCGCTGAACGAAGGCCCGGCAATCAGGCCGAAGCCGACCGCGCCCGGAGCCAGTGTCTGGAGCTCGCTCGCGCGTTTGGGTTCAGTCCGCCTGAGGCTTCGGTGGGCGTCAGGATCTGGCGCGGCGGTGGAGCCTCGACCGCCGCTAACGGCAAAGACCTCCGCCTCACTGAAATCGCCGCATCGGCGTCAGGCGATATGCGCACCCGTTGTCTGCACCGCCAGGACATACAGCGACTGGCTCGCCGTCATAAACAACCGGTTACGGCGCTCCCCGCCAAAACAAACATTGGCACAATTCTCCGGCAGCCGGATCAGGCCAATCAGTTGGCCCTCCGGCGTCAACACCTGCACACCCGGCCGTGCGCCGCACCAGATGTTGCCGTCCACGTCGCAGCGGATGCCGTCGGCAGCGCTGGGCGCGCCGGTGCCGGGAATCGTCAGCTTGGTGAGTTGCTTGCAATTGCGGACCCGGCCATCGGTAACATCCCACACCTTCATGTCGCGCCCTTCGGCGCCGGTGTCGGCCACGTAGAGGCGTTGGTAGTCGGGTGAAAAACAGATGCCGTTGGGAGCGCTCACTTCGTCGGATAGCTTGGCAATCGCGCCGGTCTTACCGTCCACGCGATACACCGCTTCCTTCACTTCCTTGTCGGCCTTGTAGCCTTCGTAGTTGCCGTTGATGCCGTAGGGCGGATCAGTGAACCAGATGCTGCCGTCCGGATGCACCACGATGTCGTTGGGCGAATTCAGGCGCTTGCCTTCAAAGCGTTCGGCGATGGTGGTGGCACTGCCATCGTACTCATAGCGAACCACGCGCCGGCCGCCGTGTTCGCAGGATAACTGGCGACCTTGGTAGTCAAACGTGTTGCCGTTGCTGTAGCCGGCGGGGTTGCGGAACACGGTGACGCGGCGGTCGTCGGCAATCCAGCGCAGTTGCACGTTGTTGGGGATGTCGCTCCACACCAGATACTTGCCCACGCCGTTCCAGGCCGGTCCCTCGGCCCACGAGGTGCCCGTGTGCAGCCGCTTCATCGACGTGTTGCCGATCATGTATTTGCGGAAGCGCGGGTCAATGGCGATCACGTCAGGGTCTGGATATTGCACGGGAACAACGCCCGTCCAGTCGCGCGGCGTGGGCGCCGGTGAAACCGGCGGCGGCGCTTGTTGCGCGAAGGCAGCGGCAGCAGACGTGGCAAAGAGGAAAGCACGGCGGTCCATGATCAAGTTAAGATATCGCGGAATGAATCGCCGCCGCTTTGCGCTTTCTCTGCCGGTACTCGGGCTCTCTCGCGCTCAGGCGCAAGCAACGCCGGGGGCGGTACAGTTCACGCCGGACATCGAACCTCTGGTGCGCGAAATCGAAACGATGCCGCGCGAGAAGTCAGCCGAGTGGTTGGCGGCGCGGATGCGGGCAGGCAAGCCGCACCGCGAGTCGCTTGCCGCGGTGTTCCTCGCTGGCATCCGCAATGTGAATCCGCGCCCGCCCGGGTTTGCGCTGCACTGCGTGTTTCTCGGCCACGCCGCGCATGAGTTGAGTTTGCGCGCGCCCGCCGGCGTGCGGGCCATGCCGCTGTTCCACGTGCTGGATGACTTCAAATCCGCGCAGGCGCGCGACGCCGGGGCCAAACCCGGTGACTATACGATGCGCAAGCTCGCGCCATCGAAAGCTTCCGCCGCCGATCTGGCGGCCGCGATGGAAGCGTGGGACCTTGAACGCGCCGAGCAGGCCGCCGCGGCGCTGGCACGGAGCGGCGCCAAGCCCGCCGCGGTGTTCGAACAACTCTGGAAGTACGGCGCGCGCGACTATCGCAACATCGGCCACAAGGCGATCTTCACGGCGAACGCCTGCCGCACGCTGGAGACGATCGGGTGGCAGCATGCCGAACCCGTGCTGCGGTCGCTGGCGCTCGGGCTGCTGGACTTCGAGCGCACTCTGTCGATGAACGGCTACGCACTCGATGACCAGTGCTTCGCGACGAACGAGAAGCTCGCGCGCGCGTGGCCGGCGGGGGGCGCGAGCCGTGGCTCGGCCGAGTTGCTCGCCGCGATGCGGTCGGCAAGCGTCGCTGAGCTTTGCGCGGAAACGGCGCGGTCCCTCAATGCGGGCTCGCTCAACGCCGCCGGCGTATGGGACGCCGTGCACCTGTTCGCCGCGGAACTACGCCTGCGCTCCACCGGCGCCAACGCGATCGCCGGCATCCACGCGGTCACCGCGGCCAATGGGCTACACACGGCGTGGCGCCGCGCCGCGTCACCGCGTCTGCGCGGATTGCTGCTGCTGCAGGCCGTGGGATGGATGGGCCAGTTCCAAAACTTCGCCGCCTCGCGCGCCGGGCTCCTGAGCGCGACCTCGCTCAAGGATCTTCAGCCCATCGGGGGCACCGTGGACGAGGCGCTCGGAGCCATCGCCGCCAAACCCGTGGAAGCCGCCGCGCGCATGCTGCCGTTAGCTGCTAGCGCCGAGCATCGCGGCCCACTGGTCGAGGGCTTGTTGCGCTACGCCATTACACGCGCCGATGAGGTGCACTACTACAAGTACCTGGTCTCCATTCTCGAATCGGAAGCTCTCGTGAGCCCCGCGGCCAGCCCGGCTCTCCTCGCCTCCGCCGCTCTCTATGCCAAGGGCCCGTCGTCGCCCGAGCCCGTCTGGGCAGAACGCGCACGCGCCGCTCTTTCGCCGCAAGCCTGAGCGATTCAGCGGCCGCTCGCGCCGGCCATCGCCGCCGTTTGAAAGGCGAGGCGCACGGGCGAGTCGTCCGAGTTGCGGAAGTTCGCCCGCTGTACCATCAGAATCAGCGCCACGCCGCTCTTGGGGTCGATCCAGGCCTGCGTGCCGTACGCGCCGCCGTGGCCGAACGTGCCCGGTTGCGACATCGCGGTTTGTCCTCCGGGTGTGCGCACCACGCCCACACCGAGTCCCCAACCGTGCCCAGGAATGAAGCCCGCTTTGAGATCTCCGGTTTGAATCGCCGCCATCAGTTTGAGTGACGCGGGCGAAAGATACCGCCGTCCGCCGAGTTCCCCGCCCCGCAGCAACATGCGCGCAAATCGCGCGTAGTCGGGGCCCGTGGAGAACAAGCCGCCGTTTGCCGCAGGGTAACGATCCGTGGAAGTGGGCAGCTTGCCTTGTAGCAGCCCGATCTGCGCGCTGACGAGTTGATCCCCTTCGCGCCGCGCCGGCGTCACCAGCCGCGGCATTTGCGCTTCGCGCAGATAGAGCGCCGTATCCTTCATCTTCAGCGGCCGTAGCAGGCGCGCGGCGATGAAGTCCGGGAACGATTGGCCGGAGACCACCTCCACCACACGAGCCAGCATGTTGATACCGGACTGGCAGTAGCGCCACTGGCTGCCCGGCGCAAACCCGAGCGGCTTGGACGCGTAGATGGGCACGAGGTCCGCCAGCGTCCGCGCGTCCTTCGTTTCGGCCGCCGTGGCCTCACCCATCCCCGAGGTGTGCGTGAGCATGTGGCGCAGCGTCACCGCGCTTTGCTGCGCGGCGAACGCAGGTACGTGCTTGCTCAACTTGTCGTCAATCGAGAGATTGCCTTCGTCCTGCAGCATCAGCAGCGCCACCGCCGTGACCGGTTTGGTCATCGACGCGATCCAGAAGATCGAATCCTTGCGCAACGGCTTCGCATTCGCATCCGGGCCAGCCTTCCCGGTGACGCCGAGATGCGCGATGCCGTTCGGCGTAGCCACCACCGTTACCGCTCCCGGGATCTCGTGGGCGGCGATCATCTTGCGCATCTTCGCCGCAATGGCCGCATCCTGCGGGCCCTTCGCCCAAGCGCTCAGTGTGAGCAGCAAACCAACCGGCACCTTACGCACCATGGCGTTCATTGTATGCTTAGGCGGAGGGCCGACAATGACACTGCCTTTCCTCCTGCTGGCCACGCTTACTGCGACAGACCCGCGCCTGGATGTGAACGGACTGCCGTGGCTTGCCGAGAACAACGGCGAATTGATCCGCTTGCCGCGGCGTTTGGAGAAGCAGTTGCCGCCAGCGGTGTGGAATCTGGGCCTTTCGCCGAGCGGCGGCCGCATCCGTTTCCGCACGGACTCAACGCGCCTCGCCATCAAGCTTTCTTACCCTTCGCCACCGAACATGGCCAACATGCATGCTTTCGGGCAGACAGGTGTGGATGCGTATCTGGACGGCGTTTATCGCTCCACCGCCATCGCGCCGAAAGACGCCGCGCCGGACCAGCCGGTGGAACACACGTTCTTTGAAGGCCTCCCCAAGCAGATGCGCGACGTGACGCTGTACCTGCCACTCTACAAGGGCGTGAAGGTGCTGGGCATCGATTTCGACGAAGGCGCCGCGATTCAAAAACCGCGCCGGTTTGCGGTGGCGAAGCCCATCGTGTTCTATGGCACCTCGATCACGCAGGGCGGCTGCGCCAGCCGCTCGGGCTTGAGCTATCAGGCACTTCTCGGCCGCCAGTTGAATGTCGATTTCGTGAACCTCGGTTTTTCGGGCAACGGCAAGGGCGAGCCGGTCGTGGCGGCGATGACCGCCGAGATCGACGCGTCGATGTTTGTGCTGGACTATTCGCAGAACAACCGCACCGTGGAATCGCTCCGCGAAGTCTACGCGCCGTTCCTTTCGACGCTGCGCGGCAAACATCCGCGCACACCGATCGTCGCCATCACGCCGATCTCGTCGTCGCGCGAGGGCCAGAATCTGCGCGACATGCGCGCACATATTCGCACGGTGGTGAACGCGCAGATCGCCGCCGGCGACAAGCTGCTGACGCTGGTGGAAGGCGAATCGCTCCTCGGGCCGGGACGCCTCGACGGACTCGTGGACGACTCCCATCCGAACGATCTCGGCTTTCAATGGATGGCCGACGATCTCGCGCCTACGGTGGCGCGCATCTTCGCGCTGCCTCCGCCGACTCTGGTGAATGACCGCGCGATCACCGTCACCTCGTCCGCCGCCGCCGAAGCCAAGCGCGCCGAAGTGGTGCGCTACATCTGGGGCGCGGCCGGTTTGCCCCGCCGCGCACGGCCCGCATCGATCCAGGCGAATGCCCCGAGCCCGGTGCCGGATCTGCCGAACCTCAAGCGCGTGGACACGTTCACGATCAAGATGGATGCGGGCCAGGAAAACACCACGCATCACTTCATTCCCGCCGCGCGCGCCAATGGCAAATTGATGGTGGTGCAACACGGGCATGCCTGCACGTTCGACGACGCGCGCGACCCGCGTGGCGCGGGCATGGCGGGCACGCTCGCGACGTTGCTCGAAGCGGGCTACGGCGTGCTGGCCGCCTACATGCCGCACATGCGTCCCGGCGAGTGCCGCACGCTGGCGCACGGCAAGCTGTTCGATCTGCCGGTGGCCGCGGGCACCAGCACGTTGAAGTTTTTCCTTGAGCCTGTGGCCGTGAGCCTCAACGAACTGCGGCCGAGGTACAAGGAAGTGCACATGGCCGGGCTCTCGGGCGGCGGCTGGACCACCACGCTCTACGCCGCCGTCGACCCGTCGATTCGCACCAGCTATCCCGTGGCGGGCACGATTCCGCTGCATCTGCGCATCGGCGGATCGGTGGGCGACCTCGAACAGTACCTCGACGAGTTCTACCGCATGGCTGGCTACCCGGATCTCTATATGCTCGGCAGTTGGGGACGCAAGCAGACGCAGATTCTCAACCGCCGCGACGATTGCTGCTTCGGCGAAGCGCAACACAACGCAGCGAGGGTCGGCATGCCGTACGCAGACGCGATGCGTGCTTACGCCGCGCGCGTCGAGAGGGCGCTGGGCACGCAGGGCGTGTTTGAGTTGGTGATCGATGAAAGCGCCCCGCGCCACATGATTTCCCCGGAGGCGGCGAAGCGGATTGCGGCGGGCGCGCGGTAGCGGATCTCCGCGAGATCAATCGCCCACGGCTGGAGCCGGCACGTCGCCGCCCGAAGCCCGAGAGCCTCGGCGCCGCGATACCCATGCCTTCGCCTCTTCCACGTACGAGTACGTGACCGGCACCACTAGCAGCGTCAGCAACAGGCACAACGATTGGCCGCCGATGATCGTAATGGCGATGGCCGAACGTTGCGACGCGCCCACGCCTTGGCCGAACGCCGTGGGCAACAGGCCCGCGATGATCGAAAGCGTGGTCATCAGAATCGGGCGCAAGCGGACCATGTTGGCTTCATAGATCGCCTTGCGCAGCGGCAGCCCGTGTTCGCGCAACTGGTTCATGTAGTCGATCTGCAGAATGCCGTTCTTCTTCACGATGCCCAACAGCAGCAGCACGCCGAGCGCGCTGAACAGATTCAGCGAGCGGCCCGTGCCCCACAGCGACAACAGCGCGAACGGAATCGACAGCGGCAGCGTGAGCAAAATAATGAACGGGTGGATGAGGCTCTCAAACTGCGCGGCCAGCACCATATACATAAAGATCGACGCGAGGCCGATCGCCATCAGCATGTTCTTGGTCGTCTCTTCGAGCACCTTGACCTGGCCCGAGAACAGCAACCGGTAACCTGTGGGTAGGCCCACACGTTGTACCGCCGCCTGCGAAGCCGCGGCCGCTTCCTGCAAGCCGTGCCCCTGCGCGACATTGCCGTAGATGCCCACGGCGAACTGCCGTGCCTGACGGTCAATGCGGCTGGGTCCGAGTCCGCGCTCCAGCTTGGCGATCGAGTCAAGACGAATCAGGCCCAGCTTGGAGGACGGCACCAGCAGACGGCTCAGCACGGCCTGATCGTCACGCTGGCCCGGCATCAGGCGCATCATCACCGGATACTGCTCGGAGTCTTCCTTGAAGGTGGAGATCTGATCGTCGCCCGACATCAGCAAGCGCACCGCGCCGGCGATATCGGCCACCCGCACGCCGAGGTCCGAAGCCAGCGGACGGTCGATCGTCACTTGCAGTTCCGGACTGTTGAGATTCAGGTTGGCCTTGATGTCGGTGAGCGAAGGCTCCTTCTGCATCTCCATCGTCGCTTCCTTGAAGAGCGCCACCAGCTTGCCAATATCAGGCCCCAGCAACATCAGGCGGATCGGCGCGAAGCTGTCACGCCCGCCCAACACGTTCGGGAAACTGATACGCGGACGCAAATAGGCAAACTCGCGAATCGACTCGCGCACGCGCTGCGCCATGGTTTCGATGTCGGCCCGCTGGCCGTGCGGCTTCAGCAGAATGGTGAAAAACGCCATCGTGACGCGGTCCATAAAGCTGGCGGACTTGGGCACCACCAGTTCGACGCCTTCCACTTTTTCAATCTTGCGCCCCATTTCGAGCGATATCTTCTCGGTCGCCGCGAGCGATGACCCTTCGGGCAGTTCCACAAACAACCCAAGTTCGCTTTGATCTTCCTGCGGCATCCAGTCGCGCTTCACCATGTCGTTCAGGTAAACCGTCGAACCGAGCGTCGCAAAACAGATCACCATGATGGCCCAGCGATGATTGAGCGACCAATTGAGCACGTAGCCGTAGAGCCGCCCGAACCAGGAATTGCGCGCGTGGCCATGTCCGCTACCCGTACTGCCGGTGCCTTTGCGCTTCAGCAGCCGCGCGGAGATGGCTGGCGTGACGGTGAACGCCACGAGCATCGACACCATGATCGACATCGCCATCGTCCACCCAAACTGATTGAGGAACTTGCGCGCATATCCGGTCATGAACGCAATGGGGATGAAGATGATCACCAGCGAAAGCGTGGTTGCCATGACGGCCAGCGCGATTTCCTTGGTGGCCTCGACGGCCGCCACCTTCGGCGGCATATCCTTTTCCTCTAGGTATCGATAGATGTTCTCGAGCACGATAATCGCGTCGTCAATCACGATACCGACGGCCAGCGTCAGCGCCAGCAGCGTCATCGAGTTCAGAGTAAAGTCCATCACCCGCAGCAGCGTAAACGTGGTGATGATCGAAGTGGGAATGGCCAGCGAACTGATCAGCACCGTACGCCAGTCGCGGATGAACACAAAGACGATTAGCGAAGCGAGCAGGCTGCCCAGCAACAGATGCTCTTCCAAGGCCGCAACGGAATTGCGGATGTAGCTGGCTTGATCCTTGATCACGTCCAGCTTCACGCCGGGCGGCAGTTGCGCACGAACCTGTTCCAGCTTGCTAATCACCGAATCAACTACCTTGACGGTGTTCATGCCGGTTTGCCGCTGCACTTCCATCGTGACGGCGGGCTGCTCGCGCAGGTAAGCGAAGTTGCGTTTCTCAGCCATGCCGTCTTCCACGTGCCCCACGTCGCGAATGCGCACCGGCGCGCCGTTGACGTTCTTGACGATGATGTCGTTGAAATCCGCAACACTTTCCACGCGGCCCATGGTGCGGACGCCCATTTCCGACAAGCCGCGAATCATGCGCCCGCCCGGCATTTCGATGTTTTCGTTGCGCACGGCCCGGTCCACTTCCTGCGCGGTCATGGTGTAGCCGTTCAGCTTGTTCATGTCGAGGAAGATGTTGATCTGGCGAGGGCGAATGCCGCTCAGATCGATCTGCGCAACGCCGTCCACGGTCTCAATCGAGCGGCGGATTTGCTTGTCGGCAATTTCGGTCAACTCGCGGATCGGCCGCGGACCGCTCACGGCCAGAGTGATGACCGGCTCACGATCGACCTCCGCTTTTTGCACCACCGGCGGCAGAATGTTGGGCGGCAACCGGCGCATGGCGCCACTCACCTTCTCTCGCACATCCTCCACCGCGCTGCTGATGTCGCGCTCCAGCACAAACGTCACCATGACGCTGGCCGACCCCTCCATCACCATCGCGCGGAGTTCTTCGATGCCGCTGACGGCCGCCACCGATTCTTCGATGGGCAGGACCACCTGCGACACCATTTCTTCGGGACTCGCGCCCGGCAGGCGCAGGCGCACGTAGACGGTGGCGGGGTCGCTTTGCGGGAACAGGTCCACGCCCAGGTCGACGAAGCTGAACACGCCCATCACCACCAGGAACAGGATGAGCATGAACGCGAAAACGGGTCGTTTAACGCAGATTTCTGAGAGCTTCACTCGTGCGAGTCCTTTCGGCAAAGCCCCGGCCGGCAAAAGACACGGGTTCTTGTCTGAACACCAGGATTGTACCTGCTTCGGTGGTTACTTTATCTTGCGCAGAATGCCACACCTTCGTCGAACATTCGCCTCCGTCGCAGATTGAGGTGGTAGTTTGGAACGACGATGACAGGACTGAAGCGCTTGGTAGCGTTGGCCGTGACCGCCGTTTGGCCGTTGCAGGCCCAGCCGGCGCACTATTCCGTGAAACTGCGCGTCGACTTCGAGCGGCGAGTCTTGGTGGGAGTGGAAGATGTGGAACTGCAGCGCTCCGGCAGCGCCGAGTTGCGCGGCGGCAAGGGCCTGAAGATCACCCGCCAAACACCGGACGGGACGCACTTCGAATACGAGGCGCAGGCGGGCCGGGGATTGCGGTGGCAGGAAGACGGGAATCTTGCCGCCATGTTTGACTGCAGCGCATGGATGGTGTGTGATTCAGGTCCGCACTATCGTTCCACGCTGCGGCTTGAGATTGTGGTCCCGGTATCCGGCGGGGGCGGCCGGCGGGCAGTGGGCCCTGGCCGGCTCACACGGCAGTTTCGCAGCGCCCAAGGAGAGCACTTTGTGTTCGAGGTCGCGCGCCCGGTGCAGTCTTATTTGTTCAGCTTCGCGGTGGCCAGACTGGTGAGATCTGCAGCGGGGAATTTCGAAGTTTGGTCGGTGCGGAAGGCGGGTCCGCGGGTGTTCAAACTTTTTGCTGAGATGTACCGCGTCTTCCGCGCCAAGGCTGGGGTGGATTGGCTGGACTCGCAGTATGTACAGGCATTCGGTTCAATACGCGGCGCGGGGCAGGAGGCGGCAGGGACGGCGCTGATGTCGCAGGAGTATCTGGAGGATTCAGTCGTGGTCAGACTGCTGGCTGAACGAAGGCGTGACGGAGATCATGACCGCGGCGTTTGTGGAACATCACCAGGGCCGCGCGGCCTATGAGGCGAAGCTGGCCACACTGCGCCGGGAGATAGACAAACTTCGCGCCGAAGGCAAAGACCGCCCGCTGCACTGGGAGAAGTGGACGGATGCGGTGAACGCGTTGGGGCCGTTGCCCTATCGCAAGGGGGCGCTGTTTCTGGACCGGTTGCGGCGCGAGTTGGGCGAGACGGCGTTCTGGCGAGGGCTGGCAATCTACACGCGCCGCCACGCAGGGAAACTGGCGGACTCGCGCGGCCTCCAACAGCCGATGGAGGAAGCCGCCGGGCGGCCGCTCACCGCGCTGTTTGAGGAAGGCGTTTATCGCTGACGACCGTCAGCACCACGTGCGATTCGCGCCCCGGCCCGTAATGCACGCGATTGTGCGCCACCACTCCGTTGGCTTCATCGAAATTCTTGCCGCCGGTATTGAGGTCCCGGTCAAAGCGCGGGAAGTTGCTCGATGAGATCTCGATGCGTATGCGGTGGCCGGGCGCGAAGTAGTTGCTGGTGGTCATGCCTCGCAGCGTCACGCGGTACACCTTGTCTTTTTCTATCCACACCGGCGCGGCGGTGTAGCTGTCGCGGTAGCGCATGCGCTGGATAGCCTCATCAAGATTGTAGACCGCGCCGTCCGGGTACACATCCACCAGCTTCGCCGTGAAATCCGTGTCGGGCGCGTCGGAGGAGACGTACAGCGTTACGTCAATGGGTCCGCTCACCTCCACACCTTCTTTGAGCGGCTCGGTGGAGTACACGAGCACGTCGGCGCGCGACTCCATCTTGCGCTGATCGAACGCGCCGCCCGTCACCGCGTTGCCCGTGCAGCAGACATTGCCGCCGTAGGAAGGCACGGGATTCGATGGGTCGTAGGCGAAAGCGTCGGGGCAGTCTTCGGCGGGCGGCGCTGTGCTCAGCACGCCATCGCGCATCAGCGAGTTCGCTTTGCCCGCGCTCGACAGATAGAACTTCACCGGCTGCGCGCCTGCGGGCGGCCACGTGAACAAGGACTGCCACTTGTTCAAGCCCATCGTGTAGTAGCGCACCTTGGACCACTTGGCGATGGTGGCGTCTTTGCTTTCTCCTTTGAGGAAACGATCGAACCAGCCGTAGGTGAGTTCGTCGTAGTTCAAGCGCGCATCGCCGACACTGCGCTCGCCCACAATCGTGTTTTCCGTGGCGCATTTATACGCGCAGTGCAGCGTCGGCGCGATGATGGCATACTGCTGATCGGCAATCTCGGGGCGCGCGGTGCGGCGCACGTGATTGTAGGCGGCCAGATTGGGCCCGACGGAAACGTCGTACCAGGACATGAACCAGAAGCCCAGAATTTGAATCAGCTGGCCGTCATGCCACAATCCGCCGCGATACCAGGCCGGATCGTTTGGCTCGCGCGCGATCATTGCACCGCCCGTGGGCACTTCCATCCAATCGGCGTAGACCCCGCGCGGACCGTCAATCGCCTTAATCCGGGATTTCCGTTTTGGGCTTCCCGGAATCCAACAGTCTACACCCGACGCCTCACTCCCGTGCCGGAGTTGATCAGAATCCCCATTCCGAGGGCGGGCCAGTGCCTTGCCGATGGCTT
>VFZP01000093.1 GCA_016871115.1 Acidobacteriota bacterium
GACCGGTACGCTCTTTTCTTCGCCCATCCCGTTGAGTATCCATCACTTCATGCCCGACCGGCCACCCCAACTGCCGGATTTAGGTTGACAGCGGCACGAACTGACCCTTGTAGCATGTCGTAACGTCGCCGCGCCAGGAAGGAGCGACGCGCATCCAACGCATTGAATTCACGGGATGATCTGTGTTCCAAGCACGCCCTGCCCAAAATGCCGGAGGGCGGATCGATCGTGCATCTTGCCTCCGTGGTGGGTCTCACCGGCGTCCGCAACCGCTCAGCGCACTCAACCAGCAAGGGCGCACTCGTCGCACTCACGCGCAAGATGGCCATGGATTTTGCTCCGCACCGCATTCGCGTGAACTGCGTCTGCCCGGGTTTCACGCGCACGCCCTTCACGCGCCAACTGCTGTCAGATCCCGAGCGCGAAGCCAAGCTCACCGCGCTCCATCGTTTGGGCCGCTTGGGCGAGGCGTCGGACATCGCCGCCGCCATCGCCTTCCTGCTTTCTCCCGACGCCGCGTGGATCACCGAACATGCACGCGCCGTCGATGGCGGCTTCACCGCGGGCTTCGGCGTCGACGTGTAACGGCGCTATTCGAACAACCGGTCCGCCGGCGTTAACTTCGTCTTCTCGGCCTTGAAGGGCAGTTTGCGCGAATCGACTTGTTTGTCTTCCTCGAGCAACTCCTTGGGCTTCTCGGCAGTGTAGGTCATCGGCGAAGGCTCATTGGCCAGGAGCTTGGTCTTCAACTCCTCGCCGTTCGGCGAAATAGCTACCACCTGCACGTTGCGCATTTGCAAATGCTTCTTGATGGCGCGATTGACATCGTCCACGGTCAGCTTCCTCAACCCGTCCACGACGTAGCGCCCGTAGTTGGGAATGCCGTAGAACAGGCTGTCGATTGCATAGCCGAGCTCAGCGCGTTTGGTCTTCGTCAACAGGTTCACGTTCTTGGTCACGAAGTTCCGCGTCTGCTCAAACTGCGCCGGTGTCAGGCCGTTCTGAATGAAGCGGTCGAGTTCATGGAAGGCGAGGCGCAGCGCGAAGTGCGCCGTGGGCACTTCCACGGGCCGGATCCACAGTTGAAAAATCTGCTGCACGCGCGCAAGGTTCGGATCGGGCTCAAACTGAAACATGCCATGCGGGAAGTACTCGATGTAGGCGTAGTCGCCGTAGTTGAGCCCGCGCTTCTCGCGCAGGTTCTGAAACAATACGCCCGCGCTGCTGCGATGCGGCCCCAGGAACGACTGCGCTACCAGCAGCGCCAGATAGTCCGCGTGTCCGCGTTTCACTTCGATCGGAAAGCCAATCGAGTACGCCACCGAGCGCGTGCGCTTGTCCACGATGTGCAGGTTCCAGCCATGGAGAGCCGGCGGCGCGGGACGTACCGGCGTCGCGCGCTTGCCTGGCGCCAGCACCGCGAGATCTCTGCGGATGCGTGCCGGAAAGGTCGCGGGGTAGGCGCCCGCCAAGCCCACCGTGATGTTGCCCTGCGTGTAGTTTGTGCGCCAGAACTGCCTGAGGTCGCCGAGCCCGATCGAGCCTACCGTCGAAGCGCTCCCCAAAGTCAGAGGCCCGTACGGATGAGCCTCGTAGAGTAGGTTGTACAGCACCTCCTTGCCAAGCTCTTCATCATTGTTCGCCCGCAAGCTCACGCGGATTTCGTTGATCGTCTGGTCCTTCAAGCGCTTCAGATCGTTCTCGCGCCAGCCTGGGTCGAGCAGCATCGATTTGAAGATCCCGTAGAACGCTTCGAGGTTGTCCACGTGCGTATCGGCGGAGAAAGTCGTCATCTCTTTGTCCACCTGATACCCGACCTGCACGGCCATCGGGTAGAGGGCTTCCACCACCTGGTCATACGTCAACTGCCGCGTGCCGCCTTGCGCGAGCATCGCGGCGGTGAGTGCTGCGAGCCCCTCCTTGCCCTTCGGATCGGAGGCCGAGCCGGTCCGCACCACCAAGCGCAACGTCACCAGCGGCGAGGCGCCGCCGAGCGAAACGAACGTCGGCGGATCGGCCTGCAGTAACGCTGCCGCCGCGATCAGTATCAGCATCAAGCGCCGCTTCATTTGGGCGCTCCCGTCAACGTAACAATGGTGCGGTTGTTCTCCATGAAGTACCTCCGCGCCACCTCCAGCAGGTCCTGCGGAGTCAGCGATTCATACATCTCGGCAATTCGGTTCAGCGTCTCCGGCGTTCGCCGCAGGGCCACGGCTTGAGCCACGGTGCTAGCGATCGCTTCGCTGTTGTCGAGCCCTCGCGCCATCGTGTAGCGCAGGTTGCGCCGCACGCGGTTCAGTCGCTCGGCGGCCACCGGAGAGTCCTTGAAGTTGGCCAGCGTGGACAACACGGCTTCTTCCACCGCGGGCAGATCTTCGTTCTTCTTCACGCGAGACACGATGGTGAACAGGTACGGGTCCACGTGATTCGAGTACGAAGCCTGCAGAGAGTCAACTTGCTGCTTGTCGAGCACCAGCGTCTTGTACAGCGGTGAGTTCCTACTGAAGCCCAGCGCGGCGATCAGGTCGAGCGCGGCCGAATCCTTCTCCGTGTCCGTGTAGGCCGGCACGCGGAACGCCATCACCGAGTACGGCAGCGTCGGCGTGGGCCACTCGATGTGCGCCGCCCGGGGCGACTCCTGCGGCGGTTCCACGGGGATTATCGACTGGTAGGCTCCGCGCTTCCACCCGCTCCAATACTTCTTCACCAGCGTGCGCACAGGTTCAATCTGCACGTCGCCCACCACCACAATCGTCGTGTACTCGGGCCGGTAGAAGCGATTGAAGAACTCCTTGCTGTAGGCGTACTGGTTCGGCATGTCCTTGATATCGGCCAGGTAACCCAGTGTGGTGTGGCTGTAGGTGTGCTTCTTGAAGGCCGTCTCGGCTAGCACTTCGTCGATGCGGAGTTCCGGAGCGGCGCTGTTCTTGTTGTATTCGCCCAGCACGGCCAGCGCCTCGGTTTGAAAGGCCGGCAGAGCGTATTCGAGGTTCTGAAAGCGGTCAGCCTCCATCCGCAGCATCACTTCCAGATCCTGCTTGGAGAACGTGGTGTGATACGCCGTCAGGTCGTCGCTCGTGAACGCATTATTCGCCGCGCCCGCCTGTTGCAGTGTGTCCTGGAACTTCTCCGGTGGATACGCTTTGGTGCCTCGGAACATCATATGTTCGAAGAAGTGGGCAAAGCCGGTCTTGCCCGGCTCTACTTCGTTGCGCGAACCCACCTGGACCACGATGTAGAGCGCCACCACATTGGGGAAGCTCGTGGGTACGGTGATCAGGCGCAGGCCGTTGTTGAGATCGTGTTGGTCGTAGGTGTACGGAAACGCCTTTTGTTTAGGCGGAGCAGCGGCCGCCAGCAGCCCGGTGAGGCTGACGGCAAGGAGCATTCGTTTGATCATGGTGTGATTAGATTTCAGACGGGAACGGCGGTAAGGGGTCACGTACTTGTTCCAGCCGGATGGCCAAGTCGAGAAGCCTATCTTCTTCCCACGGCCGGCCGATCAGTTGCACTCCCACGGGGAGCCCTTCCTTATCCATTGTAAGTGGCACGGTGAGCGCGGGCAATCCCAGCAGGTTCACCCAAGTGAGCGGCATCATCGCCTGGAACAGGCCGATGTCTTGGGATTCGGTGGCGTAGCGGCGCGCGCGATGGGGGAACGCGCTCACGCCGCAAGTGGGCGAGAGCAGCACCGGCCATTGTTCCATCTGTTGGAGCATATGCCGGCGCATCGCATCGCGCAGCGCGAGTTTCTCCACCACGTCGCGTCCCGTAGGTTCCGGGTTGTCCTTCAATCGATCGTAGAACTCGGTGCCCGTCCAATGTGCTTGGCTTTCGCGCCCTGCGAGTAACTCCCGCGTGAAGGGCACGGCAAGTTCAGAGAAGAAGAATGACCAGACGTTCGGTGCGCGCTCCAGGCCCTGCGGACGGAACTCATCGGTCGTGTGGCCCAGCGCCTCAGACAACAACTGTGCGGCGCGGCGTACCGCGCGCCGGGCTGACGCCTGCACAGGTACATCGAGGGACTGCTCCATCACGCCGATACGCACGCCCGCCGATGTTTGCGGCTCAACGGGCATGGGCACGGAGAACGGATCGGCCGGGTCGTAGCCCTGCATCACATCAAACAGAATCTTCACATCGCGTGCGGTGCGCGCGAGCGGTCCGGCAACGCCCAGCAAGCCGCCCGGATGCTGAATCGTCGGGAAGTGGCCGGTGGCAGGCATGCGGCCCGGCGTGGGCTTCAAACCTGCGAGTCCGCAGAAGTGCGCGGGCAGGCGCACGGAGCCGCCGCCGTCGCTGCCGATGCCGCCGGCGGAGCAGCCCGCGGCGATGGCCGCGCTCTCGCCGCCGCTCGACCCGCCCGGTGTGCGATCGAGCTTCCACGGATTGTTCGCACGGCCCACAATGTGGTTGTCGGTTTCATACATCGCCAGGAACTCGGGCGTGCTGGTCTTGCCCAGAATAATCGCGCCCGCGGCCTTGAGCCGCGCCACCGCCGTCGCGTCGTGCGCGGCCCGGTGCGAGCGGCGGAACGCGCTACCGCACAGCGTCGGTTGGCCGGTGAGATCGAAGCTGTCTTTCACCGTCACCGGGATGCCGCTCAGCGGCCCGGGCTTCGGCGCGCGCGCCTGCGCGCGAGCTTCGTCGGCGAAGACGGAGATGAACGCGTTGATGCGCGGGTTCACGCGTTCGATGCGCGCCAGATGTGCGTCCACGAGTTCGGCGGCGGACGTCTCGCCGCGCCCCAGTGCCTCTTGCATCGCGGCCAGCGTGAGTTCAGTGAGTACGGACACAATTGCTAGAATAGCGGCTTGGCCACGTACTCCTTTGCCGATGCGCGGCAACTGGTGGTGGAAACCGTGCTCGCCGCCCGCCGCGCCACTTCGATTGAAACTGTGCCGCTTCACGAAGCCGCCGGGCGTGTACTCGCTGAGCCTGCGGTGGCCGACCGCAACTATCCACCCGTCGCGCGTTCACTGCGTGACGGTTTTGCGTTGCGCAGTGCGGACCTGCCTGGGGCGCTTGCGAGGATCGGCGAAGCGCGCGCGGGCACCGCATTCAACAGCTCTGTCGGCGCAGGACAGTGCGTCGAAATCATGACGGGGGCGCCCGTGCCTGCAGGTGCAGACGCAGTGGTGATGGTGGAGCAGGCGCGCCGCGAAGGCGAGACGATCCACTTCGCGCAGCGCCCGGCGGCAGGCGAGTTTGTGAACCCCGCGGGAGTTGAGTCCGCTCGCGGCATGGCCGTGATCGAACCGGGCGTGCGCTTGGGCTTCGCGCAGATTGCGCTGCTCGCCACGTTCGGCTACGCGCAAGTGAAGGTGCATCGCGCGCTACGCGTGGCGATTCTCGCCACGGGCGATGAAGTGGTGCCCATCGAGTCGACGCCCGGTGATGCCCAGGTGCGCAACTCCAACTCCTACGCGCTCGCTACCCAGGTGCGCCGTGCCGGTGGCGTCCCGACGATTCTGCCCGTCGCGCCCGATGAACTCGATGCCACGCGGCGTCTGATCGCACAAGGCCTGGAGCACGATCTGCTGCTGCTTTCCGGCGGTGTGTCAGCCGGCAAATACGACTACGTCGAACCGGTGCTCGGCGAGTTCGGCGCGGAGTTCTACTTCGATCGTGTACTGATGCAGCCGGGCCAGCCTGCGGTTTTCGGCCGTGCACGCGAACGGTTCTTCTTCGGGCTCCCGGGCAATCCCGGCTCGACGATGGTGACTTTCGAAGTCCTTGCCCGCGCGGCGCTCCAACTGCTCGAAGGCGAAACACACGCGGACCTTCGGCTGCCGCGCATGCGGCTCACAGCGGACTTCAAACACAAACCCGGCATGACGCGTTTTCTGCCCGCGCGCGTGAATTCGGACGGCACGGAAGTGACCCCGGTGAAGTGGCAAGGCTCCAGCGACGTGCCTTCGATGGCGCGGGCCAATGCGTTCATGGTGTGCGAGGCTGCGGTGGAAGCGTGGAAGGCGGGAGACCCGATCGGAGTGTTGCTGCAATGAAGCTTTCTCATTACGACGATGCCGGCGAAGCGCAGATGGTGGATGTGTCCGCCAAGGCCGTCACCAAGCGCACTGCTCGCGCGCACGCGTTTGTGAAGATGAGCGCGGCGGTCGTCGCAGGGCTCAACAGCAATCCGAAGGGTGACCCGCTGGAAGTGGCGCGCATCGCGGGCATCATGGCGGCGAAGAGGACCGCGGAGTTGATTCCGATGTGCCACCCGCTGCCGGTGAGTCATGCGGGCCTCACGATCACGGTGGAAGCGGGCGGCGTGCGGATCGAGAGTACGGCGAGTACTGCCGGGCCCACCGGCGTGGAGATGGAAGCGCTCACCGCAGCCGCGGTCGCGGCGTTGACGGTCTACGACATGACGAAGGCGCTCGATAAGGGCATTGAGATTCAAGACGTCTATTTGATTGAAAAGACCGGCGGTAAGAGCGGCGGCTACAGGCGCCCCTAAAACGAAACCTGTACGCGGCCACGTGCATCCATTACGATGGATAGGTCCATGCTCACTCGCCGAGACGTTCTGATGTCGAGCCTCGCTGCTTCCGCCACGGCGCAGAGCCTCGAAGACCCGGTCTTCAAAGTAGGCACTCTCGTCGTCAGCGCCCCGGTCACGGTATTCGATCGAGACGACCGGTTGGTGAACGGGCTTGAAGCCAAAGACTTCACTCTGCTCGACAATGGCGTCGCTCAGGACATCAAAGTGGATGTCAGCTACGTACCCATCTCGCTCGTGTTGGCCATTCAGGCCAACAACGTAGTGGAGCCGTTCCTGCCTACCATCAAGAAGCTTGGCTCGTTGCTCGAAGGCTTGGTAATCGGTGAACAGGGCGAGTGCGCCGTGATGGCGTTCGATCATCGCCTGCGCACGCTCACCGACGGCTTTGTGAGCGACTCGAACGAAGTGAAGCGGGCGCTGGCGAAGATCAATCCGGGCAGTTCAACGAGCGCGATGATCGACTCGGTGTTTGAAGCCACGCGCATGTTGCGGAACCGTTCGAAAGAGCGCCGGCGAATGCTATTGCTCGTGTCCGAAACACAAGACAAGGGCAGCGAGGGCCGTCTCCGCGAAGCCCTGCTGGCCGCGCAGATCAACAACATCATCATCTACTCCATCAACATCAACCGCCTGATTACGAAGCTGGCGAAGAAGATGGATGCGCCGCCGCAGAGCCGCATGCCTCCGGGCAATCGCCAACTGCCACCGGGTGTGGCGATGACACCTACCAACATCGATCAGATGACCGGTTACGGCGGCACCACCACGACGTTCATTCCAGTGTTGACCGAGATCTTCACGCAGGCCAAAGGTTTGTTTGTGCCCAACCCGCTTGAGGTGTTCACCAGGCACACCGGCGGCCGCGAGTACTCGTTCCTTTCGCAGGCTGACCTCGAAGCGGTGGTGTCCAAGATGGGTGAGGAACTCCACTCGCAGTACCTCATTACATACATGCCGAACGAGCAGGTAAAGATGCAGGGCGGCTGGCACGACATCAAAGTGCAAGTGACGCGTCAGATGAAGGCGCGGACACGGCCCGGCTACTGGGCCGCGGCCATGAAGTAGCTTTCAACACGTAAGCGAGCGCGGGCGTCGTACCATGTAAAAACATGTCCAGAAGTGTGGCGCTCATCATCGCGCCGTTCCACATGGGCCTCGAAGGCTCGGCCGTGGGCGCCGGTCCCAACGCGTTGCTCGATGCTGGGGCAGACCGCGTGCTGGGAAGCCGTGGGCGTCCCGCGCAGGTGGAACACATGCGGCTGCGGGATGCCGAATGCTCGGACATCGACGCGGTGGTGGATATCGGCCGGCAGATCCGTCAGGCGGTGCAGCAGGCGCGCAATAAAGACCTGTTGCCGGTGGTGCTGGCGGGCAACTGCAACTCGGCGATTGCCACGCTGGCGGGGCTGGAGCCGGACGACACGGGCATCGTGTGGCTGGATGCGCATCCGGACTTTCATGTACCGTCCACCAGCCGCAGCGGTTTTCTCGACGGCATGTCGCTGGCAATCGCGGTGGGCCACTGCCATGAGGATCTGCGCGGGCGCATCGGCTTCGGGCGGCCCGTCGCGGAGAAGAAAGTCTGCCTGCTGGGCTGTCGCGATATCGAAGACGGCGAGCGCGAAAGGCTGGCGGCTTCAGCGATTTCCGATCAGCCACCCGCCGGCGTCGAAGCCGTGTACCTGCACATCGACATCGACGTGCTTGATCCAACCGAGTCGCCCGGTGTGAACTTCCGCGGACCCGGCGGATGGAGCCTGGAACGTGTGTGCGCCACCGTCAAGAGCGTAGCGGCGGAGTTGCCGCTGGCCGCCGTGAACCTGACGAACTATCGGCCGGACTTCGATCCCGAAGGCAAGACCGCGGCGGCGGCGTTGCGAATCCTGGCGCAACTGGTGGAGTAACTCATGACCCGGCGCACATTGATGTTCACGCCCACGCTCGCGGCCACTGCTCAGACGCGGCCCAAGCCCAAAGTGGCCGTGGTGATGAACGTCTACTTCCCGAACTCGCACGCCGATGTGTTTGTCGGCCGGCTCCTGGAAGGCTACCGGCTCAACGGCGTCTCGCACCGGCCGAGGCTGGATACCCGCACGTTCTTTGTCGATCAGTTCCCGAAGAACGACATGGCACGCGAGCAGGCTGTCGAGTACGGCGTAACGGTGTATCCCGATGCGGCGGCGGCGCTGCGCCTGGGCACGGCGAAGCTGGCCGTGGATGGCGTTGCAATCATCGGCGAGCACGGCAACTATCCACGCACTCCGCGCGGCAACATCATGTATCCGCGCCGCCGCCACTTCGATGAAGTGACTCGCGTGTTTGAGCAGGACGGCCGGGTGGCACCCATCTTCCACGACAAGTACTTCGCCTACGAATGGGCCGATGCGCAGCACATGTACGATCGCGTTTGGGCGTTGAAGATTCCGTTCTTCTGCGGCTCGTCTCTGCCGCATACATGGCGGCGTCCGCCGCTTGAGTTTCCGCGCGGCGGCGTCGAACTGGACGAAGTGATGGCCGTAAGCTTCTCGGATCTTGAAGAGCATGGCTATCACGCGATTGAGTTGATGCAGGCGATGGCTGAACGGCGCAAGGGCGGGGAGACGGGGATCGAGTCGATCCGGTGCGTCGAGGGCGATGCGGTGTGGAATCTCGGCGGGTCAAAAGACCTGCTCGACGCCGCGCTCCGTCATCGCGCGAATCCCGGCTATGGCAAAGAGTGCAAGCAGCCGCAGGCGATTCAGGTGCGCTACAAAGACGGGCTGAAGGGCACGATTCTCAATCTCAACGGTATGACGCTCGACTACCTGTTTGCCGCGCGCGACAAGGCGGGCCGCGTGCACTCTTCTTGCTTCTACATACAGCTCTACGTGCACAACCACTGGAGCTTCATGGTGCGCGCGTTTGAAGAACTGGTGCTGACGCGCAAGCAGGCGATGCCGATCGAGCGCACGCTACTTTCCACCGGCATGACGATTTTCGGTCTTGAGTCGCGCCTCAAAGGACAACAATGGCTCGCTACACCGCAGCTTTCCTCTATCCAATACTCTTAGCGGCGCAAGCGCCGCCGGCACGCGTCGAACTGGTGGATGTGATGGCCGTGCGCGCCACCGGCGATCCGCGTTCGGTCATACACGCCGTGAACGTGCCGGCGCAACCCGCCGAGACCGCGTGCGACATGCTGGTGGCCGGCGCGGGCGCGGGCGGTTTTGCGGCTACGTTGCGGGCGGCGATGCGGGGCCACACTGTTTGCCTCACCGAATAGACGGACTGGATGGGCGGGCAACTCACCGCCGGCGGCGTCTCGGCGCTGGACGAGCACAAGTTCATCGAGTTCACTGGCGCGACGCGCACCTACTATGACCTGCGGCGGCGTCTGCGCGACCACTATTGCAAGACGTATCAACTGACGCCCGCGGCGGCGGCGCTCGACAACTTCAACCCCGGCAACTGCTACGTCTCTTCTTTGTGCTTCGAACCGAAGGTGGGAGTACGCGTGTTAGACGACATGCTGGCGCCGCATCCCGAAAAGGTGCGGTACTTCCCGCGCACGCAGGTGTTTCAATTGGCCGTGGAAGGCGGGCGCATCACGAGCGCGCTGGCCTACCGGTTCGATACACGCACGGTGGTGCGACTCCGCCCGCGTTGGGTGTTGGATGCCACGGAGACGGGCGACCTATTGCCGCTGGCGGGTGTGCCCTATGTGGTTGGCTCAGAGGCGCGCCGCGATACGGGCGAACCGCGTGCGGCCACGGAAGCCAAACCGGCGTGCGTGCAGAGCTCCACTTACACGTTTGCGATTGATGTGAACCGCTCGGGCGCGCCGCATTGCACGCCGAGGCCTGAAGGCTACGAGCGCATTCGCGACTCGCAGCCGTTCAGCCTGCGTATCACCTACAACCCCGAGTATGGCTGGCGCGGGCCGTTTCAATACAAGATGTTCGGCGAGGATCCGCCTGTTCCGAACAAAATGTCGCCGGGGCCGTTCTTCAATTGGCGGCGGCTGGTGGCGGCGGCCAACTACACGGGCGCGAATGCTCCGAGGGGTTATCTGGCGCTCATGAACTGGCCGCGGCAGGATTACCATGACGAGTCGATTTTAGACCGCACGCCGGCTGACCTGGCGCGGATTCTCCAAGCGGCCAAACGCGTGAGCTTGGCGTTCATGCACTGGCTGCAGACGGACCTTGCGCGCGATGACGGGCAGGGCAACGGGTATCCGGAGTTGCGGTTGCGCGGTGAAGTGATGGGGAGCGAGGACGGGTTGTCGAAGTATCCGTACATTCGCGAGTCGCGGCGTTTGATTCCGCGTGCCGGTGCACGCGTGGTGGAGCAGGACATTGGGGCGGAGTATCCCGCCGGGTCGCGCGCCAAGTGGCAGAGCGATTCGGTGGGGACCGGCTTCTATATGGTGGACATTCATCCGTGCGGCGCAAATGAGAAGGGGCGGATGATGATGCCGCGGCCTTTTCAACTGCCGATGAATACGCTGGTCCCGCAGAAGGTGGTGAACCTATTGGCCGCGGGCAAGAACATCGGCGTCACACATCTGACGAACGGCGCGTTCCGGCTGCATCCGATTGAGTGGAACGCCGGCGAATCGGCGGCGGTGATGGCGAGCCTGGCGATGGCACGCGGCGGGGCGCTGCCGGAGGCGGCGGACCTGCAGCCGGTGTTGGCGGCGGCGGGAGTGCCGCTCGTGTGGTTTGACGATCTGCGCATCGATCATCTTGACTTTGCGGCGATTCATCTGGCGGCGATTCGAGGCGTGTATCCGCTCAGCGCGCAGGATCTGCATGCGTCGCCCGATGCGCCGATGACGCGGCGGGAAGCGGCCGCGGCTCTGGCTAAGCACTACGGGATTTCGACGGCTGATCCTCAGCAACTGGCGACGGCGCGCGAGTGGATGGCGGTGGATCACCGCAATTGGTTTCACCCGGACTTGCCGTTGTACTGGACTGATATTCGCGAAGCGACATTGCCGTCGCCGCTGCCGGTGGTAAAGATGAAGCGCACCGGGCCGGTGACGCGGGCCGAGTTTGCGCGGCGGTTGATAGCGAAGCAGTAGCGCGACTGCTCGCGACGGAAACGGGGCTGAAGCCCCGTGCAAGCTAAAGCTTACACTACGAAGATGAAGACCACGTCACGGCGGGGTCAATGGGATAGAGAGCGCGGCAGGGGCGGCGGTACGGCAGCAGGCGCGGGTCATCGGCGGTGGCTCCGGGTGTGCCGGCGAGGATGAAGTCACCGGCAACGGGTTCGTACGCTGCCCGCGGGGCGACCACGCCTTTCACGATCAGGATGCGTTTGCGTTCCGGGTGGATGCCGAGGCTGAGGATTTGTTCCAGGCTGAATGGCGCCATGCGGCGGCTGGTGAGGACGACGGAGTGCTGTTCGGCGGTTTCGACGACAGCAGTGACGCCCTGATCGCTGTGCGTCCAGCCGCCGTGGCGCACTTGGGTCTCGTGGAACAAGCCGTCCGCTATCGTGCGCACGCGGCCTTTCAGGGTGAGTCCGTTGATGGTGAAAGTCGCGTTGTTCCGCACGCCGGCTTCGACGCATTGCTCCACGGCCGCGGGCGCGTAGAGCACGATGAGCGCGTTGGGAATCTGCTGGCGTAACACCTCTTGAAGAAGCACCACCGAATCCGCCGCGCTGCCGCCGCCGACGTTGTCGCCCGTGTCGAGGATCACCACCGCTGCGCGGCCCTCCGCGGCTTGCCGAACCGCTTCACCGGGAGGCGGCAAGTTGCTAACGAACTCGGCGCGGCGGTCCCAGGCGCGCTGCGCCATCCATTGGGCAGCTTCGCGCGCGAGGAGCTTATCGCCATCGGACACGGCGAGGAACGTAGCACCCACCTCTTCAACGTCTGCGTGCGGAAAGCCCATGGCGATGCTGGCGGTGAGAATGCCGGGGCGCGCGAGCACGGCGGCGAGGTCCTCGTACAACGCGCGCGACGGCATGGCCGAAGTGTGCTGGCACGAGTTGGCGAGCAGCATCGGCGGATGCTCGGCATGCATCACCGGGCGAACCTCGCCGCGCAGGATACGGGGCATGAGCTGCGCGGCTTCCAACCCGCGGTCGCGCTGGTCAAGATGCGGGTTGCTGCGGTAGCCGATGAGCGCGGTGGCGAGTTGCACCATGCGGGGGGAGATGTTGGCGTGGAGGTCAAACGTGGCAACGATGGGAAAGTTCGCGCCCAGGAGCGTGCGGAGTCGCTCGAGCAACTCGCCGTCCGCATCGGGCGCGTGTTCGGCCACAGTAGCGCCATGGAGCGCTATGAGCAGCCCATCGAGCGGGAGCGCTGCCTGCACTTCGGCGAGTAACTCCGTGGCGATGCGTTCAAACGCGCCGCGCTCAATCTCCCCGCTCGGCACGGCGAAGGTGGCGTAAAGCGGCACGGCGTTTTCCGCGGCGCCAGCGAGCATGCCGCCCAACTCATGCGACGCTCCAGCCCAGCGTCCATGCAGCGCTTCACCGCGGGTGAGTGACGTGGACGAGAAAGCTTCGTACGGCGTGCGCACCGCGGCAAAGCTGTTGGACTCATGCAGGAACCCGGCGACGCCAATCCGAAACCGGCCCGCGCCCGGCATAGTTACAATAGAAGGGCTCATGGCAAAATCTCATTCTGACATTGGGCTCATCGGCCTCGCCGTAATGGGCCAAAACCTGGCGTTGAACATCGCCGACCATGGTTTTCAGATTTCCGTCTATAACCGCACTACCGAGACGATGGAGAAATTCGTCAAGGAAAATCCGTCCACGCCGGGCGGACTAATTGGCGCGAAGACGCTTGAAGAGTTTGTGCAGTCGCTGGCGAAGCCGCGGCGCATGATCATCCTGGTGAAGGCCGGCGGGCCTACCGATGCGGTGATCAATAGCCTGGTGCCGCTGCTTGAGAAAGACGATATCGTCATCGACGGCGGCAACGCGTTGTGGACCGACACGATCCGCCGCGAGAAGGACCTCGCCGCAAACGGACTGCGCTTTATCGGCTCCGGCGTGAGCGGCGGCGAAGACGGCGCGCGGTTCGGTCCGGCGTTGATGCCGGGCGGCGACCCGAATGCATACAAAGAAATTGAAGCGATCTGGAACGCCGTGGCCGCGAAGGTGGACGGCGATACGGGCAAGCCGCTGACGGGCGCATCACCCGGCAAGCCCATCGCGGGGGGCGTGCCCTGCTCGACCTACATCGGGCCGAACGGCGCGGGCCACTACGTGAAGATGGTGCACAACGGCATTGAGTACGGCGACATGCAAATGATCTGCGAAGCCTACTGGATCATGCGCAACCTGTTGGGCATGAGCGCGCCGGAAGCGGGCGCGGTGTTCAAGGAATGGAACTCGGGCGTGCTCGACTCGTTCCTCATCGAGATCACGGCGGATGTACTCAGCCAAATAGACCCGGCGACGGGCGGGCCGTTTGTGGACATCGTGCTCGACACGGCCGGTCAGAAGGGCACGGGCAAGTGGACGTCGACCAACGCGCTCGATATGGGCGTGCCTGCGCCGACAATCGCAGAGGCTGTGTTTGCGCGCTGCATCAGCGCGTTGAAGGATGAACGAGTCCCGGCGTCGAAGGTGTTGAACGGGCCGGGCGGGAAGTTTGAGGGCAACCGCGCCGAGTGGATCCAGGCGATTCACGATGCGTTGTACTCGTCGAAGATCTGCTCCTACGCGCAGGGCTTTCAGTTGATGCGCGCCGCGCAGGCCGAGTACAACTGGACGCTGAACTTCGGTGAGATTGCCCAGATTTGGCGTGGCGGCTGTATCATTCGGGCACGCTTCCTGCAGAAGATCACCGAGGCCTACCGCGCGAATCCGCAACTGGCGAACCTGCTGCTCGATCCGTTCTTTAAGTCGGAGATCGACCGTTGCCAGCGGAACTGGCGGCGCGTGGTGGCCGCGGCCGCCGAGTTTGGCGTGGCGGTGCCGACGTTCTACTCGGCGCTCTCCTACTACGACTCGTACCGCTCGGCGAGCCTGCCGGCGAACCTCTTACAGGCGCAACGCGACTTCTTCGGCGCACATACCTACGAGCGCACCGACGCGCCGCGCGGCAAGTTCTTCCATATCGACTGGCCCGAGCCGGGCCGGCCGCAACTGGAAGCCTAACGCAGCGGTTGGGTAAATTCGACGCGTATTGAAAATGCCGGCCCCACGGGGCCGGCGTTTTTCTTCAATGACTTGCGATTTGGCACTTTGAATGCATGAGGAACGGGTGCGCCTGGAGAAAGAGCCGGAGAAAACAACAAAACAAATCCGGTCGGTTATGTTATAAAAGAAGACGTGAGGAGGTTTGTTCCTATGTTGGCTCATCGACTCTCATTTCCGGTGCTGGGCGTGGCCCTGTTGGCCGCCGCCGGAAACTGGCAATCCGCGCAGGCTCAGGGACTCGCGGTTTCGCCCTTTCAGCTTTCTGTTAACTTCCAGCGCAATACGACTTCCGGTAACGCGGTGTCCCGGTCGCTCGAAGCGACCGGCATCAGCTCCGACGTAACTGTGACGACGACCACGGACGGACCGGCGAATGCGAACTGGCTGTTTGTGAATCCCACTTTCATGAGCGCCACCGGGGGCGCGACGCGGCGCGTGGACGTGACGCTGCTGCCGGCGCCGCTCTCACCGGGCAGCTACACCGGCAAGATCCGTTTTGCGCCGGCCACGGGCGCGGCCGTGGAGGTGAATGTCGCGCTGTTGGTCAGCGACGCGCGCGTGCAAAACGGCATACCATCTGCGTTTCAGTTTGTGGTGCAGCGGGGTGCTCCGCAGGCTCCGGCGACGCCTCTCAACGTTACTGTTACCACCGGTTCGCTGACCGTTACCGCTACGGGCAGTTCGTCACCCACCAGTTGGCTGGTTGTGGATCCGGTGCCGGTGAATGCACCCGGCAGTGTGAACGTAACGGTGAATCCGGCGAGCCTGGTGCCCGGTGACTACGTGGGATCGATCACGGTCAACGCCAGCACATTGGGCGAAGTTGTGGGCAATCCGAGTATGGCCATCCCGGTGCGGCTGAAGGTGGTGGACGACAGCCGCCTGACGGTCGCGCCATCGAGTATTTCAGTGGATCATCAGGTGAACAGCGCGAATCCTCCGCCACGAACGATCAGCGTCGGCAGCACTGGTTCAACGTTGGCTTTCACGACGGAAGTGGCCACGCCCGGGTCCGCCACGCCATGGATGTCCGTGACGCCCGCCGGTGGCAACACGCCGCAGAGTCTGACGGTGAACTTTCAAAACCTCACGAGTCTGCAAGCCGGCACATACAACGGCACCATCACCGTGCGCGCTGGCACGCAGACGCAGGTGGTGAATGTCACGTTGCGCCTGGCAACCGATCCCCTGTTGACCGCCGCGCCGTCGCAGATGACCTTTACGTTCCAGCAAGGTGGCGCCGTGCCGCCGCGCCAGACCGTGGTGCTATCGAACTTCGGCAATCCTGTGCCGATTACGGCGGCTCCGCAAGGCACCGCGTCTCAGTGGCTGACGGTGACGCCGGCGGCGTCCAACACCCCCTCGGCACTAGTAGTGGGTGTGAATGCGACGAGTCTGCTGCCGGGCATCCTTGACGGCAACATCGAAGTGCGCGGGGCAATCGGCAACAGTCCGTATCTGATTCCGGTGCGGCTGATTGTGAGTGCGCCGGCGCAGCCATTGCTGCGCGTGGCGCAGAACTTCCTGAACTTTGCTTTCCAGTCAGGCGGAACCGCCGCTACGCTTTCGCAGACGTTGAATGTGAGCAGCACCGGTTCGGCGACGATCACCTATGGCACTTCGGCTGTAGGCGGGGCGGGCTGGCTGACGATCAGCCCGGCGGGCACGCAGGCAACGCCGAGCAACCCGACCGTATCGGTGACGCCGAGCAGCTTGCCGCCGGGCGTCTACACGGCGCAGGTGAGCGTGCAGAGCACCGAGCAGGGCGCCACGCCGATCGTGGTGCCGGTGCGGCTGGTGATCAGCACGCAGCCGCTCATCAGCGTGAATCCTTCTTCGCTCGCCTTCATCACCAACACGACGGGCGCGCCACAGAGGCAGACCATTGCGGTGAACAGTACGGGCACAAACTTCCCCTACACCGCGGCAGCGACGGTGGCCGGCGGCGGCAACTGGCTGGTGATTGCGCCGGGCCAGACAACAGGGTCGACCATCGAAGTTGGCGTCAACCAAGTGGTATCCGAAGGCTCCGGCCTCATCACGATCACCGCGCCGACGGCTGAGAACAGCCCGGTGTTGGTGCCGGTGACGCTGACGACGCCGGGCAGCACGGGCGGCGGCGGCACGGTGTCGAATCTGACGGTAACGCCGAATCAGTTGGACTTCACCGCCGTGATTGGCGCGGCGGCTCCGGCAGCGCAAACCCTGGACGTTTCGGTGGGC
>VFZP01000094.1 GCA_016871115.1 Acidobacteriota bacterium
TGCGCCCCCCTGCTGCAGGGCGACGCGATGAATTTCGTCGTCGGCCCGCAAGCCTTCGGCGACCCGGCACCGGGCGTGGCCAAGCGCGTCACGGTGATTTATGAGTTCAAGGAGCGAACGTATGAGAAGTTGGGCGGCGACGGCGAGTCGATTCAGTTGCCGTAGTGCGGGCCTGAGGCGGGATGGGCACGCTCGACCTGCACATAGCGAGTCAAGTGCACGGCGCTCTCGTTCACACTCCCCGTCATCGGCATGGCCGTCAGCCAAACTGAGATCGCGCACCCCGCAGCGGGTATGGTCGCGCGATGCAATGCACCGCCACGAGCGACCAGCGGTCGCCAGGTTTCGACCGCGCAAGGGTAGACCAAACACGCCGCCACGCGCAGCGTTTTGCAGAGATTGGCATACGCCAGCACTTGCAGCAGATCTTGGCGATGCCGCTCGCGCAACTCGTCTTCTGCCGCGCGCCAACCCCGTTCGCTGAACTCCTCAAAGTGCCGCTTATACTTGGCATCTATTATTAGCACCGTGAAGTCACCCCATTCCAGACACACGTCCGGAATGAGCAACCGCTGCGAGCCAAGGAATCGCGGCTGCCAATTCAGTGCGCGCTCGGTATGGCCTTGGCGTCCCGTACGCAGCAACCCGCCCGTCTGCCTCGCCACTGCGTATGCCACCGTTTCCACCCACGCTTCAAAGAACTTGTCCATGGGCATCGCCCATGGCAACCCGTCGAGGTCGCTGAGCCCGGCGAGCCCCCGGTCGTCTACGGTCCACTCAATCGCTTGTAGCCCATCAAGAAAGGCCGTGGAGCGGAGCGGGCGTTGCAGCCAAGCCTGTAACCGCGCCGCAGACGGTGGCAAGGCCGGCACGGGACCAACCAGACGCAAAAGACCCGAGGCCCATTCAATGAGGCGATGGACAACGGCACCATGCGCTACCTGCGTAGACGAGGACTGCGACTGCTTTTCGAGCGCGGAGCGAATCGCTCCGCGCATTTGACGGTCATCTCTGAGATCCGGGAAACTACACGGCACAGCCAACGGCTGCGCATGGGCCAACGACCTGGTGGCGTAATGCGCCCAATCCACTTGGCCCTTCGGCGTAGAGCGGTTCTCTGACACCATCTCAAAGCGGCGGTCAAGCGAATTTAGCAGTGCCTCCAGCCGAAGCAGCACTGTGGCAGAAAGCACCCACGGCGGCACCCGACGCTCCGAGCGCAGCAACAGCGGCAGGCGTAAGGGCGTGGGCGTCACGCGCCAACCCATCGTGGCAAGCATCGGCCCAATACCCGCCCAAGGAAAGCGCGGCCGTACAATCAAGCCATAGTCCGGTCGTGCTGAAGAGGGCGAGGCGAGCGGCACGGCACCAACGGAGTTACCCGCGTGAAGCAGCAGGTCCACTGAACGCCCGTCATAGGCGGCTTCGATCCCGACTCCCAGTCGTTGGGTGATGCGCCGGTTCATCTCGATGAACTGGGTGGCCATGCGCGCCGCCGCGCCGGCGGGGTCTCGCAGTTTGCGCAGGCCGAAGAACTCGGTAGCACTGTAGCGCGATGTGGAGTTGTCGGTCACCTCGAGGCAAACGTGCGCGGCGGCTTCCGGCGGCCGGAGGGGAGAGGCGAGCGCGGCCTTCAGCTTGGGCGGGCGCGTAGCCATTGCAGATAGCTCCGAACCTGTTCAGCAAAACCAGACACGTAGCCTTGCGCCAGATATTCTTCGAGCAGAGGCGCGAGGCCCACGCGCAGCGACTCGCGCTTCAGAAAGTAGGAGTGCCCGGGCATCAGCGGCAGTACATCATCGGGCGCGTGTTCAAAGAAGGTTGAGAGAATCCGCCCGAAGGCTTCTCCCATTGGCTCACCTTGCACGATGGTCCGCGACGGCCACAACGACACGAAGGCAAAGCGGCGACGCACGGCGACATCGAGGATGGCGATGCTGCGATCGGCCGAGTTCATGGTGCCGATGATGTGGAGGTTGGACGGCAGGCGAAACTTGCGGTGAAATGGCGCGCTGAAGTCGTAGGGGAGTTCGATCTCGCGCTCATGGTCTGCGTCCGGCTCCAGCAGATAGATGGCTTCTCCCAAGACCTTGCCAAGGTCGGCCCGATTGATTTCATCAATGTGCAGCAGATAGTCACGCGTTGGATCCGCCAATGCCGCCTTGGCCCTCTCCATCAAGAATCCCATCGCGGGAGCAAAGCGCAATCCCATCGCCCCAGTGTCAGTGACGGGTGCTAGTCCACCGACGAAGTTCTCGTAAGTCGTGTTGGCGTGAAACTGGACGGACCGCCCGTTACCTCCATATTCGTCGCGGAGCAGTTCGCCCGCCATCCGAGTTTTGCCTGTGCCGGGCGGTCCTTGCACCACCACGTAACGGCGCGACCGCAGCAACTCGTGCGCTTGCGCGCGCTACTCCAATGGCATGACGTTTTCAAACCACGCATTGCGAGTCTGATCCGCCGAACCTTGATACTCCTTGACCGGCTGACTGCCGCGCTCCTCAAACAGCAGGTCGAGAAACGCCGCCACAGCTGCAGCCGTACGCCCTGGATGTGCCAGATCCGGCCGGTGAATCGCATACACTTCCGCACCATAGCGGCCGAGCGCGCGCTTATGTTCCGGCCAAGCGGAAACGATCGCTTCCGGCACTCTCAGATCGGTTCGCGTCGGGTCCTGCTTGCTCCACGCCACCAGGCCACCCTGCATCGCGTTCAACCAGTCGCAAATCGCGCGCGCTTTGCGTGCGTGGCCAGGCCGACCTAACACTGCTTCATCCGGCGACAAGCCATCTGAGCCTACCACCAAGCTAATCAGACATGCATGGTCCTCCGCCGGGAAAATCACAAACGAGAGACCGTGATAGCGCCCGGAGCTGGGATTGGACTGATGAATGATGGCTGCGTAGCGAACGCCGCCGTCGGTATCGATTTCCGGGGCACGCACGGATACTTCGTTCTTGGCGGCTTTCGGGTAGCGTCCGCCCGCGGCGCCAAACAACCCGGCAAACGCAGCAGTGGCGCGGGCATTCCAATCATTCGGTGAAGTATAGTGGAGCAGCTCAACCCACTTATCAAGACTCATAGTTCGATACCGAGATCTATCGCTACCCCTTCTTCAATTCCTTCTTCGCCGCCTCGTGCAGCGCGCGGATGTACCCCATGCTGTACGACCAACCCGCCTGCCGGCTCTGGCCCATCGACGGCACGTGGTCCGCGATCAGGTTGCCGCGGAAGTCCACCTCCACCAGCATCTTCATCAGCTTGTACATGTCGGTGTAGCCGTTGTCGATGAACGTCTCCACGAAGTACGGAATCGGCTGCGTCACGTTGCGGAAGTGGATCTTCCACAGCTTGCCCAGCTTGGCAAACCCGCGCACGGCATTGTAGCAATCCTTGCCCGTCGCCTTGCCGCCTTCCATCCACGTGCCGCAGCACAGGCACACGCCGATGGCCGGTGAGTTCGCAATCTCCAGCGCCTTCACATAGCCGTCATAGGTGCCGAACATGTGGCGCGGAATGCCGCCGAGTTCGGGCACCGGCGGATCGTCCGGGTGAATCCCGAACCGCACACCCGCTTCTTCGGCCACCGGCGCAATCTGCTTGATGAAGTACGTGTAGTTGTCCCACAGTTCTTCCTTCGTGTACTTGCGCCCGTGCGTGAGCGGCCCCTCGTACGTCTTGCCGTTCCAGAAGCCCTTGGCCGTTTCCATCTTGAACGCGCGCGCCTGAGCGCCGCCGCGCGTGGTCTCCTGCGGGCTGGACCAGATACCGTTGGCCATGTGCGCGTAGGTGATGTAGCCGATGCCCGCTTTGCCGGTGTCGCGGATGTACTGCTTCAGCCACGCGATCTTCTCGTCGCGGCCTGGAAGATTCAACGTCACCTCTTCGATGTTGCGGTTGTCGTTGTTGGAAATGTTCCAGACCTTGAGCCCGGCGTTTTCCACCTTCTGCTTGATAGCGACGAAGTTCTCGTACGTACCGCGGCCCTTGCCGGTCTGCACGTTGAGATATTCAACGCCCATCTGCTTGATCCACTTCAGATCGTCGGCGGAGACGTCTTCGCCCACCTGCATCGAGATCTTGATGCCTGAAGAGAGCGGCTCCAGCTTGGCGCCTCGCGCGGGCGCGGCAGTGTAGGCGGCGGCAGCGAGCGCGATTTCACGGCGCGTGATTGCATCCATACTGCGATGCAATCTATCACAATCAGCGGCGCCTAGCGTCCTTCGTCCGTGCGGCTTTTTCACATCGCGGGCACGAAGCGTAGCCACACCATGCCCACGATGAGCGTGAGCAGCGTCAGCGGCAACCCCACGCGCAGATACTCCCAGAACATGATCTCCACTTCGTGCCGGGCTTTCTGCGCCACGATGAGATTCGCCACGCTCGCCAGCAGCGTGGTGTTGCCGGCGAGCGTGGAGAATAGCGCCAGCGCGAGCCAGCCCTCCTGAGGGTTGGCGAGATGCGGCATCACAGGTTTGAAGATCAGCACGGCCGGGGCGTTGGAGACGAGGTTCGACAGCAGCGTGGCGAAGAAGGCCATCACCGGCAACCGGTCGAGCCGCAGCGTCTGCGCGAAGGCGAAGAGTTGCTCGTCAAGCGAGGTCTTTTCGATCCCTGCCACCACGATGAACAACCCGGCGAACATCGCCAGCAGCGCAAAGTCGATTTCGCGGTAGACCTTCTCCGGCTTGATGCGCCGCGTGATCAGCAGCAGTACGCCGGCAATCAGCGCCACCTCATCCACTGTTACGCCGGCGAAAAACGCCGCGATCATCGCCGCCGCCACCAGGAGCAACTTCCACAACATCGGCCAGTGCACGCGCGCCTTGCGCGGGGCGATATCCACGTGCACGGCGCCGGTGAATTCCTCGCGGTACGCTGCCACGTTCACCGCCACCGCGAGCGCGAGGCCGATGAGCGATACCGGTGCTAGGCGCGCGGCGAAGTCGGCGTACGGGATGCGCGAGAACGTGCCAATGAGCATGTTCTGCGGATTGCCCGTGATGGTGCACGCGCTGCCGATATTCGACGCCACGGCCACGCCGATCAGATACGGCAGCGGATTGCGCCGGAGCGTGACCGCGATTTCGAGCACCAGCGGCGTGAGGATGAGGCACCCCGTGTCGTTCACGAAGAACGCCGGGAGCACGCCCGAGACGCCCACCACTGCCGCCGGCAGCACGCGCGGCCGGTGCGTGCGGCCGATCACCCACCCCGCGGCGAGCGTTAAGAAGCCCGCCAGCCGTAGGTTCGCCACCACGATCATCATGCCGAACAACAGCAGGATTGCCTCGGGGTTGATCGCGCGCCACGCTTCTTCCATCGTCAGCACGCCCGACCCCACCATGAGCGTCGCGCCGATGATGGCCGCGCCCGTGCGATCGATCCGCAAGCCGGGCAGGCGGCCGATGGCGAGCACGAAGAACGTGGCGGCGAAGATGGCGATAGCAGCGAAAGTCGGTTCCAACTACGGCTCCGCGAGAAGTTCGCGATACCGGGCCGCCTCTTCAGGCGGCATGGACTTTACCAGCGGACGCATGGTGTAGTTGCCGTGGATTTTGCCATCCCTCCGGAACATCCAGTCCTCTATGTCCGATTCTTTGATTTTACAGGACTGGCCGACCCTCACGTTCTTGACAATACCGGGCTCATTCGAGATGACTCCAGAGAACTCGCCGTCCACATACCGGATGTTCTCCAACCAGAAGTGCTCGGTTCCGTTCGAGTCTTGAATACGCGCCTTCACGACGAAATCTTCGCCTTGGCGCTCCATCATGAGGCCGATGAACTTGCGGCTTTCCTGGCGAGCACGGGCGGTGGCAACCTCAAGCTCTTTCTGATCGTAGCCGCCCTGGACCAACTTATCCGGCGGCAGACCTTTTCCCCAAGCAGCGAGGATAAGCAGCACAATCGCAGCTAGATCGCGCCGCCACATGGCGCTACCGCAACGTCAGCGTGGCCGAGTTCGACGTGCCCACCCGGTTGGCCAGCGTCACCGCAATCGCCTGCACCGTGTCGGCGATCGTCGGCACGTTCTTGATGTCGCCCGTCAGCGTCAACGGCACCGACACTGTAAACAGGCTGCCGAACGGCGCCGACGCGGCGCTCTGGTAGTAGCCGAGGAACGACGCTTCAGCCGGGATCGTGATGTCCGTGGTCTGCACGGTCTCACCCGAAGTGGGCGTGAACTGCAGGCGCATGCTCGTCACCGAGCGGCTCGTGGCGTAGCCGCTCACCAGTACCGCGATCGTGTTCGCCGTCTTCGCGCCCAGCGACACGCTTAGGATGCGCGGCGCGGCGGCAGCGACGCTCAGCGTCACGGTGGGCGGCGCGGTGGGCGTGAGGTTGATGGCGCCCTCGGTCGTATTGATCGCCGGCGTCAGCGTGATCGTACCCGCCAGGCTCCCGGACTGGATGCGGATCTGGTTCTGGTTGTTCGGGAACACGGCGCGCGTCGAGTTGGCCGGAATCGTGAAGGTCACCGTGCGGCCGCCAGTGGCAAACTGCACCGCCGGGTCGTTCGAGAACACATCGGAGTTGAACGCCATGGTCAGCGTGCCGGTCAGCGCCAGCGGGTAGGCGCTCGCGAGCGTCAAGCCCACGGCCGGCTGCTGCAGCGCATCCTGCGTGCCGCTGGTGCCGTCGAAGCGGATGTCCGGCAGCGCCGGCGGCGCGTTGCCCGCGCCCGACAGCGTGAAGGTCTGGTTGTCGACGCGCAGCGTCGCAGTAGACGTGCCGAGCGCATTCGGCGTGAACGTCACATCGAAGGCCGTCGACGCGTTCGGCGCGAGATTCACCGGCAGCCCCGGCAACCCGCCCAGCGTGAAGACGGTGGTGGGCGCGGCAAGGCCGATCGAAGACACCGTGGCGGCAGCCGTGCCGTTGTTCGTGATGGTGAAGCGTAGGCGGCTGTTGCCACCCACCGAAGCCGGCGTGAAGATTACAGACCCGCCCGAAATGACCGCAGTCGAAGCGTTGTTGACCACATAGGCGTAATTGATCGTCGGGCCCAGGCCGTTCGCCGCCAGATCGAAATCGTCAGAGCCGATACGCAACCGTCCCAGCGCGCGGCCCGGCGTCGTGGGCAGGAAGTTCACCGTCAGCGAGCCGCCCTGACCCGCCGGAACCACCAGCGGCAGGAGCGGTGCGTCGCTCAAAGAAAAGCCCGTTCCCGCGACGCTCAACGTGGCGATGCGGCCATCCACGTTGCCCGTGTTGCGGAAGCGCACAATGATGGAAGTCTTATCGCCGCCCACCGTCGCGTCGGGAACCGGCAGCATCTGGTTGGGTGTGATGGCCGCGGCATCGGTCCCGCGCACAACTTCATACGTATAGCGCGCGCCGGTGCCCGCGCCTTCGAGATTGAAGCTGAGCTTGCGGTCTGCCGTTTCCACATTCAGTGAGCCGCGCGCCGGCTGCAGCGATTTCGGCGAATAGGTGACACCGAAGCGAATCTCGCGACCGGCGTCCACTGTGGTGTTGGGCAGCGGTACGTTCACCGTGCCGAACTCCGCGCCGGTCGCCACGGCACTGTTGAACACACCCTGATACGACCCGCGATTCTGCACGATCACCACCGCATTCGACGTCGCATCCACGCTGGTATCGGGGAAGCGGATCGTGCCGCCGTTGGCAATCGCCGTTTGGTTGCCGCCCTGCGGCGTGAAGCTGTAGACAAACTCGGGCGCAACGCCCGCCAGATTCAGATTGAAGGTTGTCGCCGCAGAACCAGTCGTGGCATTGAACTGCACGCGCCCCAGCGCCCGGTCAGACTTCGACGCCAGATACGTCACCGTGAAGCCAAACGTTCCGCGCCCTGCGATCGTGTTGGGCGTCTCGGGCACGTTGGTGAGCGTGAAATCGTTCGAGCCCGAAAGCTGCAAGAAATTCAACGTCGCGGCGTTGTTGCCGAGATTGGTCACCACGACACTCGCCGTGATGGTCTGACCCACTCCCGTGGTGGGCAACGTCACCGTGGCGCCGTCAGCGGCATCCACAGTTTGATCGGGAAGCTGCACGCGCACCGAGTACGGCTGGCTATAAGCAGCCGTCAACGAGAGCAGAGAAAACGAAAGAACCGGCGTCAAGCGACGAAGCACGAATCAGTCCTCCAGGTTCGCTACGGAATGAAGATCTTGCGAAGGTACGAAGTGAACGGTCAGCTTGCGGGCGTCGAGCACCTGCACGGCGTCGGAGTCGTCCCGCCGCGAGTGCAACAGGAACAGGCCGCCGCTGAGGGTCTCGATGCGCGTGGGCGCAAAGTCGAGTTCCAGTCGGGCGAGTTCCTCGGAAGTGGCCGCGTTCCAAACCCGAAGAGACGAACCGGAGGCGGCAAACAACCGCCCGCCGTCGACCGCCACGGCTACGGGTTCTTCCACCGCAACCACGCGGCGCACAGACGCCGAAGCGTTGGGATTCTCCATGGCGAGCACTTGCTGACCCGCTCGATCGGCCACATACAGCGTGTCGCCGGCAAGCGCGAACCCGGCAGCGTCGGCCACTGGCGCCAGCATCCGCGAGGAGTCCGCATCAGCGCGATACACACCGTCGGCGCGCAGCGCGTACACCGCGCGGCCGGAAGCGTCCACCGTGATTGCACTCAACTTGCCTTCCAGCCCGGCGATGTTCATCGCCGTCGCCGCGCCCTCGACGCTGATCTTATAGAGACGCGCACCGGAAGCGCAACCCAGCGCCACCGCCGACGCGCCGGCATTCCAGCCCACGGGGCCGCCGCAGGCCGCGCCCAGGGAACTGCGCGCGCCGCTCGCCGCCGAAACCAACACCGCTTCGCCGGCGGCCATCGCCACCGCAAACCGGCCGCCCGGCGACACCGCGCCGCCATCCAGGTCCGCAGCCAGCGCCACGCCGAGGTAAGCCGCACCGGGCACGCCCACCACCACGCGCAGCGCGCGCGACGGTGCGTCGAAAACTACCCCGCTCGTGGGGCCGGCCAAACGGGCCGATTCCTGGGCAGGCAGCAGGACGGCTGCCGAGGCAAGGGCAAGAACACGCAGTTGAGTCATATGTTGTATGGGTCCGTAATGGAAGAACGAGCCGCTATCGAGGCACGCCCACGGTTATAGCACCCGCCGAGATGCCGACGGACGTGGGCGCAACTGTTGAAGAAGTGGTGCCATTGCCGCCGCGCAGCGTCGCGGCGATGCCGCCGATGGCCGCCGCACCGATGGCCGGGCCGATAAACTTCCAGGGCAGAGCCTTCTTCATGCCCGCGGGAGTCTTGGGAATGCCCCCACCCGCCACGACCGCCGTGCCGTCACTGGAGCCTTCCACATTGATCTGTGCAATCACGGCTGAGCCGGTCTGACTGCCCATCGTCGCGGTCACCTTGATATTGAAGCGGCCCGCTTCGGTGTTCGGCGTATAGCCCGACACGGTCGCCTTACCGTTTTCGTCCGTACGAACGGTCTGGGTGCGAAGCCAGCCGTTGAAGGCCCCGCCGGGGCCGGCAAGCGGAAGCTGGAAAACCACCTCGGCGCCCGTGATGATCTTGTCGGTCGCGTCTTTCACCTCGACGACCGGGGCCACAGACACCCGATTTTTCACGCTATTACGCGCGCCTTCGCCTTCCATCACCGTGATTTTCAGCGTGCCCTGCGGCTGCTGGCTAACCAGTTTGGCGGCTTGCGCCGGAACGGCTTGCTGGGCAGCCGCGCTCAGCGCGCCGGCCAGCAGACAGGAAACGAAGTAACGAAAACGCAAAGAGAAACTCCTTCAGTCCAGGAAGGTGCGGTTAAAGGCACCACATAAGCCGGTCCTGGAGCGGCCGCATGCTTAACAATACTGAAATATACCAAAGCGCGAAAACGATCTGACGATGGGCGCTTACTCTTTGTTACGGGCCCGGCTGGTTATTCCCGGAAACGGACACCTTGGGCAGTGATTTCCACGGTTCGGCCGCCGTTGAGGATCGAGAGCCGTCCGGCCTCCACCACCGCTTCGTTGAACGAACTGTTGGCGGGGGTGGCCACCACGCCGGCGGCGTCGATGGCAGCGAGTTCCGCCGCGCGGTCCGCCGCCGCTTCCAGGCGATAGACGGTCTCCACCAAGTGTTTTACGGAGCGGTAACCGTAGCCGACGGGGCGCAACCCCGGCCCGCCCAAGTCCACGTACTGGAAGTACTCCGTGCTGGGCTCAGAAAATTGCGTGGCGCCCGGCGCATCCGGCTTGCGCGTGTAGCAATACTTGATGCCGCGATATTGGTCTGAGTGTTCAAGCCATGCGCCGCGTTCGCCGTCGGAGAAATAGAGCGTGATGCCCTGTGTGTTGGACCCCGGCGCGTCGTCCGGAAAGCTCAGCGAGTTCTGCACGTTCAGGCAGGCGCCGTTTTCCCAGATCACGCGGGCGTCGGTCCACAGGTAACCTTCGTTGCCGTTCGGGAACTTGTCTTTGATACCGTAGACGGAGACGGCGGCGGGCAGCAGGCCCGTGACGTAGTGGACAAAATCTACGTAATGGCAGCCGATATAGGTGAACGAATCTGTCTGATCGGGCGTGAACCACGACTGGAAATTCGAGTGGCGGTAGTGCCACTTTTCCATCAATCGCGCCGTGCCCAGCTTGAACTCGCCGAACATGCCGGAGCGGTAGCGGCGCCGCGCCAGGAGCGAGCGGTCGTCAAAGCGCTTGTGGTATTCCACACCCACGAACAACTGGCGCCGCCGGGCTTCTTCCTCGATCTCACGCGCATGCGCCACGCTCAGCACCAGCGGCTTGACGACGATGACATGTTGGTCCGCCCGCAGCGCCGTCATCACCACGTCATAGTGCAATTGGTCCGGCACGGCGGCAATCACCAGTTGTCGCGGCGGCATGGCCGCAATCGCGCGGCGAAACCCGTTCGGGTCTTTCCCGCCCGACGCCGGATCCGGCAGCGGGCGGAACGTGTGACCTGGAAACGCCGCGCGGATCGTCTCGTTCGCCGCCAGCGCCGCGACGGTGGAGGCGTGCTGTGCGCAAACGGTGATCTCGCCTACCTTGCCGAGGCGTTGAAGCTGGTAGAGCGAAGGCAGGATCTGATCGTGCGCGATCATGCCGCCGCCGATCATGGTGACGGTGAGGGGTCGGTGCTGTTGAGACATGACGATCTAGTTTAATCGCACGGCGCCAGCGGGCCAACGCTAAGCGCCTGGCTCCGCGACGAAAAGCCGGCGGCGTTGACGCCCATGCTACCGTGAAGCCCCCCAGCCACGGTATAACCAAATCATCGGCTCCCCAACCCCATCATCGCCCCCCGCTCCCCGGCCCGTCATCATCGTCGGCGGCGGCATCTCCGGCCTCAGCGCCGCGTGGTTTCTGCGCCAGAAGGGGATTCCGGCCACCATCGTCGAACGCGCGCCGCGTCTTGGCGGCGTCATCGGCACCGGCGAAGTGGAAGGCTGCCTCGTCGAAGCCGGGCCCGACAGTTTCCTCGCCGCCAAGACCGCCGCCGCCGATCTCATCCGCGCCGTGGGCCTCGGCGGCGAGATCATCGGCTCCAACGACAGCCGCCGCGTCACCTACATCCTGCGCAACCAAAAGTTGATCCCCATGCCCGAAGGGCTGATGATGATGTTGCCCACCAAGGCGTGGCCCATGATCAAGACGCCGCTCCTCGGCTGGGGGACCAAGCTCCGCATGGGTCTCGAACTGCTGCGCCGCCCCGCCGAGCATCCGGACCGCTCCGTCGCCGACTTCGTGGAAGACCACTTCGGGCGCGAGACCGTCGAGTATCTCGCCGAACCGCTTCTCGCCGGCGTCTACGGCGGCGACCCGGCTAAGCTCAGCGCACGTTCCACGCTAACGCGGTTTGTCGAAATGGAAGCCAAAACCGGGAGCCTGGCGCGCGCCATGCTGCAAGCGCCCAAGCACGCCGGCCCGGGCGGCTCGTTGTTCCAAACCCTGAAGCGCGGCATGGGAAGCCTGGTAGATGCGCTGCGCCCGAGCGTCCATGAGGTGATCCACGGCGAAGCCGAAGCGCTCGAACCCCAGGGACGCGTGCGCGTGGGCGGCGATTGGCTGACCGCGCAACACGTGATTCTCGCCTGCCCCGCCTATGAAGCCGCGCGGTTGATCGGCCCGATGGAGCCGGACGTTGCCGCGCTACTGAAACACGTGGACTATTCCAGTTCCGTCACCATGGCCTTCGGGTTTCGCCGCCAGGATCTCGATCATCCGCTGAACGGCTTCGGCTTTCTCGTTCCGCGCAAAGAGCGCGGCGCGCTCGTGGCCTGCACATGGGTAGGCACCAAGTTCAACCACCGCGTGCCGGACTCGCATGCCCTGCTCCGCTGCTTCCTCACCTCCGACGCCAACCCCGAGGCAGTGCTACTGGAACTCCAGCGGATCATGCGATTCACCGGACGCCCCGCCTTCGTTCGCACCAGCCGCTGGGTAAATTCGATGGCGCAGTATCTGGTGGGCCACGAAGACCGCCAGCGCGAAGTCGACCAGCGGATGAGTCAACGCAACGACCTCCTACTGATCGGCAACGCCTACCACGGCATTGGAGTACCAGACTGTATCCGATTGGCAAATCAGGCCGTGAATCGAATTACCCAGCATCACCCCTAATGGGGGTCGTGATGATACCATGAGGGCATACCGTTGGTGATCCGCGCGAGGGCCGGGCGGGTGTTGTCTGGGTTTCGTGGACCCAGTCTCGCCCGGAAGCTGATTGACCGCCCCGTCCCTCTTGCGGTATCCTGGTGAAAGTCTTTTTAGGAAATATTGTAGTCGATGGCTAATCACGTCTCAGCAATCAAGGCAACCCGCCAAATTGAAACGCGCACGGAGTTTAATCGCCAGCGCCGTACGCGCTTGCGCCACCAGATCCGCGCGATGCGCAAGGCCCTGGAAGCGAAGGACGCCAAGCAGGCCGAATCGCTCCTGCCCGCCACGTTTTCCCTCGTGGACCGCGCGGCCAAGTGGGGCATTATCAAGAAGAACACCGCTGACCGTTACAAGAGCCGCCTGCATGGTCAGATGAAGAAGTTCGCCGCCTAACTACCAGACTTTCACCACCTCGTGGGCCTCACACAGGTCCGGCGTTTCCCAACAATCGAGTAAGGCATTCATGACTAGCTCCGGTACCGGTTGGTCCCGGAGCCGGTTCTGTTTCCAGAGTTCGGTGCGCGGCGCTTCCACCCATACAATCCGGACCCACGCCCGGTGGAATGCGGCCAGGTCCACCGCCTGCCCGCGTTGATCCCGCCCGATGTTGGTGCCGTTCCAGGCAAAGCTCCGCCCCGCGCTCAGATGCTCCAGCGCCCGCTCCCGGCTGTCCACCATCGGACCATCGAAATGACGGCTGAGCCAAACGTCTTTTCCGGCGGCGGGCAAGCCGGAAAGCAGCGTCATCGTCAGCACAGGGTCGCCTTCATAGACCGCCGTCCGGAAAAAGGCGAAGCGGTCGTCATCGGAGGGAAACGCGCGCGGCAAACCCCAGCATTGCTCGCCGCGGCAGAGTTCACCGAAGATGGCGATGTTAGCCAGCAACTGCGCCAGGTCCGGGCAGATGCGCCCGCGCACGTCGGCTTCGACGAGGATGGCCAGGTGGTCTGTCCGCGCGGACTGGCTCGTTTCAATCACCAGGCGCTGACGGTCCGGCCGGTTCGCGGCATAGTAGGGCAGTTGGTGATACCGCACCAGCGCCGCGATGTCTTCGCGCAACTCCGGTGCAAACCCCATCTCCCATAGAATGCGCCGGCTCATCCGCGCGCCTTTGCCCGAGTGGCCGCGCGAGGTGATCCACCCGCCTTCCACGCGCGTGGTGGCCGGCTTGCCGGCGTCGTGCAACACGGCGGCGCAGAACAGCAATTCGCGTTCGGGGACGCTGAGCGCGCGCCACGCCGGGAGCGCAATCAACTCTCCGATCACCATGCGCGTGTGAATCCACACGTCACCCTCGCCGTGAAAGATGGGGTTCTGCGGGCACTCGCGCAGGCGCTGGATGACGTCGTAGGTTTCATCTAGCCCATACCAGTCAAGACGCCAATCGGGGGGGCTGCGGCGTGAACTGGCGCAGGTCGTCGCTCATTCTCTCTAGGCTATACTCATCCGTGAGATGAATCGTCGAACCTTTCTCAGTGCATCCGCGGCCCTGTCGCTGGAAGCGCAAATGGATAGCAAGCCCAAACGCGTGGGCCTCATCGGCTCCGGCTGGTACGGCAAGGCCGATCTGCTGCGGCTGATCCAGGTCTCCCCGGTGGAAGTGGTCTCGCTGTGCGACGCCGACAAGAACATGCTGGAGGGCGCGGCCGAGATCGTGGCGTCGCGGCAGAAGTCCGGCAAGAGGCCGCGCACGTTCACCGACTATCGTCAGATGATCGCCGAAAAGGACCTCGACATCGCGCTCATCGCCACGCCCGATCACTGGCACGCGCTGCCGATGATTGAAGCCTGCAAAGCGGGCATTGACCTGTATCTGCAGAAGCCCATCAGCGTGGATATCGTTGAAGGCCAGGCGATGCTGGAAGCCGCGCGTAAGTACAAGCGCGTGGTGCAGGTGGGCACGCAGCGCCGCTCGACGCCACACTTGATCGAAGCGCGTGACCGTATCTTGCGCGAAAACAAACTCGGCAACATCGGCGTCGTCGAGATCTACTGTTACTATCACATGCGCGCGCGCGCCAACCCGCCCGACGCGCCGCCGCCGGCGAACCTCGACTATGAGATGTGGACTGGCCCCGCCCTCATGCGCCCCTACAACGAACTGGTGCACCCGCGCCGCTGGCGTGCCTTCATGGAGTATGGCAACGGCATCGTGGGCGACATGTGCATCCACATGCTGGACATGGTGCGTTGGATGCTGGATCTTGGGTGGCCGAAGAGTATTTCGTCAACGGGCGGCATTCTCGTCGAGAAGAGCAGCAAGGCCAACATCAGCGACACGCAGACCGCGACGTTCGATTTCGGCAACCTGAAGGTGATCTGGAATCACCGTACGTATGGGCACCCGCCCGATCCGGCCTATCCCTGGGGCGCGACGTTCTACGGCGACAAGGGGACGCTCAAAGCAAGCGTGATGAGCTACGATTTCCTGCCGTTTGAAAAGGGCGGGCAGGCCGTGCACAAAGACGTTACGTACGAGCTTGAGCAGTATCCCGAAGACAAGACCGAGAAGGACCTCGAACGCCACGTGGCGCCGGCCATCCGCGGCCACATGCGCGATCTGCTGGCCAACATCGCCTCGCGCGGCAAACCGGTGGCGGACATCGAGCAGGGGCATATTTCAACCGCCAGTTGCATCGTCGCGAATATGTCAATGAAGCTCGGCCGGTCGCTTACGTGGGACCCGGTGAAGCACCGCGTGGTGGGCGATGACGAGGCCAACCGCCTGCTGCGGCGCGCCTACCGCAAGCCGTGGGTGCATCCGGAGCCGGGCAGGGTTTAGAGAAACGCCGCCGCTGGCAACTTGAAGCGCTCGGCTTCCTCGGCGTCCAGTCTAACCCGTTCCTGTTTTTTGTCGAGCCGTGCGAGTTCCGCTGCCAGTGCCTTGACACCGATTCGCGGTCCCCGCTCGGCGGTTCGGCAGCCTCGGCGGCGGATTACAGACCCCGCGCGATACACTGTCCGGATGTCAGCAGGCGACGTCACCGAGTTATTGTTGCGGTGGAACGCCGGCGACCGAGAGGCGCTGGACCGCCTGATGCCCCTCATCTGTGGCGAACTGCGCCAACTGGCCGCCCACTACCTCCGCCGTGAGCGGCAGGGGCACTCGCTCGACAGCACCGGCATCGTTCATGAGGCCTTCCTGAAGTTGGTGGATCAACGCTAGGTCCAGTGGAAGAACCGTGCGCACTTCTTCGGGATCGCGGCCCAGGCGATGCGGCGCATCCTGGTGGACCACGGGCGCGCCCGTTTGCGCGATAAGCGGGGCGGCGGCGCGGTGGTCATCGAAATTGGCGAGGCAATCGACAGGGTGCCAGCCAAGGGCCTGGAAGTAGTGGCGCTTGACGATGCTCTGCACGGACTGGCCAAGCTCGACGCGCAGCAATGCCGCGTGGTGGAGATGCGTTTCTTCGGCGGCCTCTCGCTCGAAGAAACCGCCGAAGCGCTGGGCATTTCGCGCGCCACCGTGCACCGCGATTGGGTGACGGCACGGGCGTGGCTGCTGCGCGAGATGAGCCGGGCCGGGTAGGATGCCGGTTAGATGTCCACTTCCATATCCGGGTCGTGCGAGTACGTCTTCAGGCCACTCCAATCGGAGGCACAGATCGTCGCCGCGACGACGACGCTGAACTTGTTGTTCCCGGTTTGCAGCGGCCCCTGCTCGATGGAGCCTAGCGCGCCAAGCCAGGGGCCAGCCGCCGTGGACGCCGTCAACGGCGTGCCAACGCCGTTCGGGCCCACCGTATCGAAGATGGTGCAAGGGACGGCCGGATTGCTTCCGCCGAGGGCGAACGGCGAGGCCCAGGGCTGGGCCGCATTGCCGTGATCGTCGCGCGCCACGAGAATCGTGATGCGGCCCATGTAGTTTGAGGGCACGTTGAGACCGGCCACCCGGACCCAAATCTGGTCTCCGACGGCGGCGGTCAGCTTGGTGTTGTCCCGCCCCACCAGCGTCCAGTTGGCGGGATTGTCAGGCACCGGCAGGGGATCGGTGGCGGTGGCTTTGAGCCAAGCCTTGGAAATGGTCGGCGGGTTGGTGCCAGGCTGCGGGGGAGGCGTGGGGAACTCGTTGAATCTCGCGTTGGCATTCCCAAGGGGCGCGTTCCAGTCAAAAATCAGATTGAGCATCCATATATTCAGATTCAGGTTCGTCAGAAGAATTCGTGGGTAAGTGGCGGTTCGGGCAGCTTGCCAAGTGTTTGATACAGCGCGAGTTCGTGGA
>VFZP01000095.1 GCA_016871115.1 Acidobacteriota bacterium
TCTCCCGCTGCAACCGCTCACTCTCCTGCCGTAGCCGCGCGTTCTCGCGCTCCAACTCTCCGCGACTTGGTCCGGGCTCCTCACGTTGCTTTTTGCTCTGCGCCACCTACCCTACGCCACATGCTTGTGCTCCATTTGTTCAGTACCCGGTAAACAAATACCGGCAATGTTACGGCCAAGCCGGCGTTTTCGGGGTCGTACGATGTGGAGAACCGGCTCCAGTGGGGTTCGGAGCCGAGCGGCGAGGAAGTGTACGGGTACGGGGCGGATAACCGGCGGGTGTGTCAGAGTAAGTTGGTGAATGCCGGGACGGGCGCGGTGCAGGAGTTGTTGACGTGGTGGCAGGGCGGGAAGCGCGCGGGGCAGTATGAGTTGGGGTGGGGCGGCGGTGGGTCGACGCTGGCGTTCCGGACGATGGAGACGAATGTGTGGTTCGGGGGGGGGAAGCCGCTGCGGTTGGGCGCGGAGACGAATGTGGTGGCGGACCGGTTAGGGGGCGTGCGGCAGGGGAGCGGGAAGGATTACTTCCCGTACGGGCAGGAGAATCCTTCGACGACGGTGGGCGAGCTGGAGAAGTACGCGACGTACATGCATTACGGTCGGACGGATCTGGCGTATGCGGACCAGCGGTATTACACGAAGGGCGCGGGGCGGTTCATGACGGCCGATCCGGCAGGGGTTGGTCTAGTCGCCGCTCGACGGTGCGGGCAACTCTTGGCCCGCGCCGCGCCGCCGCGTCACCATCGCGCCCAGGTCATCAAACAGCGAGTACGCCACCGGCGTCACGATGAGCGTCAGCAGCAGCGACAAACTTTGCCCGCCGATTACGATGATCGCAATCGACCGCCGTTCTTCCGCGCCCGGACCCGTGCCGAGCGCCAGCGGCAACATGCCGGCGACTAGCGTCAACGTCGTCATCAGAATCGGGCGCAACCGGTCACGATTGGCCTGCATGATCGCCTGGAAACGCTCCATGCCCGCGCGCCGCAGGTTGTTCGTGTGATCCACCTGCAAAATCGAATTCTTCTTCACCACGCCGAACAATACGAGAATCCCGAGCGCGGAATAGAGGTTCAGCGTCTCTTTGAACATCCACAGCGACAAGAATCCGAATGGCACCGCCAGCGGCAGACTCAGCAAAATCGTCACCGGGTGAATCAGGCTTTCAAACTGCGAGGCGAGGATCATATACATGAACACGATCGACAACATGAAGGCGAGCAAGAACTCTTTGAGCGTCCGTTCGAACTCGCGCCCACGCCCGATCACCGTCGTCGAATACGTGGCGGGAAGATTGAGCGCGTCGGCCGCTTTGTACATTTCCGCCAATCGATCGGCGAGCGCATAGCCGGGCGCGACGTTGGCGCGGATGCCCACTTGCCGTTGCCGGTCGAGCCCTTCGATACGGTACGCCGACATCCCCTCGCGCATCCGCATCACGTTGTCCAGCCGCACCAGTCCCACTTTGTTCGACAACACATAAAGCTTGGCGACCGACGCCGCGTTGTTCCGGTCGACGCCAGTGAGCCGGATCTCGACGTCATAATCTTCGGCGAGCTTGTCGTCGCGGAAGCGCGACACTTCGTTGTCTCCGCCCACCATCAGCCGCAGTGAATTCGCGATGTCCGAGGCATCGACGCCGAGATCCGCCGCGCGTTCCCGATCAATCGTCACGCGTAATTCCGGCTTGGTCAAACGCAGCGTCGTATCCACGTCCAGTAACCCCGGAATGTTCAGCGCTGCGAGCCGCAACCGTTCGCTGTAGTCGTTCAACTCGTTGAGATCCGGTCCGCGAATGATGAAGTCGATATCCACCGGCGCCGAACCCTGGCTCACCGTCGCGATATTGGAGACCCGCACGCGCAGATCGGGGTACTGTTTCATCCTGGCGCGAATCGCCGCCATCACGTCGCGCTGAGAGTAAACGTTCTTGAATGCCTCGCCGGGTTTGCCTTCGAGGAGCTTGGAGAAAAATCGCAATGGCGAGAAGACGCGGTCTTCCACGTTTTCAATCCGGACAAACGACCGCCCCATGCTGACAGCCTGCAGGTAACCCACTCCCACGATGCTCATCACATGCTGCACGCCGGGCATGGGGCGAATGTCATCCTCGATGCGCTTGAGCACCTCCGTCATCGACGCGAGCGTGGTGCCCTCGGGCGCCATCACCGACATTTCAAATTCGCTCTCATCTAAATTGCTCGGCAGATACTCCTGCCGCATGATCTTGTAGAACGGCACGGTTGAGGCGACCACCGCCACCGCCAATCCCGCGACGAGAAACCGATGCCGCATGGACCAACCGAGCGCGCGCATGTACGTGCGCTTCACCCACCCATAAAATCCGGCGTGCGTGTTACCGTGCGATTTGACGGTGTGCGCGGACAAGAGCCGCGCACTCATCATCGGCGTCAGACTGAAGCTGACCAGCAGCGAAACGAGAATCGCCACGGTTGCCGTCAATCCGAAACTGAACAGGAATCGCCCGGAAATGCTGGACATGAACGACACCGGCAAAAACACCACCACCAGGCTGAGCGTGGTGGCCATCACGGCGAGGCCAATATCGCGTGTTGCTTCCACGGCGGCGGCCATGGGCGGCATCTGCTTCTCCTCGATGAACCGGAAAATGTTCTCAAGCACGACAATCGCGTCGTCAATCACCACGCCCACCATCAGCACCAGCGCGAGCATCGTGATGTTGTTCAGGGTGAAGCCCAGCCAGTACATCGCGCCGAAGGTGGCAATGATCGACGCCGGAATCGCGACGGCCGCGATCACCGTCGCGCGCCAGTCACGCATGAACAGCAGCACGACCAGGGAAGCGAGAATGCTGCCCAGCACCAGATGCATCTGCACTTCATGGAACGCGGCCTCGATGTAGCGCGACTGATCCTGCACTACTTCCAACTTCACGCCTTCGGGCAGCAGTTCCATGAGGCGCGGCAGCTTGGCCTTCACGTTGTGAATCACCTCAATCGTATTCGCGCCCGACTGCCGCCGCACTTCGATCGCCACCGCGTCTTGCCCGTCATAGCGCGCCACCGTGCGTTGTTCCTTGTGGCCGTCCTCGGCGTAGCCGATATCGCGCACGCGCACCGGCACGCCGCCGATGTTGGAAACCACGAGGTCGTTGAACAGCTTGGGATCCGGAAAACGGCCCATCGTGCGCAGAACCAGTTCGCGCACGCCTTCATCCACGCGCCCGCCCGGGATCTCGGAATTCTGCCGCGCGATGGCATCGCGGATCCGCACGATCGGTATCTTGTAGGCCGCGATCCGGTCCGCATCCACCCACACGTTGATCGCCCGCCGCTGCCCGCCGATCAGCAGAGCTTGGCCGACACCGCCCACCGATTCGATCGGGTCCTTTACGCTGCGCTCGGCGATTTCGTACAACTCGCGCGGCGTACGGTCACCGGCGAGCACGATCGTCATCACGGGTGAAGCGTCGGTGTCGAGCTTCTTGATCAGCGGCGGCTTGGCATCGCGCGGCAGCAAGCTGATCACGCCGGCCACCGCATCGCGCACATCCTGCGCGGCGACGTCAATCTGGCGGTCCAGCGTGAACGTGACGGTCACCACCGACAGACTCTCCACCGACGTGGCCCGGATATTGTCGATGCCTTCCACCGTGGCTACGGCATCTTCCACACGCTTGGTGATCGCGCTCTCGATCTCTTCCGGTGACGCGCCGGGCAGCACCGTGCGCACGCTGATGATCGGCATGTCGACGTTCGGAAACCGGTCGACGCCGAGCTTGGAGTAGGACACCGCGCCGACGACCACCAGCGCCATGATCAACATCACGGCGAAGACCGGTCGGCGGACGCAGACCTCAGCGAGCTTCTGCATGTTCGCTCATCGTTACTTTCATGCCCTTCACCATCCGGTCCATCGCGTCGGCTACGAGCGATTCGCCGACCTTCAATCCTTCGAGCACTTCCACGCGCCCTTCCGGCAAGCGCCGGGCCGTGCGCACCAGCCGTTGATCGAGCACACCATTCTTGACGACAAACATGCGCTCGGTGCCCGCAAAGCTGATCAGCGCGCTCGCCGGAGTCGAAATCCCTTTGGCGTTCGGATTGACCGTGATGGACGCCTCGACAAACGTACCCGGCCGCAGCGCGCTATCGGCATTCGGCAATTCGCCTTCCACCAGCAACGAACGATTCTGCGATTCGAGCGCCGGACTCAGCCGCACCACGCGGCCGGCGCGCTTCACCAGCCCGCCGTTCAGGGAAACATCAATCCGTTGCCCGGCGCGCACTTTCACCGCGAGGCGTTCGGGCACTTCCACGCGTACACGCACCGGATTCTGCTTCACCACCGTGGCAATCGGCGCGTTGGCAGGCAAGTACTCGCCCACTGAAGTGAGCCGCTTCGTAACTGCGCCGGCGAACGGCGCGCAGATGATCAGGTCCGTCAGGTTTTGTTTGGCCAACGCCAGATCCGCGCGGCGCTCGGCGAGTTGCGCACGCAACTGCATCACTTCTTCCACCACCGTCTGATAGTGGGCCTCGACCGCTTGCCGGCGCACCTGCGCCTTCTCCATGTCGATCTTCGAAACCACACCTTCCTTTTGCAGCCGCAGCGTAGTCTCGAAGATGAAGCGCGCCTCCTTGAGTTGGGCTTCGGCCTGCCGCACCATCGCAGTTTCCTCTGGCTTCACTTCGTCGGTGGGTCGATCGAGGATTCCCAACCGGGCGCGCGTTTGTTCGACGGCGGCTTCGGCGGCCCGCACTCGCTGGAGCTGGTCTTGCGGATTGAGTTCGGCGATCACCTGTCCGGCTTCGACCGGAGTGCCCAGGTCCACCGTCAGTTGCTGCACGCGCCCTGGAATCTTCACCGTCACCGTGGCCTGCTCCTCGGCGAACAACTCGCCGTTGGCCGCCACCACCTCGGGGATGTTGGAGAGCACGACGCGCTCCACGTTGACGCGCACGGGCGCCTTCTCTTCCTTGGCCGAGACCTTCTTTTCCGAGTAGGGCCCGGTACAGCCCCACCCTATCAGGATCAGTGAACACACGAAGCGAGCCCTCATAGATCGTTTCGACGATGATTCTCCCATATTTGTTACCCTCACCCGGCTTGCTACATTGGTCCGATATGCTTAGTGTACGGGACGTAGAGAGCGCGGCCGAACGGCTCCGGGACGCCATCTACCTCTCGCCGTGTGTGAAGTCGCTGTCGCTCTCTGAAATCACCGGCAATCAGGTTTTCCTGAAGCTGGAAAACCTTCAGATGACCGGTTCGTTCAAGGAACGCGGCGCGCTGAACCGGTTGCTGACGCTGTCGCAAGAAGAAGCAGCCCGCGGCGTGGCCACGGCGTCCGCGGGGAATCACGCGCAGGGCCTCGCTTACCATGCGACGCGGCTTGGCATTTCGGCCGAGATCGTCATGCCGCTCTATACCCCTCTGGTAAAAGTGACGCGGACGCAAGGCTACGGCGGCCAAGTGGTGCTGCACGGCGTGAACTACGACGAGGCCTACCAGGAAGCCCGGCGGCGCGCCGATGCGGCGGGCCGCGCGTTTGTGCATGCCTTTGACGATGAAGCCGTGATTGCGGGGCAAGGAACCATTGGCCTCGAAATCCTGCATCAGCAGCCACGCATTGACGCCGTGATTGCGCCCATTGGCGGAGGCGGATTGCTGGGCGGCATCGCCTGCGCGATCAAGGAGACGAACCCGCGTATTCGCGTGATCGGCGTGCAGACGGCGCGGCTGCCGTCGATGCTCGAAGCGCTCCAGGCGGGTGAGCCGGTAACGCTCAACGCCGCTACGACGATTGCCGATGGCATCGCGGTGCGCTGCGCGGGCGCGCTGACCCGGCCGTTGATTCAGAAATACGTCGACGAAATTGTCACCGTGGAAGAAGAAGAAATTGCCAGCGCGATTCTTTTCCTGCTGGAACACGAAAAGACGCTCGCCGAAGGCGCGGGTGCGGCGGCGTTGGCCGCGCTGGTGCACCGCAAGACCGCGCATCAGCGACTGCGCATCGCCGTACTCGTGTGCGGCGGCAACATCGACGTCACGCTGCTTTCACGCATCATCGAACGCGGCTTGGTGAAGGATGGCCGGTTGGTGCGGCTGCGCGTGCATCTCCCGGATCATCCAGGGGCGCTGATGAAGCTCTGCCACGTGATTGCCGATCAGCGTGCCAACATTGTGGAAACCAATCATGACCGCGCCTACTACGGCGTGAGCCTCGGCGATACGGTGATTGATATCACGCTGGAAACACGCGGCACCGATCACGTGGAAACGCTGCAACGCGCGCTCACGGACGCGGGTTATGAACACTCACGCGTGCTGTGATTTCTCTGAACCAGGCCACGACGCTGGCGCACTGCCCGAAGGCTACGAGTTGTGGAGGCGCGGCGTCGTGTACACGCGCATGAAAGGCCAGCCCGTTCGTCAGCTCACCTGTTGCGTCCTTGGCAATGCGGGGCCGCGCGGCTATGCGCCGCTTTATGAACGCGTCCGCGCCTTGCTGAGAGCGGAGACGCGTGACGCCACCGCCATTCGACATGGCTGGCGAACGATTGGAGCTTACGTATTCATGTTTGTGACGGGCGAGGTAGGCGCCACGATGCCCGAGGTGCCGTATCCCACAGTAGAGGAACTGGCGGCGCCCCGTTCTCTTTCCGGATTTGGCAACGATCTCTTACGGCGAACGGATACCCTCGGCCGAAGGATTCGACTACGCGCCGTTAGTAGAACGGGCAGGGGCGTTGGTGGCGCGGCACTACGGCCATCAGGCGCGCATACTGCGGCGGGAGTGGTTCTGCGCGACAGGGCCGGACGTTGTGGTGGTGCACCTGTTCATCCGCCACGGATGACTATTGATTGTCCTTCCACTCCTCGTACCAGGCCATCTGGATCGCCTCCAGTTTGGCTTCGTTGGACTTCGCCGGATCGTCGTCGAAGTGCTCCAGTTCGGTGACCCATTTGTGCAGGTCCGTGAAGCGCACCTTCAGCGGGTCTACGTCCGGAAACTTCTCATACAGGGCGATGCCGAGATCTTCAAAGTGGCTCCAGGACAGTGCTTGCGGCATGGCTAGATCTTTGTTCCTTTGAGCGCCGTGTTCACGGCAGTGTTCATCATGTTCTCGGCCAAGGTGTGCGTGGCCTGGTTGAGCTGCTCGATCTTCTCCATGATCAGGTGATGATCGTCGCCGTGATACACCAACAGGAGTTCGTTGTGCGCCTTCTGGATCGCTGAGCGATCCGTCTCGGAGAGTTCGTAGTAGGCGTCGTTCCGGCGGGCCTTTTCCAGCGCAGCCATGATGTGGTCTGCTTCAACTCGCGCTTCGCGCACCTGGCGCTCCTGGAAGTCCGCCTCGGCTTTGTCGATCGACTCGACAATCATGCGCTCCACCTGATCGTCGGTCAGCCCGTAGCTCGGTTTGATCTCGACGGTCTGCTCCTTGCCCGTGCGCGTTTCCCACGCCGTGACGTTCAAGATTCCGTTGGCATCGATGAGAAACCGCACTTCGATCTTCGGCAATCCTGCGGGCATCGGGTCGATGCCTTTCAGATCGAAACGGGCGAGCGACCGGCAATCGCGCACCATCTCGCGCTCGCCTTGCAGCACGTGGATCAGCACGTTGGTCTGGCCGTCCACCGCGGTGGTAAACGTCTCGGTGGCCGACGCGGGAATGGTGGAGTTGCGGTGGATGATCTTTGAGATCAGCCCGCCCATGGTCTCAATGCCCAGCGAAAGCGGCGTCACGTCGAGCAGCAACTGGTCTTCCACTGCGCCCGAGAGAATGCCGGCTTGCACCGCGGCACCGAGCGCCACCACTTTGTCCGGATCGAGTTCGGTGTGCGGACGGGCGCGGAAGAGCCGTTTCACGGCGGCGCGCACCAGCGGAATGCGCGTGGAGCCGCCCACCAGCACCACTTCGTCGATCTTTTCCGGCGTCACCTTGGCGTCGGCCATGCACTGCCGGCAGGGCTGCAGCGTCCCGTCCACAATCGGCGTGATTAGGCGCTCGAAGTTTTCGCGAGTCAGCTCGCGCGCGTACTCGCGGCCTTCCCACGCAAAACGGATATGCGTCACCGGGAGTGTGGAGAGTACGTGCTTGGCGTCAATCACGGCGCGGCGCAGGCGCTGCACCGCCTCGCCGGATGAGGACAGATCCGTGCCCCATTCGGACGCAATGTCTTCGAGCGCGACTCGCAGCAGCAGGTTGTCAAAATCATCGCCGCCGAGATGCGTGTCGCCGCCCGTCGCCAGCACTTCGAAGATGCCGTCCTGAAGTTTCAAGATCGAGATGTCGAACGTGCCGCCCCCCAAGTCATACACGGCCACGGTGCCCTGCTTGCGCTTGTCAATTCCGTAGGCGAGCGCCGCGGCCGTTGGCTCATTCACCAGACGCAGCACTTCCAGGCCCGCAATGCGGCCGGCGTCTTTGGTGGCCTGGCGCTGCGCATCGTTGAAGTACGCGGGAACGGTGATGACCGCTTGGGTGACGGCCCGACCGAGATGCGCTTCGGCATTGAGTTTGAGCTGGCGCAGAATGAAGGCCGAGACTTCCGGCGCCGTAAACTGGCGTCCGCCCGCTTCCAGGCGAATTACAGACTCAGAGCCCGCGGCAATGCGGAACGGGAACAGCTTCACCTCATCCTGCACGTCGGCCGCGCCCTTGCCCATCAGCCTCTTCACCGAGTAGATAGTGTCGGCGGGAGAAGTGAGCAGGGCCGCGCACGCGGGGTTGCCGACGATGTGGTCGGCTTGCGCCGGGATGGAAACCACCGATGGCACCAGGGGATCGCCATCGGCGCCGGGGATCACTCTCGGCGCGCCGGCGTCCAGGTAGGCAACCAGCGAATTGGTGGTGCCAAGATCGATGCCCACGACCACCGGAGCGGCCGAGTCGCCAAAGTCGATTTGAAACGTTCCCATGTTTGTTGTTGCTGTTGTTTAGTTGCCCAGGGCCAGTGTGGCCGTGTTCACCAGATTCACAATGTACTTTCGCTTGTTCAGCAGCGTGCGTACCGCGCTCAGGGTTTCGGCGTTCTTGACCGAATCCCAGCGCAGGAACTGACGTTCGAGGTCCGCGTCGATCTCCGATAGCAGCGCGGTGAAATTCGCCCTGGCCGATTCAAGTTGCGGCCGAGCGGACGCGTCGCCTTCCTTCAACTCGTCGAGCGCCATGTTCATTTCGAACACCTCTTCGAGTAGGTCCGGCGGCACCTGTTTCCCGGCGCCGTCTTCCAGGCCGCGGCCGTAGCGCGAGAGCACATACTCGGCGCGTTCCACCGGGTCCTTCAGCGTCCGGAAAGCGTCGTTGAGCAGCGCGGTGTTGTCGAGCGCCTCCATCTGCTCCGACGCCGGCCGGCGCGCAAAGCGGTCCGGATGCCATTGGCGGCTGAGTTCGTAAAAGCGCTGTTGAAGAGAAATGGGATCGAGCGCAAGTTGCGGTTCGATCCCAAAGAAGGAGAAGTAATCCCGGTTCACAATCGTCAGGCGGAGAAAGAAGTGCCGCAGCCGCAGGCCTTCTTGGCATGCGGATTTTTAAAGGCAAAGCCAGACTGCATGAGCGACTCTTTGTAGTCGAGCGTCATCCCGTTGAGGAAGAGCATGCTCTTCGGATCGACAAAGATGCGCACCCCATCGAACTCCATCACGTGGTCGCGTTCGCGCGGCTTGCCGTCGAACTTGAACTGGTAGCTCAAGCCCGAACAGCCGCCACCCAGCACGCCCAGCCGCAATCCGCCCTCGCCTTCCACGACGCCCTGTTTGGCAAACGCGGCGCGGATCTTGGCAATGGCTTTCGGCGTCACCGAAATCTGCGGCTTGGGGTTGCTGATCACGTCCAGCGCGGCCGGCGGCGGCGTGCTGGGGGAGTTGGTGGTGGGCGTTTCCATGGCTTTGGTTATGCTTTCAGTGCTTCGGCGGCGGGCTGAGCCGCGCCTTGCTTGGTCTTGTAGTCTGTGATGGCGGCCTTGATGGCGTCTTCGGCCAGCACGGAGCAGTGAATCTTCACAGGCGGCAGGCTGAGTTCGTTGACGATGTCGGTGTTCTTGATGGCCAGTGCTTCGTCGACGGTCTTGCCCTTCAGCCACTCGGTGGCAAGCGAGCTGGAGGCGATCGCCGAGCCGCAGCCAAACGTCTTGAACTTCGCTTCTTCGATGATGCCGGTGGCGTCGTTCACACGCACCTGGAGCTTCATCACGTCGCCGCATTCGGGCGCACCCACGATGCCGGTGCCCACGTTGGCCGCGCCCTTGTCGAGCGAGCCCACGTTGCGCGGGTTGTTGTAATGATCGAGCACTTTATCCGAGTAAGCCATTTGGTTTTCCTTTTCTTTCTCGTTGACGCTTAGTGAGCGGTCCACTCCACCTTGGAAAGATCGATGCCTTCTTTCACCATCTCGTAGAGCGGCGAAAGTTCGCGGAGCTTCTTCACCACGGAGATCACCTTCCCGGCGACGTAGTCTACTTCCTGCTCGGTATTGAAACGCCCGATGCCGAAGCGGATCGACGAGTGCGCAATCTCGTCGCCGGCGCCCAGGGCCTTCAGCACGTAGCTGGGCTCCAGCGTCGCTGAAGTGCAAGCCGAACCGCTCGACACCGCCACGTCGTTGATGCCCATCAGGAGCGATTCGCCTTCGACGTACGCAAAGCTGATGTTCAGATTGTTCGGCAGGCGCGACTCCATCGTTCCGTTGATGAACGTTTCGTCGAGTTCGGCCATCAAGCGGTCTTTCAGCTTGTCACGCAGATACGCCATGCGCTTGGATTCTTCAGGCATTTCCTGGCGCGCGATTTCGCACGCCGCGCCGAGACCCACGATGCCGGGAACGTTCAGCGTGCCCGAACGCATGCCGCGCTCATGCCCGCCGCCGTCCATCTGGGCGGTCAGTTGTACGCGCGGGCTGCGACGCCGCACATAGAGCGCACCCACGCCTTTCGGCCCGTAAAGCTTGTGGCCTGAGAGCGACAGCAGATCGATGTTGTCGGCAAGGACGTCCACCGGAATCTTGCCCGCCGCCTGAACGGCGTCGGTATGGAGGAGAATGCCGCGCTCTTTGCACAGCTTGCCGATCTCGCCGATGGGCTGCACCACGCCAATTTCGTTGTTGGCGTACATGATGCTCACCAGGATCGTCTTGCCGGTGAGCGCTTCGCGCAGCATGTCGAGGTCAACGAGCCCGTTGGCCTGCACCGGAAGATACGTGACGCGGATGCCATTCTTTTCGAGGCGCTTGCAGGTGTCGAGAATCGCCTTGTGCTCGGTAGCCGCGGTGATGATATGGTTGCCGCGCTCGGCGTACATCTCCGCCACACCTTTGATCGCAAGGTTGTTTGACTCGGTAGCGCCCGAAGTGAAGATGATCTCCTTGGCGGTGGCGCCGATCAGCGAGGCGATCTGCTGGCGCGATTTCTCTACGGCTTCCTCGGCCACCCAGCCGAAGGCGTGATTGCGGCTGGCGGCGTTGCCGAATTGCTCTTTGAAAAACGGTATCATCGCGTCCAGCACGCGCGGATCGAGCGGCGTGGTGGCGTGATTGTCGAGGTAGATCGGCATGGCGCTCATGGCGTTTGTCATTGCTCCTTATCGAGAGACCGGCACGGGGACGACGGCGTTGCCGAGAATCGGCCAGTGCGAACGCGCATCGGCGCGTTGATGCACTTCGGTCAGGTCCGTGGCCAAGTCATTAATAGAGATGTTGGAGAGCAGTTGCAGGATTCCTTCATGGACCTTTCGCAGCGGCTCTTTCACGGTGCAGGTGGAGTGCTGATCGCACCCCGCGCCTTCCTGGTGGAAACAGGAGGCGAGGAAGACCGGGCCGTCGATGGCGCGGATGACTTCGAGCGTCGAGATCTGACGGGCATCGCGCGACAACCGGTAGCCGCCCGCGGCGCCCAATTCGGAACGGAGGAAACCTTCCTTCGACAGCTTCTGCAGCACCTTGGCCAGCAGCGGCAACGGGATCTGATAGATGTCGGCGATTTCCTTGGCCGTTGCCGCCGGCTTGGCAGCGTCGGCGGCCAAGTGACGGAGGGCGATCAACCCGTAGTCGGACTTTTTCGTCAGCTTCAGCATGATCTTGGACCGAATTGGTCCTCAATCGACTATACCAAGGAGTACAGCATCTGACAAGCACGCAACTCAAAGCTTTCTATAGTGTTTCAAATCCAGACCGATACAGTCTGGGATCCAAACTAGAACGAATCGCAGTCGCGATAGGCGGCAATGACGGCGAGTTCGCCTTCTTTGCCCGGCTTCGAGTTGCCATGTTCCATGCCCACCACGCCGTCGAAGTTGCGCTTGTGGAGCCACTCGAAAATCTTCTTGTAGTTGATTTCGCCTGTGCCGGGCTCTTTGCGGCCCGGATTGTCGCCCACTTGGATGTAGGCGATTTCGCTCCACGCCATTTCCATGTTCGGGATCAGGTTGCCGATGTCGATCTGCTGGTGATAAAGATCGTCGAGGATCTTGCAACTCGGCGAATTCACGGCCTTGCAGATGGCATAGCCCTGGGGCACGCCGCGCAGGAACAGGCTCGGGTGGTTCGCATACCAATTGAGCGGTTCGAGCACCATGACAATGCCCGCTTTTTCGCAGACCTCGGCCATCACGCGGAGATTGGCGATGCAGTTGGCGAGTTGATAGGACGGGTCGAGTCTATCGTTGGTGGTGGACGGCACGACGGTGTGCCATTTTGCGCCTGTGCGCTTGGCGGTCTCGACGGCTTTGTGCATGGTGGCGCGGAGCGAATCCTGGAATTCGCGGTCGGTACCCGAGACGAAGTTGGACGTCTTGAAGTCGGCGTGCGAGACAAAGACGCCCATCTTCATGCCGTTCTTCGAGAGCGCGGCGCCGATCTTGTCCTGCAGCGCCGGCTCACGGCCCATGGCGCCGTTGTCTTCCCATCCGGTAAAGCCCTGGTCGGCCGCGAATTGAATCTGATCGACGATGTCTTCGCCAGCATGCGACTTGAACATGCCGGGGTGCGGACCGTAGCGGAGGCGGAACTTCGCGCGGCTGGATTGTGCGGCGGCGAGCGCCGGCAGCGTGGCGGCGGCGGTGGTGGCGAGGAACGTGCGGCGTTGCATCCTTCGTAGGCTACCAGAGGCGTGGGCCGTCGTGGTACACTTTAGCAAGTGCCGATCTTCCCTGAGACGTCTGTCTGTGCGCCCGCGCACGAGAACAGACCGAGGCAGGACTCAAGGAACCAAAAACAGTATGCCGAAGTTGAAAACCCACAAGGGCGCGGCTAAGCGTTTCAAGAAGACCGCGACCGGCAAGATCAAACGCCGGCACGCCTTCGCCCGTCACATCCTGACGTCGAAAGCGTCGGGCCGCAAGCGCAAGTTGGCGCAGGGAGTGTCGCTTGACGACACGAACCTGAAGGCCGTGCGCGACATGCTTCCCTACTAGGGAAGCGCCCACCCCGGTGCGGACGGCGCCTTAAGCACGTGCCCGATTCGCCCAGGTTGAATGATGAAACACCGAAAGGAGTAAAACGTGCCACGCGTAAAACGCGGAACTAACCGTACCGACTATCGGAAAAAGACTCTCAAGCTTGCCAAGGGTTATTTTCTTACCAAGAGCAAGTTGAACCGTTCGGCCCAGGAAGCCGTCGAGAAAGCGCTGCGTTATGGCTACGTCGGCCGAAAACGCAAGAAGCGCGATTTCCGGAGCCTGTGGATCGTCCGTATCAACGCGGCGTGCCGGGCGAATCAGATTTCCTACTCTGTCTTCATGGACAGGCTGAAAAAGGCAGGCATCGAGCTGAACCGCAAGATCCTGGCCGACATCGCCGCCAACGACGCGCCGGCTTTCGCCGCGATCGTCGCGAAGGCCAAGGAAGTCAAGGCCGCGGCGTAACAATCGCTGGCTGGCTGGCTGGCGCGCGCGGCTCGAAACTTGCGGCGCGCGCTTCGATGAAACATCAATTTTATGAGCGCGGACACTCTCGCCCTCCTCGAAGAAAAAGTACTGCGGACCGTGGAAACGGTCCAGCGGCTACGCAGGGAAAAAGAGGTTGCCGAGGCGGCTGCTTCTTCCGGATCGGAACAGCTTCGGGGACAGGTGCGTGCGCTGGAGCAGCGCAACGCCGAACTGACGAAGGAACTGAGCGGCATGCGCACGGAGCGCGATGTGCTGCAGTCGGAACAGGACGCGGTGCGGCTGCGCATCGAAGGCTTGTTGAAGCAAGTAGAGTCGCTCGGCGCATAGCGCGCACGGCTTTTCTCTTCTCCATTTGCAGTTCAACTACGCCGCCCTTTGGGCGTGCGTGCTGTTTTGCGTGCGCCGTGGGGCAGGGTGTGGTCCGATGGGGACGGAAGCGAATCTCGTAACCGTCTGCAGTGAGGTCCATTCGAAATCTGTTGAATCCGCGTTGCTTGGCGCCGGCGGCCAGATCGGCACTCAGCAAACCAGCGCCGCCTCGTGCCGGCCCCAGTTTCTTTGGGGCTGCCATACCGCCCGGCCATCGCCTTGTAGATCGCTTGCGCGGCCTGAGTCTCCTTCACGATTCGTCGGGCTTCCCGGACTTGGTCATGAGCGCCCTGGCAGGAAAGAGTAAACGAGAGCCCGTTCGGATACCGGCTTGGTGACTATCCACTACGAACCTTCACCACAACCAAATCGCTCTAAATAATGAGGATTCCTTGTTCTTGGCTTCATTGGCCACCCAAAGAAGTTTTCTTGCTACATCACTTCTTCGGCTTCCATTCCCTGGTCAATCGTTGCGCTTCCTCGATTTGGGATCTGGTCATTAATTTTTCAAGTGCATCCCTTAGAGTTTTGGCGTTTTCCTGGCCCTGAGCCGCTCCCAGGTTGGACCACATATAGGCCGAAACAAGGTCCTTTGGGCACACCCTCGCCCTTGGCGTACGCAAAACCCAGTTCAACCTGGGTTTTGCGTACGCCAAGGGCGAGGGTGTGCCCAAAGATGCCGCCCAGGCAGTGTTTTGGTATCGGAAAGCAGCAGATCAGGGAAATGCAAATGCCCAGTTCAACCTGGGTCTTATGTCCTACAACGGCGGTGCCTTCTGACGCAAAACCGGCTTCACTTCCTGCGGCTCCATCGGCGCGGTCTGGTGGAGCATGCCGGTATTGTGGTGTGCACGTTCGATCCGGACTTTGACAGGTTGGCGAGGCAAATACACGAACAGGCCCAAACCGACGGGGATCTGACGGGCAAGCTCATTCGCGTCCAGCGTCCCCAGATTTGATTCAATCTCCGATCCAAGAAGAGCGAGTTCACCAAACGTCAGGCTCATAGCAAGGTAGTTGAACTCATCTTGAAGCCGACAAAACCTGCGGTAGCTGAAGGCAAGCCAAGCTGCAACGGGCTCTTGAGGCTTAATGGGAGTTTTTGGGAGTTTCGGCGACTCGCTCGAATCTTCGTAACCGATTGATTTGATTGGTTGCGGGGGGTGGATTTGAACCACCGACCTTTGGGTTATGAGGCCAATCCGTACCTTGGCGTGGGTTGGCGTGGGCTGGGAAATCAGGGGTTTGCGGGCACTTGGATTGGCGTGGGTTGGCCGGAATTTGGTTACATTTTTGGTTACAGTGGTGAGCGTATCGGAATTGAAGATGACTGCAAAGGCTAGCATGTGCAGTATTTTCAACCACCTAGCGGCGCTTGTCAATATGCATAGCGCGCCTCGGCGATTCGAATGCAGACCGGCGTTAGCAGCCGGTTGTTGTAGTCGTCGAGCGTCGAGGACGCGGGCCAGGCAGTCATCGCCAAGCCAGTGGCGCTGCTAGATGGCGCCACGGCGGAGGGGATGCGCACTCCCCCAATCAGATCGTCCGCTTGCGCGATTGAGGACGCGGCTTGCGTTGGATCCGAACCATATTGGATCGGACCATGGTGGCGGTTGAGCTTGGCGGCGGGTGTGGCGAGACAGGAACAGCGGAAGGCCTGACGGATTCCGAGCGAGGCGGTCCTGCCATACACAACCTCGACCGAGGACATCAGTAGATCCTGGATCGCCACAGCGTATAGTATAGTGTGCCCCGGGCGCATCGTCGGCTACTCGTACAGAGCTCGGATCCAGCTGACACGATCGCGAAATCCCAGTCTGGGAAGTTGCACATGATCGGGCGCGCCCGAGACGGGTTCGCTCTATCCTCCCGCTCCGGCCAGGATCACTGTACACCAGATGGGCGAAAGAACGAACCGGACAAATCACGTGAGAAAAAAACCGGACAACTTGACGTGCTCACCACAATCATCAACAGAATCGTTTGACATGCACTGGCTTTTTTGATAACTCTCTCAGGGTCTTTGAATGGACCAAGGAGGTTCCCGTATGCCATCTCGATTCAGGCTCGGCGCGATGTTGGCGTTCCCGCTTTGCCTCGTCGCTCAGACACAGCGCGGTACAATCGTCGGCACGATCACTGACGCCACCGGCGCAGTCGTTCCAGATGCCAAGGTGGAGGTTGTCAACGCCGAAACCAACGCCAAGTTCGAGGCCACCAGCAATCAGGCCGGCTACTACAGTGCTCTCTATTTACCTTATGGCCAGTACACCATCAAAGTGAACGCGGCCGGCTTCCGGACCTACTCGGTCACCGGCGTCGGTGTGGCCACCGCGACGACGTCGACCGTGAACGTGACGCTCAGCGTCGAGTCGCAGGCTCAGGAGGTGCAGGTCCAGGCAAGCCCAGTCATTCTGGAAACCACCACGTCGTCGGTCGGTACCAACGTCGAGCAAAAACTGAAAGATGACCTGCCAGTGGTCAACCGGCGCAATCCGCTCGCCTACCTCCAAACGGTGCCCGGCTTCCAACCTTCCAACCAAACGACTCTC
>VFZP01000096.1 GCA_016871115.1 Acidobacteriota bacterium
ACGGCTTTCGCACCTATCGCATCCTCGAACTCGCGCTACATCACACACTTGGAAAGCTGCCCGAGCCGCCACTTGCCCACGAATTTTTCTGACGAGCCAGTTTTTTTGGAGATACGCCAGTCGTCCTGGACATAGTAGGCTGTGATTGGCGACCGCAGATTCATGTAGACAAAGTTGGAACCCTGGATGGTATGCGTGGTGCCGAGCAACAGGTCCGCCATCGGTTCGCCGCCGGTAGCGTTAACCAGATTCTGCGTGAAGCGCCCGTCAAAGTCGAAGGCGCCTTTGGCGCGCTGCGGGTTCACGATGTGGCTCTGCATGAAGTAAATGCTGGCCCCGAACTTCACGGCGCGATTGCCGCGATTCCACGTGGTGTCGCCGGAGAGCTGGCGCGTTTGCGAATTGATAAGGTTGGGATTGAAGTTGGTAGTGCCAATGGCGCGGTAGCCGGTGACGTTGATTTCGGGCGTGCCGGGCAGCGTTTGATCGACGCCGCGAAGGCCGATGACCTGATTCAGATCTTTATTGCCGGCCACCCTGACCCTGGTAAAGATGTAGTTCCAGCCAAAGCGGACGGAAGTGACGAGTGAGCTGGTCCAGATGCGGTTCACGCCGAGGCCCATGTTGTGGCTGTCGACCGCGCTGCCAGTGGAGCGCGAAATGGGGCCAATGGCGGCGTCGGGCAGCTTGCGAACCACCGGCCGATCCTGCCGCTGGTTGCTGTAGCGGAAGAACAGATTGTCGCGATCGGTCACGATGAGATCGTGGTGGATGTCCCATTTGCGATAGTCCTCGCGGCGGGGCGCGATGAATGTGAAGTTGTTGGTTGGGTTGGCGTTCAGGGGAGCGGGGAACCAGGTGACGATCTGCGCACCGACAGCGTCGAAACGCGAGGCGGCAATCAGGCGATCGGGAAACGGTGCGCGCACGCTAGTGGCGGCATCGGTGGTGAAGGGGTCGAACACGTCGCGGGCGAAGCGTCCGCCCTTTTCGTTGAGTCCGGGCACGGTGCTGACGGCGGTATCCGATTCGCGCACGTCGGTCAGTTCAAGATCGCCGAAGAGGAAGGCGCGGTTCCGCTTGATGGGTCCGCCGGCGGCGAAGCCATATTGGTTGCGCTTGAAGGCGGGCTTCTTCACGGTGGGGGGCGTGAAGAAGTTTCGGGCATCGATCTTCTAGTTGCGGACAAATTCGAAAAGCGTACCGTGAAAGTCTTTGGTGCCGGACTTGATGGTGACGTTGACCACGCCGGCGGAAGAGCGGCCGTATTCGGCGGGGAAGCCGTTGGTGACCACTTTGAACTCCTGCACCGCGTCCACTTGAGGTTTCAGCGCTTCCTTCTGATTGCCTTGCGAGGCGATCGACTGGTTGTTGTTGTCGATGCCATCGATGACAAAGTTGAGCTCCATGCCGCGCTGCCCGCCGACGCTGACACCTTGTCAGCGCGCCGGAGCGGTGCCGGCCGAGACAAGGGCGAGTTGCAGATAGTCGCGGCCGTTGAGGGGCAGGTCGACAATCTGGCGGTTGGTGATGACAGTGCCGGAGGCGGATTCCGCCGTCTGCAGCAGGGGCGTGGTGTCGGCGATTTCGATGCGTTCAGAGACTTGCCCTACTTCGAGTACGAGATCGATCGAGCGCACGTCGGCGACGTTGAGGGTGATGCCAGTGCGGGTGACGTCCTTTAAGCCCTGGGCCGAGATATCGAGCTTGTAGGCGCCGATGCGAAGGGGAGGCGTGCGAAACAGACCCTCCCCGTTCGAGGCAGTGCGAGTCACCTGGCCCGTGGCCAAGTGTGTTGCTTTAATGGAAGCGTTCGGAATAACGGCGCCGGTGCTATCGCTGACCGTGCCGGTGATCACGCCGGTATCCAGCTGTTGAGCCGCCAGGGACGCCGTGAGCAACAGACAAGAGGCGAGTCGCGTCGGCGAAGCATATCAAAGCGGCGACCTGGAGACCGGCTCAATCCTGGCTACTGGTAGCTCACGGTTTTGGACTCAGCCGTCACGTAGGTGATCGTACCGATATCGAGGCCATTTGCCGTGAAGCGGTTGGCGTCGGTGAACGGGGTGGAGAGCGCCGTCAACGAGCCCGTCGCGGCGCCGCCCACAGTTTCACTGCGGGGCATCGCCAGCGTCACTTCCGCGGGAACCGTGACGGTGCAAACCGAAGCCCGTTCAAAGCAGTTGAACGATGCACCGGCGACCGGGCCGCGGGTGCTTGATGCACCGGTGATGATGATCATCTCGTTGGCACTGGCGCCGGTGGCATTCCACGTCACCGTGAACGGGCTGCCGAGGCCCACCGAGTTGATGCTATCGAGATTCGTCGTCAGCGGCTGCGGTACCGTGACGCGCGCCGTAAACGAGCCCACGTCGGGGCCGCCCGGGCCGGTCACCGTATAGGCGCCCGGATCGAGATCCAACTTACTCGCGCCTGTTGGTATGCCAGGAATCACCTGCGCGCTGCCCACCGCCGCGGCATAGCCGCCGTTGGCCTCGCGGGCCAGTGTGCGCGTAATTCCGTTGGGGCCGTTCAGCGTCAACTGTGGCCCTGCGTTCAGCCGGGCGGTGGCAAACGAATCCCACGGCTTGCTCTCCCCACCGAACTCCGTCACGATGCAATTGCCGATGCTCACGCCGCCGAGTCCGCCTTCGCTGCGAATGAACCCGCTTGCGTCAATGCGGGTAAAGCCAGCAGCGGCAACGTCAGAGCGCGACTCCACCGAACCCGCGCCAGGGATCGTGAACTTGATGCGGATGCGGGAAAGCGAAATCGACCCAATCCGCAAGCCGTTGGCCGTCGCCCGCGAGATTTCGTTCTCGTTCAATCCACCCGGATCGGAGCACACTCGATTGGAGCCCGCTACCGGTAGCGTTGAAAAGTTGCTGATGTTGCGACCGACCTTTACAACCAGCGACACATTGCATCCGCGTACGCCGGCGGGCACATCGAACACCACCTGGTCCACGCCAGACAACCCCGGCGCACGGCCGCGATACCGCACCGTGGCCTGCTTGCCGCCCACCAGCACTTCCACGCTGGTTTGCGGATCGAAGAACTCAGCCGGTTGATTGTCCGGCCGCCCCGTGAGCGCGCCGATGCCCGTGCCCCAGGCGCTCAGAACGTCACCTTCGGTCGCAGCGTTCGAGTACGTGATCACGCGGAAGTCAGGCAGCGTCAGCACCGCTGGACCTGGCCCTCCGCCGTTCAGAGTGAACAAGCCTGGATTGTTCGCCACCACCGTGAAGGCAAACTGCGCGGACTCCTGCCCGTTGAAGATCACCGTGGCCGTGGCCGGACCGGGCGGCGTGGTGGAGGGCAGCACCCCAGCCAACTGGCCCGCCGATGTATAAATGAGAAACGCGTTTTCCGTGCGGCCGCTCGCGCTGATGCGCAGCGCGGTGCCGGCGAGATTGGTGGGCAGCGGAAAGGTGGTTTGCACCAGCGCCGCCGGACCCATTTTCGCACCAAACACCGCGAAGATGGAACTGGGCTCAATCGCCGAACCGGGCAACGGCGGGACAGTGTAGCTGGCGTTGTTGACTACAGAATTGATGCGAGGCTGAGCATGCGCCGCGGCAGCCAACAACACCGCAGGCAGAAGCGTGCTTAGATGTTTCCTGCCCGTAGTATAGCGCCATGGCCGTTGAGCCGCGCGCTTAAGCGGGCGCCCTTTAGGCCAGCATCTGCTTCACCACAGTGCCCCGGACGTCCGTCAGCCGGAAGTCGCGGCCCATGTGGCGGTAGGTCAGCCGCGTGTGATCCATGCCTAGCAGATGGAGTACGGTAGCCTGCAGGTCGTTCACATGCACGCCGCCTTCAGTGACCTTCATCCCGAGGTCGTCGCTAGCGCCCATCGTCACGCCCGCGCGGACACCGCCGCCTGCCAGCCACATGGTGAAGCAGTGCGGATGATGATCGCGCCCGGCAAACTCCAGATCGTCGCGGCGCCACTCGCCGAGCGGTGTGCGTCCGAACTCGCCGCCCCACACCACCAGCGTTGAATCGAGCAGGCCGCGGCTCTTCAGATCCTGAATCAGCGCCGCGATGGGGCCGGCCGTGGTGTCACAGTTGCCTTTCAAATTCTTGTTCAGCTCGCTGTGCTGGTCCCACGACGAATGGGACACCATCACAAAACGCACGCCGCGCTCCACCATGCGCCGCGCCAGCAGACAGTTGGTGCCGAAGGCGCGTGTGGTTTCGCTTTCGAGGCCATAGGCCGCGCGCACGTGCCGCGGCTCCTTGGCCGTTTCGAGCAGTTCCGGCGTGCTCATCTGCATCCGGAACGCCATCTCATAGGAGGCAATGCGCGAGGCGATCTCGGCGTCGCCGCTCCGCTCCTGAGCCTGATGATTCAGCGCGCGCACCAGATCGAAGTCGGCGCGCTGCTCATCTGCGCTCACGCTGGCGGGGTTTGAAAGGTACAGCACCGGGTCACCTTTGCGGCGGAACAGTACACCTTGATAGGACAACGGCAGGAACCCGCTGCTCCACTGCGCGGCCTGGCTCATGTTGCTCTTGCCCGTGCTGAGCACAATGAACCCGGGCAGATTCGCAGACTCGCTGCCGAGCCCGTACAGCACCCACGCGCCCATCGTGGGCCGCCCCGGCAGCATGTGCCCGGTGTGCAGCAGGAAGTCCGCGGGCTGGTGGTTGAATGCGTCGGTGTGCATCGATCGCACGATGCATAGGTCGTCGGCAATCGGCTTCCACGCCGTCAACAGATCGCTGAACTCAGCGCCGCTTTGTCCATACCGCGTGAACTTCCGCGGACTGCCCAGCACGCGCGCATTCGCCTTGATGAACGCAAAGTCGTGCCCCTTGGTGAGTGAGGGCGGGAGCGGTTCACCGTGATACTTCTGCAGCGCGGACTTGGGGTCGAACAGATCGAGTTGGCTCGGCGCGCCTTCCATAAAAAGGAAGATCACGTTCTTCGCTTTCGGCGCGAAGTGCGGCGCGTGGGTGGCCGCGCCAGATAGTTGCCCCAGCGCCGCGAGGCCAATGCCGCTTGAAAGGCGCGTCAGAAAATCCCGCCGACGCAAAAGATCCATCATTCCCTCGTCAGAAACTCGTCGGAGTTCAGCAGCGCGCGGCTCACGCCGTACCACGCGGCTTCTTCTTTGTTCGCGCCCGCCAGCGCCGCACGGCGGGCCACGTGGCTCAAGACCAGATCGCGCTCTTGCGCGCTGGGGCGGCGGCCGTAACAGATGAGGAACGCCTGGTCCGCACGCTCGTTCGCCGGCTGCTGCAGCACGCGCGCCGCCAGCGCCTGTGCCGCTTCCGTGAACACCGGATCGTTCATCAGATTGAGCGGCTGCAGCGGCGTATTGGAACGCTCGCGCCGCGCGCAGGCCGTCAACCGGTCCGGCGCGTCGAAGTTCAACAGCAGCGGATACATGGCCGTGCGTTGAATCTGTATGTACAGCCCGCGCCGGTATCGCGCCCGGCCCGCCGTGTCTTCCCACTTGAAGCTGTATTGGAGATCCGACACGCCTTCCGGTTGCGGCGGACGCACGCTCTCGCCGCCCACTTCGTCCATCAGGAGGTTGCCGGCCTGCAGCGCTGCGTCGCGAATGAACTCCGCGGGCAGACGGAGCCGCGCCTGCCGGGCGAGCAGCATGTTGTCCGGATCGCGCGCCGTCAAGTCGGGCCGCGCGCTGGATGAGCGCCGGTAGGCGTCCGACGTCACCATCAACCGCACCATATACTTCACGCTTAAGCCCCGCTCGCGAAACTCACTGGCCAGCCAGTCAAGCAACTCCGGGTGCGACGGCTTTTCGCCTTGCCGGCCGAAATCTTCGCTGGTGCGCACCAAGCCGCGCCCGAACAACTCCTGCCACAAGCGATTCACGGTGACGCGCGGCGTGAGCGGATTTTCGGCCGACGCGAGCCAGCGTGCGAGCGACAAGCGGTCTGTTCCGGCATTCGGCGCACCCGGCAGGCGCTCCGGCGCGCCCGGCGTAACCGCGATGCCGGGCTGCTTGAAGTCGCCGCGCAAACGCAGATAGGTGGGCCTGCGCGCGGCGGTGGTCTCCTCGGCCAGCGTCATCACGGTGCTCAGATACGGGTACTTTTTATGTAGCGCCTCCAGCTTGCCGTCGAGTTCCTTCAGCTTCAACTCGTCCGCGTTCTTCACGAGCGGCTTGTTCGCATACCTGGTGAAGTGGTCCACCATGGACTCGTGCTCGCGCATCGTGCGCCGCTCCACCGGCGTGTGCAGAATGCGATGCCCGTGGTCCACCAGCTTGCTCATCGCGTCGTAGGTCACGTCCCACTGCGGCCGCACGCCGGGGCGCGCCGCGGCATCGCGCATGTTCGCTTCCCAATCGGCCTGGTATGGCATGATGCCGTAGCCGGCTATCAGTTGGCGGCGCTGCTCGCCATACTCGGCCGCGTAGGATCGATAGACGCCCAGTTCACCGGAGAGCGGTGCGTCCAGCTCTACTTCATTGGCGTTTTCAAAGTAAGCCAGCAGGCGGTAGAAATCCTTTTGCGTGATCGGGTCGTACTTGTGGTCGTGGCATTGCGCGCAGCCCACGGTGAGCCCCAGAAAAACAGCACCGGTGTTACTCGCGCGGTCCACCAGTTGATCGAACCGGAGCCGTTCCAGATCGATTCCGCCCTCGCGGCTGGTGACGGTTTGCCGGTGAAACCCCGTGGCGATTTTCTGCGCGAGCGTTGCGCCGGGCATCAGGTCGCCCGCCATCTGCTCCACCGTGAAACGATCGAACGGCATGTCGCGATTGAACGCGTCGATCACCCAGTCGCGATACCGCCAGGCGAACGGCCGCGCGTAGTCTTGCACGCCGCCTTCGCTGTCGGCGTAACGCGCCAGGTCCAGCCAGTGCCGCGCCCACTTCTCGCCGTAGTGCGGCGACTTCAGCAACTCGTCCACCAGCTTCTCGTACGCATTGGGGGCCGTGTCTTGGACAAACGTCTGCACTTGTTCGGGCGTTGGCAGCAACCCGGTCAGGTCGAGATGCAGCCGCCGCGCCAGCACGGGGCGCGCGGCGGCGGGCGACGGCGCGATGCGCTCCCGATCCAACCGCGCCTGCACAAACGCGTCGATCGGATTCTTCTTCGCCGCCACCGCGGGCACGGCCGGCCGGCGCAGCGGCGCGAGTGACCACAAAGCCGCGGCGGCCGCGGGCTTGGCCGTTTCCACGCGCTCACCTTCGGGCCAGCGCGCGCCCGCATCGATCCACGCGCGGATCTCGGCTACCTGCGCGGCGCTCAACGGCGGCGCGCCAGCCGGCGGCATCTTCAACGTTTTGCCGCCGGACTCAATGCCTGTGGTGATCAACGCAGCCAGCTTGCTGCCGTTGCTGTCGCCCGGCCGGATCACCGCGCCCGAGTAGCCGCCGCGCAACGCCTCCGAACCGTTATCGAGGCGCAGCCCACCTGACTGGAGCGCCGCTCCATGGCAGCCCGCGCAGCGCGTTCGGAAAATCGCCGGTACGTCAGCCCGGACGCAACCAGCCCCCGCCATGATGAGCAACAAGGGCGCGAAGCTTTGCACTCGTCTCATCTATTGCGGGAGTCTATCACGCCGGGAACCGGCGCTAAGAACCGGGCATCTTGCCGGACGCGAACCATTGCGAGTAGAGGTAGTAGCCGCCGATCACCGCGCCATACAGCAGCGTGGTGATGCCGAGAATGCGCGACCACCGGTCAAGCATCGTTACTTTCCGGGTGAGATCGGCCTGCTCTCGCACGACCGCGGTTTGCTGATCGCCGAGATGCAGTGAATCGTCCTCGTGCAGTTCCACCAACTGGCGCCACACGAACAGGGCAAGGAAGGCGACGGCCATCACCGCCAGCAAAGCGAACATCGGGGTCATTGACATGGGGAGTCTCCTGTCTTGTTTCGAAGCCACAGCGTGCCACTCGCGGCTGGCCACTTGGCCGTCCGAGTCGGGCACGGAAACCGACCCGGAGAGCATGGTAGTCCTTTTTTCTTTCATGCGCCAGGGGGGGGAGGCGCACCGCATGCGCGTATAATCCTACGTATGCAGTTGGCTGCTCTCGACCTCGCGGTCATCGTCTTCTACTTCGTGGCGCTGTCGGCCATCGGTTTCTACTATTCGCGCCGGCAAAGCACGCAAGAGGAGTACTATCTCGGCGAGCGCAAGATGCACTGGCTGCTGGTGGGCGGGAGTGTCCTGGGCACTCTGCTTTCCACCATCACCTACCTCAGCCTGCCCGGCGAGATGATCCGCTACGGCCTTACATTCCTCGTCGGCGTAGCGATGGTGCCGCTGGCCGTCCCCGTGGTCAGCCGCCTCATTGTACCTACCATCCGCCGTTTCCCGATCTGCTCAGCGTACGAATATCTCGACCGCCGCTTTGGCCCCGGCACGCGCCGCCTCGCCTCGACAGTATTTCTCGCGCACACGCTGGTGTGGACCGGACTCATCTTTTATACGGCCAGCCTCGCTATCACCCAGATCACCGGCTGGCAACTGTTGCCGACGATCATTGCCATGGGTGTGATCACCATCTTCTACACCACGCTCGGCGGCATCCGCGCCGTGATCTGGACGGACAACCTGCAACTGCTGATCCTCTTCGGTGGCGCGCTGATCATCCCGGCCGTCATCATGTCGCTCACCGGCGAAGGTCCCGGGACATGGTGGTCGCGATTCGAAAACGCGGGCCGCTCCGAGGTGATGCTGTTCAGTTGGGACCCCACCGTGCGTATGACGGTCTTCAGCGTGTTCCTCAACATCTTTTGTTGGGAGATGTGCACGCACAGTTCAGACCAGGTCGCCGTGCAGCGCTACCTCACCACGCCCGACCTCGACACGGCGCGCAAATCGCTGTGGGCGTATGCGGCCGCGCGCGTTCTGCTGGGTGTGATGCTCGCGTTCTGCGGCCTCGCGCTGTTCGGCTACTACTCGCATCGCGCGGGCCTGCCGCCGTCCGAGTTTCAAAAGCAGATCGCGGGCCAAGCCGACAAGTTGCTGCCGCGTTTCATTGCGAGTGAACTGCCCAACGGGCTCTCGGGGCTGCTCATCGCGGCGCTCCTGGCCGCTGCGATGTCCAGCCTCAGCTCCGGCATGAACGCCGTCGCGGGCGTGGTGCGCGCGGATTGGCTCCCGGCGCGCGCGGGTGAGTCGCTCCGGCGCGACAAGTTGATCGTCGCCGCGGCAGGCTTGTTCGGCATGACCGTCGCCGCTAGTGTGCAATATCTTATCTCGGCCACAGGCTGGAACATCGTGGAGATGACCGGGCGGCTCAATCACATCTTCGTCGGCCCGCTCGCGTCGCTGTTCTTCGTCGGCGTGCTCTCCACGCGCGCCAGCCAGCCGTCCGCCATTCTTGGCTTCGCCGTGGGCGGTTTGCTGAGTCTCTACATTTGCTTCAGCAAGGTGTCGTTCACGTACGTCGTGCCCGGGTCCGTCTTCACGGCCGTGGTGGTGGCAGTAATCGCCAGCCGCTTCTTTGCGCGGCCCGATGCGGCGCGCGTGGATAACCTGACGTATTCCACGGTGACGGGACGTTCGTAGCCTCCTATCGCGAGACAGCGACGTAGACCTTCTAATCGATCTTTAACACCCAAGCCGGCTGCGCCGGCAACTCCTCCGGCAGCGCGGGCAGCTTCACCGTGAGACCCTTCGGCCCCGGCGTAAACCGCAACGCACTGCCCTGCGCGCCCAACAGCGATACCGCATTCACCCCGCCCGGCGGATTCCGCAGCACAAACTCGCCGCTCCCCGGCCACCGCGGCAGGATCGCATAGAGCGTGTTGCCGCGCGTGGTGAAGAACGCTTCAATCCCCGCTTTGCCCGGCTCCGGCCTGCCGGCGAGTTTGGTCACGTCATACTGCGTGGCGTGTTCCTTGTTGTACTCCACCTTCGGTTGTTCGCCCGCGCTCCATTGCCGCGTCACCTTCCGCGGGCCCGTGCCGTAGATGGCCTCGCCGTTCACGCGCAGCCAATTGCCGATCTCAATCAGCCGCTCTTCCATGATCACGGGGATCGTGCCGTCGCCATCCGGACCGATGTCGAGCAGCAGGTTCTCGCCGCGGCTTACCAGATCGACGAGCATGATTACCAGTTGGCGGCCCGTGTGATAGTGCTCAAGGCGTTCGGCGCGGTTGTAGCCGTAGCTGAGGCCCATACCGCGGCTCTCTTCCCACGCATGTTGAATGTCGGCCATGCCGGGCGTGTACTCGGTGGTCCAATAGCCGCCGTGTTTGTGACGAGACTCGTTGCCCCAACGGTCATTCACCACCACGTCGTCTTTCACGTTGGTCTCGTTGAAGAGCCAGGCGAGCAACCCAGTGCTGCCCCAGTCCGACGACGGCAGATCCCACTCGCCATCCGCGAAGATGATCGACGGCTCGTAGCGCGTCACCAGATCCTTGAACTGGGGCGTCATGTGTTCGCGGATGTAGCGAGGCTTTTCGGAAAGCCACAGCGGGTTGTACCACTCGTAAAGCAAGAAGTAGTAACCTATCTTCAAGCCCTACCGGCGCCAGGCTTCGGTGAGGTCGCCCAGGATGTCGCGGCGTGGGCCCGTCTCCATGGCATTCCACGGCCGCTCCCACGTGGCCGACGACTCCTTGCTCGGCCACAGCGCGAAGCCGTCATGGTGCTTCGAAGTCAGCGCCACGTACTTGGCGCCGGAGCACGCAAACACCGCGGCCCAATGATCGGGGTCAAACATCCCGGCGCGGAATTGCGGGGTGAACTCTTGATAGGGCGTCGCGGCGCCGTACTGCCTCTAGTGATACTCCCACGTGCCCTTTTGCAGCGCGCTCGCGTTCGGGTTGTCACGCTCGTTGGTCATCGCATTCCAGTACCACTCCGAATAGGCGAGTTTGCCTGGAATGATCGGCGCGTAGGCCGGCACCGAATAGACACCCCAGTGAATGAAGATACCGAACTTGGCGTCGGTGAACCAGCCCGGTGTCGGGCGCTGATCGACCGAATCCCACGTTGGCTCAAAGCGCCGCTGCGCCCACGCCGAACTGCGGCTCGAACTCTTCGAGGACATCGCTCGCCAGCGGACTCAAGCGTATCGGCAGCGCAATGCGCGCGGCGCCGGGCGCTTCCGGCGAGTTCTGCGCCCGCGGCGCGGCGAGATAAAGCGGCAGGTCCGCCACATCGATCTCATCGCCCGACGCCATCATGCAGGCGTGGCCCACCACATTCTCCAGTTCGCGCACGTTGCCGGGCCAGGGATGCGCTTCGAGCACGCGGCAGGCTGACGGCGAAAAGGTCCGCACGGTTTTCTGGAAGCGCTCCGACCACAGGTCGCGGAAGTGTTCGAGCAGAAGCGGCAAGTCTCCGAAGCGTTCGCGCAATGCAGGCATCTCGATTTCCACCATCGACAGGCGGTAGAACAGATCCTCGCGGAAATGCTTTTCCCGCACGGCCTGCCGCAGGTCTTTATTGGTGGCGGCGACGACACGCACGTCCACCTTACGGCCCGTCAGCGAACCGACGCGCTGCACTTCCTGCGTCTGAAGCGCGCGGAGAAGTTTCGCCTGCGTCGATTGCGGCATGTCGCCGATTTCGTCGAGAAACAACGTGCCGCCGTGGGCATATTCAAACAGGCCCATTTTGTCGCGATCAGCGCCGGTGAATGAGCCGCGCACGTGGCCGAACAGCTCGCTTTCAAACAGAGTCTCCACCACGGCCGAGCAATTGATCACCACAAAATGGCCGCTGCGCACCGGGCTCAAGTCATGAATAGCGAGCGCCACCAGTTCCTTGCCCGCGCCGGTTTCGCCGGTGATGAGGGCATTGCGTTAGTGCGGCGCGATCTTCTCAATGCGCTCGTACATGTCGAGCATCGCCTCGCTGGCGCCCACGATGCGTTGAAACAACGGCGAGCGGCCATTGGTTTGGCGGCGGATGGGAAACGGGGCCGTCGCGGCCAGATCACCCAGGGTAGCGGCTGCAGCGCTCATTTTCGGCCTCCTCGTGGTAGTGCGATCTTGGTGTCCGCACAAGAATCAGGGTACGAAAGATCTGAAGTCCGGCCTACTCGGAAATGCCCCAGAGCGTCCTCGTGAAACTACGAGGCCTACGCGACGGCGGCGGAAACAAACCGCTCACCGCGCAGGGCAGCGCGAGTGGCCGGCACTAAATCCGATGCGGCAGATGCTTTCAGCACGTAGCCATGGGCGCCGGCCTCAAGCGCCTGCTCCAGCAGGGCACGGTCTGCATGGGTGGTGAGGAACACGACCACGGCGTTCGATTGCGGCCGCAACTGCCGCACGGCCTTGAGGCCATTGAGGTGTGGCATCGCGATATCCACCACCAACACCTCAGGCGAGTGATGGGCGGCCGAATTCACCAGCGCCTGCCCGTCGAAGACGGAGTCAACCACCTGGAACTGAGGCTCAAGAATCCGGCGGACAAGAGGATGCAAGCCCGGGTGATCGTCGGCAAAGACGACGCGATGCGGAGCGGCAACCACGGCCGGACTGGTAGACACCAAAGACCTCAGCTCTTATGTTGCCCGCTGCGCCCCAATAAACCTACTCGGTGTTTCCCGAGGCTCGGGCCCCATCCTGTAGACTATTGGGGGTAAGTCGCCATGAAGCTGCACCTGGCCGCTCCGTCCGCCCTCTTGCATTCGCTGCTGCTGACCGCGGTTGCTGCTTCCGCCGAGCCGGTCACCATCAACCTCCTGCCGCCTGGTTCCGGCAATCCGCGCAATACCGAGGGCAGCTTCGCCCGCCTCAAAGACGGACGGATTTTGTTCGTCTATTCGCGATTCTCGAGCGAAGGCCCGGCCGATTCCGGCGCTGCCTCGCTCGCCGCGCGTTACTCTTCCGACGGCGGCCTTACCTGGACCGCCGGCGACGAGAAGATCATCGACAACGAAGGCGGCATGAACACGATGTCGGTGAGCCTGCTGCGGCTCAAAGGCGGTGAGCTTGCGCTCTTCTACATGCGCAAGAACTCAATGCTCGACTGCCGCCCCTATCTACGCACGTCGCGCGACGAAGGCAAAACCTGGAGTGCGCCGCGCCTGGCGATTGCCGAGCCCGGCTACTACGTGCTGAATAATGACCGCGCGGTGGCTATCCGCCGCGGCCGCCGCCTGATCCTGCCGGTGGCATATCACCAAAACGAGACCGCCGAGCCGACCAAGTTCAACAGCCGGGGAGTGGCGATGTGCTATTTGTCCGACGACCAAGGCAAGACGTGGCGGCGCAGTAAGACCAAGCTCGAAAACCCCACGTCCAGCCCCGCCGGTCTGCAGGAGCCCGGCGTGGTGGAACTCAAAGACGGGCGGCTTCTGATGTTTCTGCGCACCGCCATGGGCTCCCAGTATTACTCCTACTCACGCGACGGCGGCGAGACGTGGACTCCGGTGGAAGCGTCAGCGCTCGCCTCGCCGCTCAGCCCGGCTTCGATCAAACGGGTTCCCAAAACCGGCCACCTGCTGGCCGTGTGGAACGACCACGCGCGCGTGAGCGACGAAATCCGCAACAAGCTCCGCACGCCGCTCACTGTGGCCGTCTCGCGCGACGAAGGCAAGACGTGGGAGAAGGCGAAGAACATTGCGGACGACCCTGCGGGCTGGTACTGCTACACCGCTATCGACTTCGCGGGCAACCGTGTATTGCTGGGCTACAACGCGGGCGGCGCCGGGATCGGCCGGCTCAGCCGGACCGTGATCACACACTTCGGGCTCGACTGGCTTTATCAATGAACATACGCACGGCCGCTTTCACGCTCTTGCTTGCTGGCTCACTCCGCGGCGCCGAGCCCATCGGCATCGGCTCGCGCCTTGAACTCTTCACTGACTCAGCGCTCATCGAGTCTCTCCAGCGCGACGCCCGCCGCCAGCTTCATCAGCCCGTGCCGCGCGAGATCACGCTGACGATGGACAAGCCGTGGGAAGGCAACGCTGTGAACTACATGACGGCGTTCCGCGATGGCGACATCTACCGCCTTTACTATCGCGGCGCGGACGTAGTGTACAAGCCGGACGGTCACACCGATTCGCACCGCGAAGTCACCTGCTATGCCGAGAGCAAAGACGGCATCCACTGGACGCGGCCCAATCTCGGGCTCTTCGAGTTCAACGGGTCGAAGGCGAACAACATTGTGTGGGATGGCGTCGGGCGCCACAACTTCACGCCGTTTCGCGACTCGAATCCCGCCGCGCCGGCGAGCGCGCGCTACAAGGCGATCGGCTACGGCGAGAAGACCGCGGACCAGCCCGCGGGGCTCTATGTGTTCCAGTCGCCGGATGCGATTCACTGGTCATTGATCGCGAACAAGCCGGTGATCACCAACGGCAAGTTCGATTCGCAGAACCTGGCTTTCTGGGACGCCGAGCGCCGTGAGTATCGCGAGTATCATCGCGGAGCGCTCAAGGGCCGGGACATACTGACCGGCACTTCGAAGGACTTCGTCACGTGGACCGAGCCCGTTTTCCTTGACTACACGCCGGGCCGCATCAGCGAACTCTACACGAACCAGATCATCCCTTACTACCGCGCGCCGCATTTGCTGCTCGGCTTCCCGACGCGCTATATCGACCGCGGCTGGACGAAGTCCGCCGAAGCGCTGCCGCGGCCGGAGTACCGCAAGCTCCGCGGCGCCAAGTCTCGCCGCGAAGGCACGGCGCTGACCGACGGCATGTTTATGTCGAGCCGCGACGCGCAGCGCTTCGAGGTGTGGCCCGAGTCGTTCATCCGCCCGGGGCTGCGCCAGACGGACTCGTGGTTCTACGGCGACGTGTATCAGAACTGGGGACTGGTGGAAACCAAGTCGGCCATCGCCGACGCGCCCGATGAGATTTCGCTCTACCTCACCGAGAACACGATGCAGGAGCGCACGGCGTACCTGCGGCGTTACACGATTCGCGTGGATGGCTTTGTTTCGATTACCGCGCCGCTCAGCGGCGGAGAGGTGCTGACCAAGCCCGTGCGTTTCCGCGGACGCCGGTTGCTGTTCAACTACTCGACGTCGGCCGCGGGTTCGATACGCGTGCAACTGGAGGATCCGAGCGGGCACGCCTACGAAGGGTTTTCGCTTGCGGACGCCGCGGAACTGTACGGCGATTCGCTTGCGCAGCCAGGAGTGGAGGTCCGGCGCTAATGTCTCCGGGCTTGCGGGTAAGCGAGTACGGTTGCGCATTGAGCTGCGGGACGCGGACCTGTATTCGCTGAAGTTCGCCGAGTGAGCCCGCCGCGCGGCGGGTTTTCTTCGGACTGAACGTCTTGCTCGTGTTTGTGAAATTAGGGTTGCTCCTTGATTTTTGCATTTGCGGGCGAGGGTCTTGCCCTCACGGGCGGACAAGGCCCTTCCATGTTGAGGTTGGCAGATGAGCTGAGCAAGGCGGCACCGTGGAAACTCCTAACTCGTTGTAACAGGTCGAGAAAAAATATTTCGCGGGCATGTTATCGCGCTTAGTTAGTGCACGCTGGCAGCACTTATTGCGGCCGCGGCGTGACCATACGGCGTATGCTGCCTCTCATTCCGGTTCATCGTGATGCAGGCGGGCGAGACCTGCGCGGCAATGGCGGTGGAGGTAACCAGCAGTTAGGTTGATGGTCGCGGTCCGCGTCAATCCGCCGCCCGTTGCCGAAAGTCAATGGGCACGTGCCCGGCGCGGCGCCCGCCGCTGTGACGTTCGGCGACCTATTCGCCATCAACAGATTCTCATTCCGGACGGGTTGCATTTCTGGGGCAATCCTGGTCTGTGAGTCAGTGGTGCCGGCGCCACACTGGCAGCTCAGGGTCCGGTCGCTGTAATTGCCCATCCCAGTCGTCACTTGATAGTGAACGCCGCGGCGTCGAGTTCACCGCCTTCGAAGAGCGGGTGCATAGGAGCGAGGCGTGCTCCGGGCACGAAGCAGCTTGTTCTCACGCCAGTTCGGCGGTCCAGCGCAAGGCGACCATCGTCACATCATCCGATTGCGGCGCTTCCTGCGTAAACGTGACCAGCACCCGCGTCACCCGATCGATGATTTCGCGGCCGGACAGCCCGGTGGTGTCCGTCAGGGCCTGGATCAACCGCGCCTCGGTGAAGTCGTCGAGCGACGCGTCGGTCGCTTCCGTCACACCGTCGGTGTAGAAATACAGCGATTCGCCTTCACCCACCGCCGCCAAACCTTCCTTGCATTTCAACTTCGCGAACATCCCCAACGGCAGTCCGCCCGTCATCGGGACGCGTTCCACGGCTCCGTCACCGCGAATGATGAAGGGCGGGTTGTGGCCCGCGTTGCAATACCGCAAGGCGCCGTCGCGCAGATCGAGGATGCCATAGAAGCACGTCGCGAACATGCTCGACACCTTGTCGCGCATCAGCACGCGGTTCACCTCAAGCAAGCACTCCGCCGGCGACAGGCCTCGCAGCGCCGTCGTCTTGATCTGCGTCCGCGTGACGGCCATGTAGAGCGCCGCCGGGATCCCCTTGCCGCTCACGTCGCCGATGACGATGCCCAGACGGTGCTCGTCGATCACGAAGAAGTCACCCTAAATCCGGCAGATGGAATCGGCCAGACGAGTTCGAGAGGCGGTCTGGTCGAACGGGCAGCGCCCGAAATCCTGGAAGATCCGTCGCAGGATCGAGTGCCAAAGCGCCAGCCCAGATAACTGCTCCGCACCACTCAGAAACCGTGTTAGCCACTGGCTGATACTCGTCAGTAAGTTGGCGATCTTCTTGGCCTTGGCGT
>VFZP01000097.1 GCA_016871115.1 Acidobacteriota bacterium
TCGGTTTTCGTTTTTGTGCGATGGTCCAAAGAAGCCATCGGCAAGGCACTGGCCCGCCCTCGGAATGGGGATTCTGATCAACTCCGGCACGGGAGTGAGACGTCGGGTGTAGACTGTTGGATTCCGGGAAACCCAAACGGAAATCCCGGTTAATCCCCTGCGGGATTCTGACAGTGTCTCGGCATGAGCTTGGCTGGCCGACGGTCGTTTCTACACGCAATTCCCGGGGCGCTGCTGCTTGGCGCCGCTTATGCGCAGGCGCCGCCGTTGCCCAACCGGCCGAAAGTGCCGGGCCTGTTGAGCCTGCGCGCGCGGCGCCGCAACTCGGCGGGCGTGGCGAGCGAGCAAACGCTGCGCTGGCCGGTGGCGAAGACCGCGATTGTCATCTGCGATATGTGGGACGCGCATACCTGTGCGCTTTCGGCGCAGCGCGTGGCGGCGATGGCCCCGCGGATGAACGAAGTGGTGAGCGCCGCGCGTAGCCATGGCGCGATGATCATCCACTCGCCGAGCGACACGATGAAGTTCTACGAAGGCACGCCGTGGCGGCGGCGCATGCAGGCCGCGCCGATGGCGGCTTCGCCGTTTCCCATCATCAACCGTTGCCCGCGCGTGCCGGATGAGGAACGCAACTTCCCGATTGACGACTCGGCGGGCGGGTGCGACGATCCGGTGCCGAGCGCGGAGAAGGGGCCGCCGTGGCCGTGGAAGCGTGAGCATCCGGCGATCGATATCGTGGGCTCCGACGGCGTGAGCGAGAGCGGTCAGGAGGTCTACAATTTCTGCAAACTGGAAGGAATCGAGAACATCGTGCTGATGGGCGTGCACACGAATATCTGCATTCTGAACCGGGGCTTTGCGACGCGCCAGATGACGCGGCTGGACTTCAATGTTGTACTGGCGCGCGATCTGACCGACGCCATGTACGACCCGCGCACGCGGCCGTTTGTGAGTCACGCGCGCGGTACGGAGTTGGTGGTGGAGCATATTGAGAAGATGTGGTGCGCCTCGATTTCCGGCGAAGATCTGACGCGGATTGTGCCGGGGAGTGCGAACCATGTTAAGCCGCCGTGACGCGTTGGCAGCGATGTGCGCCGGTGCCGGAGCGGCGGCCGGCGCGCCGCTGGGATTGCCGATCGGCTGCCAGACGCACCCGGTGCGCGAGGCCATCGGTAAGGACTTCGACACGGCGCTGCGCGATCTGGCCGCGGCGGGATTCCGCACCATTGAGTTGTGCTCGCCGCCCGGGTACGCAAAGAGCGGCTTCGGCGCGCTGCTAAGTTCCAAGCCCGCCGAGATTCGCGGCCGCATCCGTGCAGCGGGACTGGTTTGTGAGAGCTGCCACTTTCAGGTGCGCGAGTTCAAGCCCGAGGCGATCGGCGGGACGATTGCCTACGCGAAGGAGCTGGGCTTAAAACAAACGATGCTAGCTTCGTTTGGGCTGCGCAATGCGCCGTTGGCCGAGTGGGCTCGCGCGGGGCAGGATCTCAATCGAGCCGCCGAGCAGATTCAAAAAGCCGGGTGGACGGCGGCTTTCCACAACCACAACGTCGAGTTCACGGTTGCCGATGGCGAGGTGATCTACGACCGGTTGATGAAGGAACTCGACGCCAAACTGGTGCGCATGCAGTTTCAGACGTGGGTGGTGAGCGATGGCGTGGACCCGGTTGCGCAACTGGAAAAGTACCCGGGCCGCATGGTGTCGCTCCATCTGCAAGACTACGATCCGGCTACGAAAGGGATGGTTGCGATCGGCAAATGCTCGGTGGACTGGAAGCGGTTGTTTACGGCGTCGCGCCGCGCGGGCGTGAAGAATTTCTTCGTGGAGATGGATCTGCCGTTGATGCGCGAGAGCGTGGAGTTTCCACGCGGGTTGAAGGCGTGGTTTGCGTTACTCGACGCTGGCCCGCGCGCGGAGATTCGCCACGCCCGCTGTGTAGCGCGAATCGGCCACGGTGAAGGCGACGGCGTCTTCCATCCAGTCGTGCCAGACGCCGTCGGGGTCGTGCGAGGCGGCGGTCAGGGTGTAGTCTTGCGGGCAAAGGTGACAGGCGAAGTCAAAGCGCACGCGGCGGGTTTCGCCAGCGGGCACGGGGCCGAGCGCGAGTTTTTCGAGCTCTGTGTTGGTGCCGTACACTTCAAAGCCCACGCGGGTGCGGATCATGATGCCCACCACGGGATTGTCCACGGCTTCGGCAAAACGCACCGTGATGCAAATGGCGGCGGGTTCGCCGCTCTGCCATACCGAGGTAGGCTGGCCGGACGCTCCCAGCGTTTCGACGGCAACGATCTCCGCACGCCCGTCGCCGCGGCGCAACGAGAGCGCCAGCAGCGGCTGGGATTGCGCCGCCACTGCCGCGCCCCACTCGCGAATGCGCGTGGCGGCATGGCGCGCATAGGCCTCAAGCACTTCGGCCGCGGCACCGCGCGCGGCAATCCGGCCAGCGTCGATCCACCACACCTCGTCGCACAGGCCGGTGAGTAGTTCCGGCTCCTGCGAGGCAATCAGGATGGACGCTCCGGCGCGGCGCAGACGTTCCAGGCCTTCGCGCGCGCGGGCACGGACCACGGCGCCTTGGCGGGCCAACGTTTGGTCTAGTACGACGGTACCGGCCGGCGCCAACTGCAGCGCGTCCAGCGGGCCGAGGTAGCGCCGCGGTTCGCTCGACAACACCTCGCCGCCGGTGGGAAAATCCACGCCCGTAGCGAGGCGGCCCACGGCGCTCAAGGCGGCCGGGTCGTCACCAATCAACCCCACGATCACACCGTCGGGCACACCTGCCGTCAAGTTTCGCACCGCAGCGTCCGATACGTCTCTGAACTCAATTGCCATCTAAGGCTAGAATAACGTTACACATGAACGATCACCAATCAGGGCGTTGGCTGATCCTGGTGACTTCCTTGGCGGCAGCGGTAATGGCCGGCTGCGGGTCTCCCGAATCGGCGCTGCAAAGACAATTAACGAAGGGCAAAGGCGTGGTGACTCTACCGGATGGAGTGACCGAACTCGCCAGGGAATTGAAGGTACCGCCGAACTCGGACGGGCTCGAGATCGTGGGCGGGAATGGTTCAGTACTACGTGCGGGGCCGATGTTCAACGGCCGCGCCATCCTGATGATTCAGAACGCTTCGCGCATCAAGCTGCGCAACTTCCGTATTGAAGGCGCGCGCACGGCCCTGGAGCGGCCCACGGATCTGCCGCCTGCCTCGACGGCGCTGCTGAGCCATTTTCCGGGCAGCGGGATTTTGATTGACGAGTCGAAGGATATTGATATTTCGAACATCTCCATGAGTGAAGTGGCCGGATTTGCCGTCATCGCCAGCCGCGTGAAGAAGATCAAAATCTCGAAGATCACGGTGGAGGAATCGGGTAGCCACAACACGCGCGGCCGCAACAACACCACCGGCGGCGTACTGCTGGAAGAAGGTACCGACGATTTCGAAGTACGCGACTCGACGTTCCGCAAAGTGCTGGGCAACGGGGTCTGGACCCACTCCACCTATCTTTCTCAACGCAACTTCCGCGGCGTGATTGCCGGAAACACCTTTGAGTTGATCGGCCGCGATGCGATTCAAGTGGGCCACGCCAACCGCGTGCGCGTGGAGAACAACACGGGCAAGTTCATCGGCTATCCGTTCAATTTGGTGGACGTTGAAGGCGGTGGTACGCCTGTGGGCGTGGACACGGCCGGCAAGGTTGACGAAGCGGTTTATACGAAGAACCGCTTTGAAAACGTGAACGGCAAGTGTTTTGACCTGGACGGTTTTCACGACGGCGAGGTGAGCGAGAACGTCTGCATCAATCGCGGTCCGGCGGCCGATTATCCGCACGGCCACTATGCGCTGGTGATAAACAACGCCAATCAGGAAATGGAGTCGCAGTTAATCAGCATCCGCGACAACGTTTTTGACGGCACGCGGTTTGGGGGCATTTTCGTGATTGGGAAGAATCACAAGATTCTGCGCAATAAACTGCTGAACCTGAACAAGGCCCACTGCAACGAAGGCTTGCCGAACCAGCCATGCAACCCGCTGGCCAACGAGCCGCAGTTAACCGAAGCCGGCATTTTCCTGGGCGTGAAAGGCGAACGCACTTCGCCCGCCACCAACATCACGATTGAGGACAACGAAATCTCCGGGTTCAAAATGTCCACCCGGTGCGTGCTGGCGGCGTCCATTTTGACGCTGGTGCAAAGCACAATGAAGAACAACAAGTGCGCGGATCAGTAAACTGAGGCATGGCCGAACTGGACGATGTGCGCCGGCGGATGCGCGAGGACTGGAACCGGCGCGCGTTGGAAGACGCACACTACTACGTGGCGTTTGGGCGGCGGCAGCAGTCTGACGACGAGTTTTTCGACACGGCGCGCGAGCAGGTGCTGGGGTTCGAGCGAGAGTTGGCGCGGCTTGGGCCAGGGAACCGGCGCGCGCGGCGGGCGGTGGAAATCGGCTGCGGTCCGGGCCGGCTGATGAAGCCGATGTCGGTCCACTTCGGCGAGATCCATGGCGTGGATGTGTCGGACGAAATGGTGGCCCGCGCCGCGCGCAACCTCGCTTCGATTCCGCATGCGCATGTACGGCCCACGCCGAATTCGGACCTGGCGGCTTTTGCCGATGCGTCATTCGATTTCATCTACTCCTACGCGGTGTTTCAGCACATCCCGTCGCGTGACGTGGTGTCGGGGTACCTGGCCGAGGCCGCGCGGGTGCTGAAACCGGGCGGGTTGATCCGGTGCCAGTTGAATGGGCTGCCGGCGTCGGCCAAGACATACGACACGTGGGCCGGAGTGCGGATTGCGCCCGGGGAAGTGCATGCCGTGGCGCGCGAGCATGGATTGCAGTTGCTGGCGCTGGAGGGTTCCGGCACGCAGTATATGTGGACGACGCTGCGGCGTCCGGCGGTAGCGGCGGCGTCCGGCCCGGCCGTGATTCATCGCATCACCAACGCCAACTCGTCTGAACCGGTGGCGCCGGTGCGCGGCCGCTTTGCCGCCCTGTCGTTGTGGGTGGCGGGGCTGGAGGGCGGGGAAGATCTGCTACGGCTGAGCGTGCTGGTGGACGGACGCCCGGCGTTTCTTACCTATCTGGGCGCGCGCGAACGGGACGGGCTCTATCAACTGAATCTGCATTTGCCCGAAGGGCTCGGCTCGGGCGTGAAGACCGTGGTGTTGACGCTGGATGGCGAGCCGGTGGCGCAGTCCATCGTGCGCCTCATGCGGCCCGGGCCGCTGGTGCCGCGGATTCTCGCTCTGTCAGACGGCATCGATCTGCTGTCGGGCCGGCGCATTGTTACGGGGTCGGTAAAAGCCACGCTGGAAGAAGTGGCCGAGCCAGGCGCACTCACCGCGCAGGTGAGTTGGCCGGGCGGCGCGGCGGCGGGGCTTGACCTGGAACATTTCTGCATAAATCCGCATCTGCCCAGCCACGAACTCAACTTCCGGTTGCCTGAGGCCGCGCCGCCCGGGCCCGCGGAAGTGACTATTGCCATGGGTCGCCGCGTACTCGGCCGGATGCCCATCTCCATCGACGGTTGAATTCCGGGTCCCTTGCGTGTTCCAATGGGAAGTTAAACCTTCCCCGCTAGTCAGCCCTAGGAGCACCCGAGAACTTGGAGAAATCGATCCTCGCCCTAGAAGACGGCACGGTCTTCGAGGGCGCCAGTTTTGGTGCGCGAGAAGTCAGAACGGGCGAGGTGGTTTTCAATACCTCCATCACCGGCTACCAGGAAATTTTCACCGATCCTTCGTATTCGGGTCAGATTGTGGTGCTGACCAATCCGCAGGTCGGCAACTACGGATCGAACATCGACGACAAGGAGTCGGCCCGCCCCTACATTGAGGGGTTGGTGGTGCGCGATTTTTCGCCGGTGGTGAGCAACTGGCGGTCTGACCTTGCCGCCGAGCACTTCCTCGCGCAGGCGGGCGTGCCGATTGCCTCCGGCATCGACACGCGCCAACTTGTGCGCAAACTGCGCAACGGCGGCGTGCTGCGCGGCGCGATTTCCGGCGCCGGCGGCGATCCGAAGGAGTTGGTGGAACGGGCGCGGTCTGCGCCGTCCATGGCCGGGCTCGATCTGGCGACGCGCGTCTCCACGCCGTCGCGCTATGAATGGGCCGAATCGGTGAAAGCTTGTTCGCCATCGGATTTGGTTGAAGACGCAGCGCCGCTGCAGTTCCGGGTGGTGGCCTTTGACTTCGGCATCAAGCGCAACATTCTGCGGTGCCTGGTGCAGGTGGGCGCGCACGTGACCGTGGTACCCGCCGGCACGACTGCCGAAGAGGTGCTGGCGCTGAGGCCGGACGGAGTGTTCCTGTCAAACGGCCCGGGCGACCCGGAGCCGCTCGAGGCGCAGGCCCGGCAGGTGCGCGCGCTTTCAGGCCGGGTGCCGCTGTTTGGCATTTGCCTCGGTCATCAGCTGCTGGGGCTGGCGATGGGCGGCCGCACGTACAAATTGAAGTTCGGGCACCGCGGCGCCAATCACCCGGTGCTGAATTACCGCACCAACAAGGTGGAGATCACGTCGCAGAACCACGGCTTTGCGGTGGATCCGGATTCGCTCCCGTCGGCCGACATCGAATTGACGCACATCAATCTCAATGACCAGACGCTCGAAGGCTTCCGGCACAAGAGCCATCCGACGTTCTGCGTGCAGTATCACCCGGAGGCCGCGCCCGGGCCGCACGACTCACAGTACCTATTTGAGGACTTCGCAAAGCTGATGAAGGAATCGAAGAGCTAGCCGCTGATGCCCAAGCGTACTGACATCAAAAAAATCCTCATCGTCGGCTCCGGACCGATCGTCATCGGCCAGGCGTGCGAGTTCGATTATTCGGGGACGCAGGCCTGCAAGGCGCTTCGCGCCGATGGCTATCAGGTGGTGCTGATCAACTCGAATCCGGCCACCATCATGACCGATCCCGAGTTGGCCGACGCCACCTACGTGGAGCCCATCACGATTGAATATGCCGAGGAAGTGATCCGGCGCGAACGGCCCGATGCGCTGCTCTCCACGGTGGGCGGCCAAACGGGTCTGAACCTTTCGGTGGCGCTTGCCGAAGCGGGCATCCTCGAAAAGCATGGCGTGGAGCTGCTGGGCGCCAAGATCGATTCGATCAAGAAGGCTGAGGACCGGCTGCTGTTCAAAGACGCGATGAAAAAGATCGGCCTGATCGGGCCGTTGTCGCAACTGGTGCGCACGGTCGAGGCCGGCATCGATTTCGCCAACAAGAACGGCTATCCGGTGGTGCTGCGTCCCAGCTTTACGCTGGGCGGCTCGGGCGGTGGCATTGCCTACAACCTCGAAGAACTCGAAGAGATTTTGCAGCGCGGCCTCGATCTTTCGCCCGTGGGCGAGGTGCTGATCGAAGAAAGCGTGCTCGGCTGGAAAGAGTACGAACTCGAAGTGGTGCGCGACCTGGCCGACAACTGCATCATTATCTGCTCGATCGAGAACTTCGATGCGATGGGCGTGCATACGGGCGACTCCATCACCGTGGCGCCCGTGCAGACTCTTACCGACCGCGAGTATCAGATGATGCGCGATGGCGCGCTCGCGTGTCTGCGCGAGATCGGCGTCGATACCGGCGGATCGAACGTGCAGTTCGGGCTCAATCCGAAAGACGGACGCCTGGTGATCATTGAAATGAACCCGCGCGTGTCGCGGAGTTCGGCGCTGGCTTCGAAGGCCACCGGCTTTCCCATTGCCAAGATCGCCGCGCGCCTGGCGGTGGGCTACCGGCTGGACGAACTGAAAAACGATATCACCCGGAAAACGCCGGCGTGTTTTGAGCCGACGCTTGACTATGTGGTGGTGAAGATCCCGCGCTGGCAGTTCGAGAAGTTCCCCGGGGCAGAGCCGGTGCTGGGCACGCAGATGAAGTCGGTGGGCGAGGTGATGTCCATCGGGCGCACGTTCCAGCAGGCGCTGTCAAAAGCGCTGCGGAGTCTGGAAACCGGCAAGGCGGCGAGCGCCGAGGTTTATGACGAAGCGCTCATTCCGAATCGCCTCATCACGCCGAATCCGGAACGGTTGCAGTATGTGCGCTTTGCGCTTGAGCGCGGCTACACGGTGGAGCAAATCCACGAACTGACGTCGATTGACCCGTGGTTCCTCAAGCAACTGAAAGACCTCGTCGATCAGGAGCAGGCGCTGAAGGCGTGCACATTTGAGTCGATGGATAAGGACTCGTTCCGCGCCGCCAAGCGCGCGGGCATCTCCGATGCCTTTATGGCGCGCTCCTGGAACAAGACCGTGGATGAAGTGCGTGCGCGCCGCAAGGAACTGGGCGTGATTGCCGTGTTCAATCGCGTGGATACATGCGCGGCGGAGTTTGAAAGCTTCACGCCGTACCTGTATTCGAGCTATGAATCGGAGTGCGAGGCCGAACCCACCGACAAGCCGAAGGTGATGATTCTCGGCAGCGGGCCCAACCGCATCGGGCAGGGCATTGAGTTTGACTACGCCTGTTGCCACGCGTCGTTTGCGCTGCAGCAGTTTGGCGTGGAGTCGATCATGGTGAACTGCAACCCGGAGACGGTCTCCACCGACTATGACACCTCAGACCGGTTGTACTTTGAACCGCTCACCTATGAAGAGGTGCTGAACATCGTCGACCGCGAGAAGCCCACGGGCGTGATCGTGCAGTTTGGCGGGCAGACGCCGCTGAATCTCGCGCTGCCGCTCAAGCGCGCGGGCGTGCCGATCATCGGCACGGACCCGGCGAACATCGATCTTGCCGAAGACCGCAAGCTGTTCGGCAAGCTCCTGGACGACCTCAAGATTCCGTCACCGCCCAACGGCTCGGCGACGAGCCTGGGAGAAGCGCTCGAAGTGGCGCACCGCATCGGGTTCCCTGTGCTGGTGCGGCCCAGTTACGTGCTGGGCGGGCGCGCGATGGTGATTGCCTATAACGAAGAAACGGTGCGGCGCTACATGCGTGAGGCCGTCGTGTTCTCGCAGGACCGCCCGATTCTGATTGACCGGTTCCTCGAAGACGCCACTGAAGTGGATGTGGACGCGCTGAGCGACGGCGAGAATGTGCTGATCGCCGGCATCATGGAGCACATCGAGGAAGCGGGGGTGCACTCGGGCGACAGCTCGTGCGTGCTGCCGCCCTTCTCAATCGGCGAGAAGCAACTGGCCACCATCCGCGAGTGCACCGAGAAGCTGGCCCGCGCGCTCAAGGTGATCGGGCTGATGAACATTCAGTACGCGATCAAGGACGGCGAAGTGTACGTGCTGGAAGTGAACCCGCGCGCATCCCGCACGGTGCCGTATGTCTCAAAAGCCACCGGCATTCCGCTGCCGAAAGTAGCGGTGGGGTTGATGCTGGGCAAGAAGCTCCCTGAGCTGGCGCACCTCACCCACGGGCAAACCTCGGGTGTGCTGCCTGTGCCGCAGTTCTTCGTCAAGTCGCCCGTCTTCCCGTTCAATAAATTTCCGGGCGTCGATCCGGCGCTGGGGCCGGAAATGCGCTCCACCGGCGAAGTGATGGGCGTGGGCGCGAATTTCGGCGAGGCGTTTGCAAAAGCGCAATTTAGTGCCGGCACGCCGCTGCCAAAGAACGGAACGGTCTTTCTCAGCGTGAATTCGCGCGATAAGAACGAAGCGATCCTGCTAGCGCGCAAGTTCCATGAACTCGGTTTCAACCTGGCCGCCACGCGCGGCACCGCCGCCGCCATCGCCGCCGCCGGGTTGCCCTGCAAGACTGTTTTCAAGGTGAACGAGGGCCGACCGAATGCAGTGGATCTGGTCAAGGCGGGCCAGGTGCAATTGGTGATCTACACGGCCGCCGGCGGCCACTCATTCAGCGATGAGCAGGCCATCCGCCGCAGCGCAGTCTTCTACCGTGTGCCTTGCATCACAACGTTGAGCGGCGCGAAGGCGGCGGCCCAGGCCATGGAGTCTCGCCTGCGCGATCCGCTGCGGGTGTGGAGCCTCCAAGAAATTCACTCAAAGCGCCCCGTATAATCAGGGTACGTGTCACTCGAAAAAACACTGCTGCACAAAGTCGGCGAGGCCATCGGCCGGTTCAACATGATCCGCGCGGGAGATCGCGTGGCCGTGGGACTGTCGGGAGGTAAGGATTCGGTGACGCTGCTCGAAGCGCTGCTGCTGCTGGAGAAACGTTCGCCCATCGCGTTCTCGGTGTGCGCGTTCACGATTGAGCAGGGCAAGTTCCTGGGCCCGATTCAACCGCTGGGCGAGTGGCTCCGCAGCCGCGGTATTGCCTGGACGTATCATCATGACGCACCGAGCCACCGCCTGATCGACGAAGACCCCGGCCATGGCTGTGACAAGTGCAGCCGGTTCCGCCGCCGCGCGGTGTACGAAGTGGTGCAAGGCCTGGGGGCCAACGTGATTGCGTTCGGCCACACCGCCGACGATTTTTGCGAAGCGTTCCTGCGCAACGCCATGTTCAACGGCAAGCTCAGCGCGCTGCCGCCGGTGACCTACTCCCGTGACCGGCAGTTTCGCCTCATCCGCCCGCTGTGTTTCACCACCGAGGACATCACGCGCGAGTTTGCCGCGTCGCTGGGCGCGCCGGTGATTCCGTGCGGCTGTTCGCAGAAAACCGGCACCGTGCGGCGCTCTTTGCGCGATGTGTTCGCCGAATTCGAGCAGGACTACCCGAACCTGAAGCAGACGATGCTTTCGGCGCTCGGCAATTTACAGCCGGAGCGTCTGCTCGATCCACGCTTTGTGCAGGACGGCCAACTGACGCTGGATGGGTTTGAGGATGCGCGCGAGGCGGAGCCGCTGCTGCCGATTTTGCAGTGAAGCGCTGTCGCGGGATTGTCATTTGACCTCCGCTTGCGCAACCTGAGATCATAGGGACCGCATTTGCTATGAGACTCCTTCCGCGTGAAGAGAAGTTCTTTCTCTACTTCGATCGCCAAGCTGCCTTTATCGTGGAGGCTGCCCAAGTATTGAACGACGCGGTGCGTCAGAGCGAAGCGGCCATGCCCCCCGCGGCTCAGAGAATTTCAGATCTCGAACAGCAGGCCGACGAGGTCATCCATGAATCGTTCGTCCGGCTGAACTCCACCTTCATTACCCCGCTCGATCCCGAAGATATTCACCAGTTGGCCGCCTCGCTCGACGACGTGATCGACGGCATCGAGGAAACCGTCCACCGGCTGCTCGCTTATGATGTGAAGCCCATTCCGAAGCCGGTTCAGGATCTTTGCGCTATCATCCTCGAAGCCGGCCAGACACTGCAGCGCGCCTTTCTGGCTTTGTCGAAGAGCGAACCGCTGCAGGCTGAGTGTATCCACATTAATCATCTCGAAGGCAAAGCGGACGCCATTGTGCGGTCGGCCGTCGCGGACTTGTTCCGCCACGAGAAGGACCCGATTCAGCTCATCAAGCTGAAAGAGGTCTACGAGATTCTCGAAAAAACCACGGACTACGCCGAAGACGTAGCCGACGTACTGCAGGAAGTTCTCGTCAAGAACAGCTAGTAGCATGGATTCCACGCTGATCCTGGTGACCGTCGTCGTGGCGGTGGCCCTAGTTTTCGACTACATCAACGGCTTCCACGACGCAGCCAATTCCATCGCCACCATCGTCGCCACGCACGTGTTGACGCCGTTTCAGGCCGTATTGTGGGCGGCGGTATGGAACTTCGCGGCGTTCTTCTTTGCAGGCACGGCTGTGGCGGCTACGGTTGGCAAGGGTCTCGTCGATCTGAGCAAGATCGATACCTATGTGATTCTCGCCGGATTGCTGGGGGCCATCGCCTGGAATCTGCTGACCTGGTGGTGGGGTCTGCCCTCCAGTTCCACGCACGCTCTGGTGGGCGGCTATGCCGGCGCTGCCATTGCCAAGGGCGGCTTCGACGCGCTGCTGTGGGGCGCTAAGTGGCGTGACACGCTTTTGTTTATCGTCATCGCGCCGGCCGCTGGGCTGCTGATGGCCTACGTCCTGATGATCGTCATCTTCTGGGTGTTCCGCCGCGCGACGCCCCGCAAGATGGATGTTTGGTTCCGGCAGTTGCAGTTGGTCAGTTCCGCGCTGTTCTCTTTCTCGCACGGATCGAACGACGCGCAGAAGACCGCGGGCATCATTACCAGCGTGCTGTTGACCAGCGGCTGTATCAAGACGTTTGAAGTGCCGTATTGGGTGAGTCTGGCCGCTTACGCGGCGATTGGCCTGGGTACAATGAGCGGCGGCTGGCGCATTATCAAGACGATGGGTGGACGGCTCACGCGGCTGAAACCGCGCTCGGGATTTTGCGCTGAGACCGCGGCGGGACTATCGATCCTGTTTGCGTCGCACCTGGGCATGAGCGTATCTACCACGCATACCGTGGCGGGCGCGATTGCGGGGGTGGGCTCCATTCAACGCGTGAAGGCGGTGCGTTGGGGCGTGGCGACGAATATCGTGTGGGCGTGGGTGCTCACCATTCCGGCCTCTGCGCTGGTGGGGTGGGTGTCGATGAAGGTTCTGGCCCTCTTCGTTTACAGAGTGAGCCGTTGAGTGGGCGTGAACTCAAGCAGCCAACCGAGATTGGACCAAGGATAGTCTTCGGGGCGCGCGGCGAGATGCGATCGCACTGGGAGCGACTCGACGAAACGTGCCGCGCGTTCCAGTTCCGCGTCGTCCCGTATCGCGCGCCGACGTTCGGCGGTCACCCCCGCGCACGACTCCCAGCGCGCGACGATGGGCCCGGCTTCACGCAGCGGATAGAACAACAGGGCGATGCGTTCAGGCATGGCGGCATACGCGCGGAGCCAATAGCGCCCTCGACGCAGCCGCGTCGGATCTCGGCGGTTAACGTGCGAACCTGTTCCGGCGTCAACGCCGGCTGCGGGCACCAAATCAGCAACTGCCAGTGGTCCGCCATCGATACTGCTGTATGGACAGAACGCGCGCGCATACATTTGAGTAGTGCGCTGAGCGTAAGGATTTTCTCAGAAAACTATTGTTGTACGCGACTCGCTACTTGGCGTGTTCCCACGGGCGCTTGGGCGCGCCGCCGTCGCGGTCTTCCACGCGGTCGTAGAGATGCAACTCGTTGGTCGAGCCGAGGCCCTGATTGTACAGGCTCGTCATGCCCAGCGTTTCGCGCAGGTCTTCGGTGAAGTCATGCAGCGCGCGGAGATGCTCGGCGCGGGCAGCCACTTTCTTACCCGAGGCTGTGACGAACACCTTCTGGTAGCCGACGTCGGTGAGTTGGCCCAGTTCGTTCGACACTATCACGCCGGCCTTGCCGACGTTCACCGTGCCGGGTTCGCCGCCTTCGGTTACCTCCGCGCCGACGCCCATACGCGTAACCAGCGTCCGGCCGTTGGCAATCGACTGCGTCTGAAAGCCAGCTCCGGTGAGATCGCCCAGGCGGTCGGAGAAGCTCGGTGCTTTGATTTTTTCGCGGCGGAAGAACATAATGGTGAACCTATATTATAGGACGGTGAGCTGCGTCCTTTCGCTCGATGAGGGCACCACGAGTGCCCGTGCGGTTTTGTATGACCGGCAAGGCCGGCGCCTGGCCATGGAGTCGGTGCCGATAGAGTGCTCTTATCCGCAGCAAGGATGGGTGGAGCAGGATGGCCGGCAGATCTGGGGCGCGCAGTTGAGCGCCGCGCGGCGCACGCTGGCGACGGCGGGGATTGCGGCCTCGGAGATTGCCGCCATCGGCATCACCAACCAACGCGAGACCACGCTGGTGTGGGACCGGCACACGGGCGAGCCCGTGGCGCCTGCGATTGTGTGGCAGTGCCGGCGCACGGCATCGCGGTGCGCGGCGCTGGCTGCTTCGCCCGGCGCGGCCGAGGTGACGCGCAAGACGGGCCTGGTGGTGGACGCGTATTTTTCGGCGAGCAAGATTGAGTGGATTCTGGATCACACGCCGGGCGCGCGCGAGCGGGCCGAGGCGGGCGATCTGCTGTTTGGCAATGTCGACACGTGGCTGATCTGGAAGCTGACGAACGGCGCGGTGCATGCCACGGACCCGAGCAATGCGTCGCGCACGATGCTGATGAATCTGGCGGCTGGGGCTTGGGATGCGGATCTGTTGCGGCTGTTCCGCTTGCCGGCGTCGATGCTGCCGAAGATTGTGCCGTCCAGCGGCGTGGTGGGCGAGGCGGCGGCCGAGCACTTGGGCGCGGCGATTCCGGTGGCGGGCATCGCCGGAGATCAGCAGGCAGCGCTGGTGGGGCAGGCGTGTTTCCGCGCGGGGCTGTCGAAGAATACTTATGGCACGGGGTGCTTCGCGCTGTTGCACGCGGGCGGCACGGCGCCGGTTTCGCGCCACAAGTTGCTGGCTACTCGCGCCGCCGGTACGTCCGCGGCGCCGGAGTTTGCCGTGGAAGGCAGCGTGTTCGTGGCGGGCGCGGCCGTGCAGTGGCTGCGCGATGAGTTGCACTTGATTGAGACCGCGGCCCAGTCAGAAGCGCTGGCGGCGTCGGTGCCGGACGCCGGTGGAGTGTACGTGGTGCCGGCGTTTGTGGGCTTGGGCGCGCCGCACTGGGCGCAGGAGGCGCGAGGGCTGATCACGGGGATTACGCGCGGCACGTCCGCGGCGCATCTGGTGCGCGCGACGCTCGAGTCGATCGCGTTTCAGACGCGCGAGTTGGTGGAGGCGATGGAGGCGGACTCGGGTCAGCAACTGGCTGAACTGCGCGTGGACGGCGGCGCGACGGCGAACAACTTTCTGATGCAGCTCCAGGCCGATATTCTGGGGCGGCCGGTTGTGCGTCCGGCGGATATTGAGACGACGGCGCTGGGCGCGGCGTATCTGGCGGGCCTGGCGACTGGCTACTGGTCTAGCGTGCCGGAAGTGGAGAGCTTCTGGCGCGTGGAGCGCACGTTTGAGCCGCAGTGGGACGCGGTGCGGCGCGAGGAAGCGTACGCGGGGTGGAAACGCGCGGTGGCGCGGGCGCTGTAGCGCGCCAGCGCGCTATTGCACGATCAGCCTCTTGTTCGCTTCGATGGTGATCTGCTTCTCGATGGTCGCGACGCCCTCGGCCGTCGGCACGATCTTCAACGCATAGGTGCCCGGGTTCAGCAGCATGCCCTGCGCGAAGTTGCTGAACTCATCCACGTGGCCCATGAACTTGCCGTTGATGTAGACGGCGGCAAAGCGGTCCGGGTGGATCGTGCGCAGCGTGCCGAACGGCGGCTGCGGAATTGGTAGCGCTTTCATCGTCGCGGCGTGCACGGTCTTGGCGCCGGCTTTCACCGTAATCTTGGTGGTCACTTCTTCATAGCGCGGCTCCACCAGCTTCAACTCGTGTTCACCCGCGGGAACTCCGTACGTGCGCGCGCGACCGAAGTTGGCGGCGGGCCCGAGGTATTTGCCATTGAGAAACACGCCGGCGCGGCCCGGACTGGCCTTCACCTGGAGACGGCCCATGTCGGCGGCGGCAAGACTGGCCGCCGCAGCCGCACAAAATGCGGCAAGAACGAGTAGACGCATGCCATGTCTATGGTACGAGCCCTCGCCGCCGATGCCTATCGCGCCCACATGGTATTTCTGCCCGGTATGATAGAAGCGCTTCCCAATGAAACTGCTCACTCCCTTTCTGTTTGCCGCCGTTCTGTTTGCGGCCGCACCGCCGCCGGTTGAACTCAAGGACGCTGCTGGCAAAACGATCATCAAGTACGTGGTGGATGCGCCCGACGTGGCGGCGCCCGCTGGGACCACGGATCCGGCGTGCCAACTCGCGTTGATCCTCTGCTTCCCCCAGCATGACCGGCCCGTGGGCGATGAAATCTATCCCGTCCGCGAGGCGCTGAAGCGGCTGGGGCTGCGCGATCAGTTCGTGATCGTGGCGGGCGGCCCGCAGGAGCGCAAGTTCGGGCCGGCCGACCATGAGCCGATCGCGAAGCTGATTGAGTGGGCCAAGAAGACGTACCCGATCAATCCGCGCCGCGTGTATGTGTATGGCAAGGGCGAGGGCGGCAAGATTTCAGGTGAGTTGTCTACGCTCCATCCCGGTGTGGTGGCCGCCAGCGTGTCGCATAGCTGGACGTGGTGGAAGATACCCGTGGAGACGGCGCGGGCGATCGATCAAGAGAACGAGGCTCCGGGGATTTACATGGTGCTGGGGCTGCGCGATCTGGCGCATCACCTCACCAACGTGCGTGACGGCTACTCGCGCGTGGACGCCAAGGGCTACCGCGCCACTTATCGCGAAGTGGCGGACCACGGCGCGCGCAGCTATCGCCCTGCGATCAACGATGACGCGATGGCGTGGGTGAGCCGTGTGCGGAATAAGAACGTGCCGCCGTCGGCTGCCGAGCGCAAGTTGCTGGCGGCGGCGCCGCGCGTCGGCGCGGGTGGATACTTCGTGGACCTGGCGCTGGTGGGCGGCGCGCCGGCGGGTGCGGTGCTGTTGAAGTCGCTGGACTCGCCGAACGCGGACACGCACCTCGCCGCGGCGCACACGTTCGCCCACGGCATCTTCGGTGAAGCGGCGACGGCGGCGCTGGGTGCGCGCCTGGCTGATCCGGACCGTCGCGTCCGCCGCGCTGCGGCTCGTGCGTTGGCGATGCACGCCAACTGGCGTTCACAAGCGGCGCAGACGGCGCTGACGGCATTCCTTGCGAATCCGGCGCAAGCCGTGGAGCCGGCGGACCGTGTCAGTGTGGCCGATGCGGCGGTGGAAGCCGCGCGGTTCCAGATTAAAGGCGTGC